>CASESB010000001.1 GCA_949290475.1 uncultured Bacillota bacterium
GGTGAAGATATAGCTATTTTTTCACCACAAAGTCCCGATGGAACAGCTAGAACTGTCCAAATTCTAGCTGTCGGAGAGGGCTCAACAATTACAAATTCTGAAGACTCACCATACAATGTTGTTCATGTCAATGGCGCAGGCGAAACGACAAGCGTTCCAACAACTAACATTGCAACGGCAAACTATACAGCTGTAGATAGTGCTCTCGAAGAAGCAAAGGGGCTCAACAAAGATAACTATGTCGATTTCAGCAAAGTAGATGCAGCTATTGCGGCGGTCGTAAGAGATGTTTCTGTCATTGAACAGGCGCGGGTGGATAATATGGCAAAAGCTATTGAGGACGCCATTGCCGCCCTCGAATACAAAGACGCAGATTATACTAAAGTAGATGAAGCCATAGCTAAGGCAGATGCTTTAAATCCGGATGATTACAAAGATTTTTCAGCAGTTGAAGCGGCTGTTAATGCTGTTGTCCGTGGAAAAGACATTACAGAGCAGGACAAAGTGGACGATATGGCTTTAGCGATAGAGAATGCCATTGCGAATCTGGAAAAGAAGCCTGTAACGGGTACAACAGAAGAATCGTCTGGGTCGCCTACAGATACCGATAAATCGACCGATGGCGAGCAGAGCAGCGATAGTGGTTCCGCTGCAACAGGCGATGAAAGCAACATCGCTATTTGGCTTGCATCTATGCTGGCTGCGGGTGCTGCGATGACCGGCACTGTCATTTACAACCGCAAAAGAAAGTACAGCAGATAAGTGTTATAGGACGAAATAAGTTAGCAAAAACCGCTACAGGCATTAAAATTACAATGGCTGTAGCGGTTTTAAGTTGTTTTGTGACTTATAGAGAAATCAGTTGAAGATATATGAAGCACTTAACTTAGTTTGCATATATTTTCGATTTTCGGAAAAATGTATGTAAATATATGATAGCCAACACATTTTGTTAACTGACGTCTCAGAAATACGGTAGATGTCATAGGGCTATAGGGTATAGGACAAAATGAGTTGCTAAAAACATTGATTAATCTTGAATATTTAACAATTATCAGCTCTGTAGAGGCTCTGGGTGAAGGGGCAGTTGATAATAATTGATGATATTAAACTGTTTTTAACACTTGTTTGGCTCTGATAAGGCTGAAACTTGTTAATATCCGAAGGAAATCAAGAAATATTATCAAGTAGCCGCTGCCGTGGAGCCTGAAATGCTGTTATTTTGTTAAAAATCGCAGTTAATCAGAAAATATTAGCAAGTAGGCACATCAATCACACGCATCAAGTAGTCACATCAAGCAAACACATCATGCCGCCGCATCAATCACACACATCATGCCGCCGCATCAATCACACGCATCAAGTCGCCGCATCAATTACACACATCAAGCCGCCGCATCAATCAGTGTGAGCCGCAGCTTCCGTGTCCGCAGGTGCCGCCGTGATGATGATGTCCTTCGCCGTGATGATCGCATGTGGCGTCTGAATCGTAGCTGAGGCTGCCGTTCAGGTAGGCTTCGACGGCCTTATCGGCATCGCCCTGTACGCCGCCTATCAGCGTTATCCCGGCAGCTGCCAGCGCGTTTTTGGCGCCGCCGCCTATACCGCCGCAGATGAGCACGTCGATATTTCTTTCGCTGAGAAATCCTGCGAGAGCTCCGTGGCCGCTGCCTGCGGTGTCGACTACAGCGCTGCCGGTAACAGTTTTGCCGTCAACGTCGTAGATCTTGAATGCTTCAGTATGGCCGAAGTGCTGGAACACCTGACCGTTTTCATAGGTAACCGCTATTTTCATATCTTACACTCCTTTTGTTATGTGATCCTGAAATATGTTATGATAAGGATAACACTTTTATTGACATATGTCAATAACATGGCGATGTGTCGTTTCGGTGAAGTCCAATGTGATGAGTAGAAGAATATTTTGGACTTTTTAGGTATATTTTTTTGAAAACACCTTGACTTATAAATAAAAAGGAGTATCATGGACTTAACAAGTAAAAATTATGATATTTCATTATGAAAGGTTTATCAAGGAGGTAACAGACATGAAATTCTATAAATGCGAACACTGTGGAAATATAATCACAAAGATAGAGGATAAGGGCGTTCCTGTAATGTGCTGCGGACAGAAGATGACTGAGATCGAGCCGGGTACTACGGATGCCGCACAGGAAAAGCACGTGCCGGTAGTAGAGCAGTCGGGCGATGTCGTGAAAGTAAAGGTAGGATCGGTAGAGCATCCTATGCTGGAGGAGCATCTCATTCAGTGGGTATGTCTTGAGACTGAAAGCGGCAGCCAGATCAAGTATCTGAAGCCGGGCATGAAGCCTGAGGCGGAGTTCACGCTCAACGGCGACAAGTTGGTAGCAGCTTACGAATACTGCAATCTTCACGGACTGTGGAAGGCATGATCTGCAGGTGATACGATATGTCGGTAAGACTGAACGAAGATAAGGAGATCGTCGCCAGGATAAAGGAAGGCCTCAAGCAAAAGGGCGGATATTGTCCGTGCCGCGTGGAGATAAAGCCGGAGAACAAGTGCATCTGCCAGGAGTTCAGAGAACAGATGGCCGATCCTGATTTTGAGGGCTACTGTCACTGTATGCTCTATTACAAGTCGAAGGACTGATGAGGACGAAGGTCTTAAAGGTGTTGACTTAAGCACGAAAAAAGTGTTAAAATCAAACGAATACGGAAATGAAAATTTGCCTAAATCACTTAGGCAAATTTTTATGGAGGAAAGGATTTTCAAACAAACTCAAGGGTAAGATAATATGGAGAGCAATGACAGACTCAACAACGCGGATCATTTGAACAGAATGGGTGAGATGCCCGTAGGCAAGCTGATATTCACGATGTCGTGGCCTGCCGTGATATCGATGTTCATACAGGCGTTTTACAACGTGGTAGACAGCTTTTTCGTGTCGCTGATAAGCGAACAGGCGCTGGCAGCTGTAACGTACATATTCCCGGTGCAGATGCTGATAATATCGGTGGCAGTAGGTACGGGCGTGGGAATCAATTCGCTGATATCAAGAAGGCTGGGAGCCCAGCGCTACGAGGAGGCGGATCTGGCGGCCAGTCACGGGTACAGGCTGGCGTTTTTCAGCTGGGCGTTTTTCGCTCTCATAGGCATATTCCTGTCGGATCCGATGATGAACCTGATGTCGAATACGCCGTATATCATAGACAACGGCATATACTACATGCAGATAATAACCATCGGCTCGCTGTTCTCGATAGTGCAGATCACGACGGAGAAGATACTCCAGTCTACGGGCAGCATGAAGATACCTATGGTATGCAGTCTGGTGGGAGCTATAACAAATATCATCATGGACCCGGTACTCATATTCGGTATAGGATCGTTCCCTGAGATGGGAGTTATCGGCGCTGCCGTAGCCACTGTCTTCGGACAGTTCCTTTCGATGTGTCTGGGACAGATATTCCTCTTCGGCAAGAAGCATGCTGTACACGTGAAGCTGTTCGGATGGAAGACGCAGAGCAGGATTCTCAAGGATATATACGCCGTAGGTGCGCCGGCCATGCTGATGCAGTCCATAGCCTCGATAATGCAGTTCGGTATGAACATAATCCTGGGCGGGCTCACGGAAACGGCAGTCGCCGTCATGGGCGTATACGGAAGACTGCAGTCGTTCATATTCATGCCGGTGTTCGGACTCAATCAGGGCGTACTGCCGATAATGGGATTCAACTACGGAGCCAGGAGCAGGAAGAGGCTGATGGAGGCCTTCAAAAAGGGACTCATGGCCGCTATAGTCATAATGGCAATAGGTCTGGTGATATTCCAGCTGTTCCCTAGGGAGCTGATTACCATATTCAATTCCACGGGACATCAGGAGATGTACGACATAGGCATACCGGCGCTGAGGACGATAAGTCTCTGCTTCCTGCCGGCCGCATTCGGCATCATGTCGTCGTCGATATTCCAGGCGATAGGTCACGGCTTCATGAGCCTGTGGGGCTCGCTGCTGAGACAGCTCGTAGGTATACTGCCGCTGGCCTGGATACTTGCCAGCATAGCGGGTCTGGAGCTCGTATGGTACGCATTCCCGCTGGCGGAGCTGATCGGTACCGTTTACTTCATCATCGCCTTGAAGTACGTGTATAAGAAGGAGATCAAGCGTCTCGATATAATCGGCGAGGCATCAAACTGACAGATCAGGGATAGAGGATGACGATATTCTCGCCGTCCTCTTCTCTCAGAGCGGAATCCATCTCCACCAGATCGAATATCAGGGGATCGCGAAGCAGGTGTTTCCATACGGTATAGCTTGCTTTGAGAAAATCTTCGTTCAGAGAGACATTATCGGATATGAGCGGGCACTTGTACGGAAGCTGCCCGCTTTGGTATATCAGGAAAAGCTGGCCGTTCGCATCTATGTGCGGTGCGGCAGGGAAAAATCTGCACTGCAGCGGACGCATTCTGCGGTCGCAGTGCGGCGCGTTCAGGCATTCCAGGAAATAGACCTTGCCGTGCCAGCTGTCGGGGAATTCATAATCCTCGGCGTACTCCCAGCTCCACCCGAGCCAGTCTTCGCGGCCTGTGAAGAGCTTTTCCTCTCCCGGCAGCAGGTAGAGGCCCATGGAAGGGCTGTTGCCGGCGTTTTCGGCATCATTTTTGGCATCATAAGTACAGCATATACTGCCGCATAATCTGCCGCAGTCTCCATTTATTGGAGAAACTTTATCCAATAAGCGATAAATGGCTTTAAATGTAAGTTTTTTGATTGAACTTTTCATGGAAATATTATATCATAGGTACTAAATTAATTGGAAAATTTGCTACATATATTTATATATATGTACTGTTTGTATAAAAATAGCAAAAAGGAAAGGATTATTTATGAGACTAGGTATAGATGTCGGTTCGACTACTGTCAAGCTGGTGCTGCTTAACGACAGAGGCGACATCATATATGACAGATACGAACGACATATGTCAAATGTATTTAAGACCGTTATCGATCTTCTGCACGATATGTACGACGAGGTGGGCAATATAAACCTCAGGACCGTCATAACGGGTTCGGGAGGACTGTCGCTGGCCAACGTGCTGGGCATACCGTTCGAGCAGGAGGTGGTGACGTGCAGCTCCGCGGTAGAAGCGCTGATACCGGAGACGGACGTCGCTATCGAGCTGGGCGGCGAGGACGCCAAGATCACATTTTACGGTCAGACGATAGAGCAGAGGATGAACGGCACCTGCGCCGGCGGTACGGGAGCCTTCATCGACCAGATGGCGGCGCTGCTGAACACGGATGCGGCCGGGCTCAACGAGGCGGCCAAGAAGCATACGATGATATATCCGATCGCGGCCAGGTGCGGCGTGTTCGCCAAGACAGACGTGCAGCCGCTCATCAACGAGGGCGCGCCTATCGAGGATCTGGCGGCGTCTATTTTCCAGGCTGTAGTAAATCAGACGATAAGCGGACTGGCCTGCGGTCATACGATACGGGGCAAGGTGGCGTTTCTCGGAGGACCGCTGTCATTTCTGTCCGAGCTGAGGAAGCGTTTCAAGGAGACGCTGCAGCTCAAGGACGACGAGGTGATATTCCCCGAGGACTCCAAGTATTTCGTCGCCATCGGAGCAGCGCTCAACTCAGCAAAATACGAGGAAGCGCCGTTCAGCGACATCATGGATCGCATAGAGCATGCGGATCCGAGCGCGCTTTCCGACACGAAGCATGTCGCGCCGCTGTTCGCGGATGAGGATGATTACAGGAGATTCCGCGAGCGTCACGATCGTGACAGGATAAAGAAAAAGGATATAAGGCAGGCGAGAGGCAACGTATACCTGGGTATCGACGCCGGATCTACGACTACGAAGGCGGCGCTGATAGACGAGGAGAAGAACCTGCTTTACTCATACTACAAGAACAACGAAGGCAAGCCGCTCGACGCGACGATGGATATGCTGAGGGAGCTGTATTCCCAGCTGCCGCCGGAGGCGCATATAGCGAAGACGACGACGACGGGATACGGCGAGGGTCTGATCAAGGCGGCCTTCAAGGCCGATCTCGGTGAGATAGAGACGATGGCTCACTACAAGGCGGCCGAGGAATTCCTGCCGGGCGTCGATTTCATACTGGATATCGGCGGGCAGGACATGAAGTGCATGAGGATCAAGGACGGAGCCATATACAATATCATGCTCAACGAGGCCTGCTCCTCCGGCTGCGGTTCGTTTATCGAGACGTACGCCAAGTCCGTCGATCTGAGCGTCAGGGACTTTGCTTCCGAAGCGCTCTTTGCCGAGGCGCCGGTAGATCTGGGAACGCGATGCACCGTGTTCATGAACTCCAAGGTCAAGCAGGCGCAGAAGGAGGGCGCGACCATAGGCGACATCTCAGCCGGGCTTTCGTATTCCGTGATCAAGAATGCGCTTTACAAGGTGATAAAGCTGAGAAACCCCGAAGAAGCCGGGGAGAAGATCGTCGTGCAGGGAGGAACGTTCCTCAACGACGCAGTGCTGCGCGCCATCGAGAATATAATGGGCAAGGACATCATCAGGCCGGACATCGCCGGGCTCATGGGCGCTTACGGTGCGGCGCTGATAGCCAGGGAGAATCACGCGGAGGGCGAGCTTTCGTCGCTGCTCGGACCTGAGGCTCTGGATGATTTCAGCGTCAGCATCAGCCACGTCAGATGCGGCAAATGCGAGAACAACTGTCTGATGACGGTCAACAAATTCAGCGACGGCACCAGGTTCTTCACGGGCAACAGGTGTGAGCGCGGAGAAGGAAAGACGGCCGAAGAGGCCAATCTGTTGCCGGATCTTTATGAATATAAGCTGGAAAGGCTGTTTGACTATGAGCCGCTGCCGCCGGAGACGGCGGCCAGAGGCGTCGTGGGAATCCCGCGCGTGCTCAACATGTATGAGAATTATCCGTTCTGGTTCACGTTCTTTACGGAGCTGGGATACAGCGTCATGCTTTCGCCGACATCCAGCAAGAAGCTCTACGAAAGAGGCATGGAGACCATATCCTCGGATACGGCCTGCTATCCTGCCAAGCTCGTACACGGGCATATCAAGTGGCTGGTGGACAACGGAGCCAGGTGGATATTCTACCCGAGCATCAACTACGAGCGCATAGAGGATAAGAGCGCGCCGAACCATTACAACTGCCCGATCGTGGCCACGTATCCTGAGGTCATAGCGGGCAACATGGACGATATATTTGCGGCCGGCGGCGTGGAGTTTTCACATCCGTTCCTGCCGTACGACAACGATAAGTTCCTGGTGAGGGAGCTTTGCAAGCTGCTTGAGGCGCGCGGCGTTTCAAGAGACGAGATAGAAAAAGCCGTAAGCGCGGCCAGAGCCGAGGATACGAGGTTCAAGGCCGATATGCGCAGGAAGGGCGAGGAAACGCTGGCATACGCCAGAGCCAACGGCAAGAAGGCCGTGATACTGGCCGGCAGACCTTACCACCTCGATCCGGAGATAAATCACGGCATAGACAAGATAATAACGTCGTTCGACATGGTAGTGCTGACCGAGGATTCGGTGGCGCACCTGGGAGAGCTGCCGAGACCGATAAGAGTGCTGGATCAGTGGATGTATCACTCCAGGCTCTACAAGGCGGCCAGCTTCGCGTGCACGACCGACGATGTGGAGATCGTGCAGCTCAATTCCTTCGGCTGCGGACTCGACGCGGTGACAACCGATCAGGTGGAAGAGATCATGAGGAAGAGCAACAAGATCTACACCGTGATCAAGATAGACGAGGGTACTAACCTGGGCGCTATCAGGATTAGGATAAGATCGCTCAAGGCCGCTATTGATGAGCGTGAGAATAACCACGTGGCGCACAAGGAAAGCCATACGCCGTACGAGCGCAAGTACTTTACGAAGGAGATGAAGGGCGAATACACCGTGCTGATACCGGAGATGTCGCCGGTGCATTTCCAGTTCCTCGAAGCGGCGATAGGCTCTGAAGGCTACAAGGTCAAGAGGCTGCCGACCGTGGACAAGAACGCGGTCGACGAGGGCCTAAGATACATAAACAACGACGCCTGCTATCCGACGATAGTGACGCTGGGTCAGATAATCTCGTACCTCAAGTCGGGCGAGGTCGATCTCGACAGGGTAGGCATCTTCATGAGCCAGACGGGAGGCGGCTGCAGAGCCAGCAACTACGTTTCCCTTTTGCGAAAGGCTCTCAAGGATCTGGGCATGGAGCAGATCCCGGTCATTTCCATAAACATGGCCGGGCTGGAGTCGAATCCGGGCTTCAGGTTCACGCCGGGCATCGTCAAGAAGTGCCTGATGGGCGTCATGTACGGAGATCTTTTCATGAGGGTGCTCTACGCCACCAGGCCGTATGAGGCGGAAAAGGGCTCGGCCGACGCGCTTTACGAGAAGTGGACGGAAAGAGCCAAGGAAAACCTCAGGAGCGGCGATTACGGGCAGTACAAACGCTACATGAGGGAAATAGTGAAGGACTTTGACGAGCTGCCGCTGCTTGATATCAAAAAGCCGCGCGTGGGCGTGGTGGGCGAGATCCTCGTCAAGTACCATCCTAACGCTAATAACGACGTTGTCAGCATCATCGAGAAGGAGGGCGGCGAGGCCGTCGTACTCGATCTGGCGGACTTCCTGCTCTACGGCATGTACAGCAAGGAGTTCAATCACAAGGTGCTGTCGGGGAGCTTCAAGCTGATGATGGGCAACAAGGCGGCCATCGCGGTCATCGAGCATTTCAGGAAGCCGATGCGAAAGGCTCTGCGCGAAAGCAGGAGATTCCACGAGCCGATGAGGATCAGCGATATCGCCGACAAGGCGCAGGAGATAATATCGCTGGGCAATCAGTGCGGCGAGGGCTGGCTGCTGACAGGCGAGATGGTGGATCTGATCGACGACGGTGTGGAAAACATCATCTGTATGCAGCCGTTCGCATGCCTGCCTAACCACGTGACGGGCAAGGGCATGATGAAGGCGCTGAGAAAGAGAAATCCGATGGCTAATATAGCGGCTATCGACTACGACCCGGGAGCGTCCGACGTCAATCAGCTCAACAGGATCAAGCTGATGATGGCAACGGCGCACAAGAATCTCGCGAAGAAGGAAGCTGCCGCAGAAGCATCGAAGGCTGGAGTATCGAAGGCGGGAGCATCGAAGGCCGAAGCAGTAGAGAAAGACTCCGAGCGCGGCGCATAGACACAAAGGTTTGAGCGGGCCGGACGCGGAACGGCAGGTTTGACCTTGAAGAAACGTCCGTCCGGGTGTATAATATCTTGATGTGAGATAAAAAGATTAGGAGGTGTCTTGGTGGGAAGACATGGAACAATAGCAGGAAGAAAGGCGGCACAGGACTCAAAGCGTGCGGCCATGTTCACGAAATATACGAGGGCGATAATCGTAGCGGCCAAGGCCGGAGGTGATCCGGACTACAACGCGACGCTCAGAGTGGCCATAGAAAAGGCCAAGGGCATCGGCATGCCGAACGATAACATCAAGAGAGCCATCAAGAAGGGTACGGGAGAGCTGGAGGGCGAATCGTACGAGGAGCTTTCATTTGAGGGCTACGGCGTAGGCGGCGTGGCTGTCATCGTCGAGACTCTTACCGACAACAGGAACAGGACGACGTCGGCTGTAAGATCGACGTTCGATAAGAACGGCGGCAACCTGGGTACTCCGGGCTGCGTGTCATACATGTTCTCGAGGAAGGGCGTCATCATAATTGAAAAGACTGACGATATCGACGAGGATGCGTTGATGGAGGCGGCTCTCGAGGCGGGCGCCGAGGATATGATAACGCATGAGGACAGCTACGAGATCATCACCGCGCCAGAAAACTACACGGACGTACACGGTGCGCTCACCGATGCGGGCTATGAGATGATCGACGCCGACGTGGAATACGTGCCGTCGATGGAAACGGCGCCGACGGACGAAGGCGATCTGAAGAAGCTGAAGAAGATGATCGAAACGCTCGAGGATAACGACGACGTGCAGAAGGTGCACCACAACTGCAGCGTGGATCTGGAGAGCATAGAATAACGCAATTGCAATGGCGGTATACAGACCTCTTTATTCGACAGGAATGTCGGGTAGGGAGGTTTTTTGTATGCAGACAAATTTTCTGAATTTTATTGACTTTTAAATCATTTCTGACTATTATGTATTTATCTGCGAAGCAAGTAATATTACCTGCTTCGGCAATGGGGGATATTTGAAAGGAGTGATTTTATGCGGAAGAAATTTTTGCCTCTGGTATTGGTGATTGGACTTGCTTTCGGCTTGAGCGCATGCGGAGGAGGCTCTGATTACAGCGAGAGCTTCGTCAACTTTGACGAGGTCATCGATACGGAGTACGCTAAAGAGGTCGTAGAGAACATAAGCTCGCTCGGAGATGATCCTGTCACCGGCAACAGGTCGGCGGGCTCTCCTGCAGAGGAGCAGGCTCTGGAATACCTCGAAAAACAGATGAAGGACATAGGGCTGCAGAACGTAACCGTGGAGGAGATAACGGTAGATACCTGGGTGTTCACCGGAGCAAATCTCACGTTCACGAATGCCGACGGCAAGGAACAGAAGATAGATCTCAGCAGCTATCAGACGACTCTCAACGCCGATAACGAAGAGTGCGAGCTCGTATATGTAGGCGAGGGAACGGAAGCTGATTATGAAGGTATAGACGTTACGGATAAGCTGGTGCTTCTCGACGTTGATCAGAACGAAAACTGGTGGATAAATTATCCGGCTTATCAGGCCAAGGTCAAAGGAGCTAAAGCGATCATCGCCATGTCCATCTATCCGGAAGACGGCGCTGACCGTATAGGCGTACAGGACGTATGCGGACCGGCTGATGCTCCTGCGCTCGCGATAAGCGAAAAGGACAGCAAGGCTCTGCAGAAGGCCATAAAGGCCGGCGGCGGTGATTCGATAACAGTTACGCTGAACTGTGATTCCACGGTCGAGGAGGACGGTACATCGCATAACCTCTGGGGTGAGATCCCAGGCAAGACAGACGAAGTGATCTATCTGTTCGCTCATATGGACGGATATTTCCATTCCGCATATGACGACGCTCAGGGCGTTGCGGTTTCTATGGCGATAGCCAAGGGCCTCATCGACAGCGGATACGAGCCTGACAAGACCATACGCGTCTGCATGCACGGCGCTGAAGAATGGGGAGTAAGCGGAAGCGAATACGACTGGTCGGCAGGCGCATATGAGGAGATCATGACAAATCACCCTGAATGGGTAGAGGGAGCGTTTGCCATCGTCAACAATGACGGCGCTTATGCGGTAGAAGGTGAGACGTATGCAGGAGTAAGGTGTACGCCGGAGCTGATGGGATTTGCAGAAAACAGCATCGGTGAGATCAGCGAGGATTCCGTATATGAATGGTCGTTCGGCAAGAACGATGTCGGCACCGAGGATTTCCATTGGACGCGTCTAGGCATACCTTCACTGGTTGCCGGTTCCGGAGAGGGAACGACGTATGACGATATGGGATACCACTCCAGCTACGACAGCTGGGATGCTCAGCCGCTCGATGAGGAAGGTCTCAGAGATGTTATCCGCGCTTTCGGTAAGCTGACTTTAGATCTCGATGCGCTTGACGTAAGACCTATGAGCTTCACGGCAAGGCTGCAGGATTTTGAAGACAGCCTTGCGGATACCGATGAATTCGACGCGGTGCTTGAGGACGGATATGCGGCAGCCGCTGCTCTGGAAGAAAAGATGAGCGCTGTTGAGGAGTCTGGAGAAAAGGCTGAGGCTGTAGAGCTCAACGCTCAGACTCAGGAGATATACAAATCGCTGCAGGATGCGATACTGGGACTCAATTTCGATCCGGCAGCCATCAACCGTCACGAGCTCTATCAGAACAATATCGCCAGTCTCAACGATACGATAGCAGCTCTCGAGGAAGGCAATATTCAGGAAGCCTACGACGAATACCTGTGGGCTGTAGACTGGGCATGGTATCACATGTACTTCGATGAAGAGACGTGCGACTACATGGAGAACCAGCTCTTTGAGAACAGAGCGGATACCTGGGGCGACGGCCTGATCGAATTCCCGCACAGCGATATAAGGGGAGTCGTTGAAAGCCTCAAGGCCAAGTACGATGAAGAGGGCGCCGATGTGTCGGCTGAGATAGAGGAGCTCAAGGCTCTCAGAGACGTACAGCAGCAGTATCTCGACGATACATACGCATCTGAAAAGGAAGGTCTCCAGAAGGCCGTAGATCTGATGAACGAGTATGCCAAGTAAACGTCATAAACTGTAGACAAAAGCTCAATCTCGAACATAAGGGGATTGAGCTTTTGCTATGCGTACATGATATCAATTTGGAGAAGATTGGTTTGCAGTCATTTTTAAATTTTTTACAGATGACTGCAAAATTTTGTGCGTTTGCAGGTTTAAAGCCTCAAATGAGCCCATCCAAACCCTCTACAAAGCGCTCCACATCATTCTACATCATTCAAACCCATTGATTTTTGCAGTCATTCAGGCGAAAAAAACAAAATGACTGCAAAGAACAGAAAAACCCAGATTTATGATCAAATAAATATGTGTAAAATCTCAAAAAACATATTGACATATCGCAGCGCCCGGGTTATATTATTATTGTCTTAAGCGCATAGGACAACATGACAATGGGACAAAATACTGAAGCAGGGGGAGTAAGGTATGGAATGGAAGCTTGATGACAGCAGGCCGATATGGCCGCAGCTTAAGGATCAGCTGATCATCGCCATAGTAGCCGGCAGGTTCAACATGGGCGGATCCTTTCCGACCGTGAGAGAGCTGGCTGAGGATGCGGGAGTGAACCGCAACACCATGCAGCGGGCGCTCAGTGAGCTGGAAAACGAAGGGTTCGTGATAACCAACAGGACTGCCGGGAGGACAGTAACGACTGATGAAGGGCTGGTATCGAGGATGAAGGAGAGAATAGCTAAGCAAAACATTGACAAATTCATCAAGGAGATGGCCTCTATCGGCTACGATGCCGACGATGTGGTGAGGATGATAAAGGAAAGAGGGGGAGAAGAGAAATGAAGACAGGGAATCTGGTCGATTTTTACGATGTCAGCAAGGCCTACGGCGGCAAGCTGGCTCTCGACAGGGTCAGTCTCGGCATAGGCCGCGGCAGGGTGATTGGTCTGCTGGGGCCGAACGGCAGCGGCAAGACCACGATGATAAAGCTGATGAACGGACTCATCAGACCGACAAAAGGGGATATTTATATAGATGGCGCCAAGCCGGGCGTATACACGAAATCAATAGTCAGCTATCTGCCGGACAGGACTTATTTTGACGGCTGGATGACGGCAAGGGACATCGTGGAGATGTTCAGCGAGTTCTACGATGACTTCGACAGGTACAAGGCGGAGCAGATGTGCGCCGAGCTGAACATAGCTATGGGCGACAGGATCAAGACGATGTCCAAGGGAACGAAGGAAAAGGTGCAGCTGATCCTCGTCATGAGCAGGAAGGCGCAGCTCTATCTGCTGGACGAGCCGATTGCGGGCGTCGATCCGGCAGCCAGGGACTATATACTCACGACCATCATCAACAACTACAACGAGGAAGGAACGGTCATCATTTCCACGCATCTCATCTCCGATATAGAGAGGGTGCTGGACGAGGTCATTTTCATAAACAACGGCAAGGTGATCAGGCACGAGTCCGTCGACGACATCAAGGAAAAGGAAGGCAAGTCGATCGACGACGTGTTCAAGGATTCGTTTCGCATGGTGCCGTTCAGGGAGGTGAGCGCAAATGACAGGTAAGCTGATAAAATACGAGATAAAGTCGAGCGGCAAGCTGATGCTCGTCATCTGGGCGGCGCTCATCGCTGCCAGCATCCTGTTCAGCCTCAGCATAAACGTGCTCGGCGATACGGCCGCAGTCTTTGCGACGGACGGGATGGGCATCATGGTCGGCATAATAGGAACAATAACGGGTCTTCTGTATTTCGCCGTATTCATAGCGCTGATCGTAGCTACGATGGTGGTGATCATCATGAGATTCTACAAGGGAATACTGGGTGACGAGGGTTATCTGATGAACACCCTGCCAGTGAAACCGTGGCAGCTGATCACCTCCAAGGGCATAGTTGCGGCGGGGATAGTGTTTGCCAGCACGCTGGTGGCGATCATATCCATCATGATACTGGCTGGCATAGGAAGCCTGAAGGCATTCCCGGATATGTTCTCATTCCTGGGAGATCTGTGGCATAAGGATCCGAAATTTATCCTCATATTGATCGAGGTCTTGATACTGATAGTGCTGTCGGTACTCAAGAGCATATATCAGGTATATGCAGCTCTGGCCATAGGGCAGCTGGCAAACAAGCACAGGCTGCTGCTGGCGCTGGGAGCGTATATAGGACTGTCGATGCTGGTAACGACGCTGTTCACTGTTCTGATGATAGGAATAGATAATCTGGGTACTGTCACTTCGATCGTGCTCTGGCTGAATTCCGTAGGCAACGATGTGTTCGCCGGCAGTCAGCTCGGCATAGGAGTGCTGTTCGTACTGACGGCAATACAGCTGGCGGGCTTCCATGTGATAACGGAAAGGCTGCTGTCGCTGAAGCTCAACCTGCAGTAGATACGAGAGGTGCAGCAGGTGATGCTGCGCACACGCGAACAGTAGCAGACAGATAAATATACAGCTTACAAAAGCGCCGGAGGCATCGGAGCAGAGCTCTGACGGCAACAAACCGGCGCTTTTTTTCATTACCCCCTTGAAAATGCCGTACAAAGTTTTATAATTAATACATAAGGTAATACGCGACAGAAATTATCCTGAGATGTGCGACGGGGTAGTGTAATTCAACCTACGTGACGACATTGGGAGCCCGGAGTTTCCGACATGCCTATGTCAGGCCGCCTTTGAACGGAAGACAGAAGCGAGAACAGGGCACCCCCCTATTTTTAGATAGGGTGTGAATTATATCCCCGACGGCATGTCGGGATTTTTTTATATTTGATTTGGGGCTTGATTTTTGGCGTAAAGGTCGTATAATAATATTAGCACTCAATAACAAGGAGTGCTAATAAAATGCATGAGAGAAGGCAAATATACATAAAAGGGAGCGATAAATATGGCAAAGAAACAATTCAAGGCGGAATCGAAGCGTCTGCTGGATCTGATGATCAACTCGATCTATACGCATAAGGAGATATTCCTCAGAGAGCTGATCTCGAACGCCAGCGACGCCATCGACAAGCTGTACTATCACAGCCTCACGGAGGGCGACACCGGCATTTCAAGGGATGATTTTTCCATCAGGCTGGAAAGAGACAAGGATGCCAGGATACTCAGGGTCATCGACAACGGCATGGGTATGACGAAGGAGGAGTTGGAGAAAAACCTGGGTACGATAGCTAAGAGCGGTTCGCTTGATTTCAAGGCGGAGATGGACAGCAAGGATGAAATAGATATCATCGGCCAGTTCGGAGTGGGATTTTACTCGGCGTTCATGGTCAGCGACAGGGTGAGCGTGCTCAGCAGAGCCTACGGACAGGAGCAGGCGTATCTGTGGGAGTCGTCGGGGGCCGACGGCTATACGGTGACGGAAGCCGAAAAGGACGGCTGCGGCACGGAGATCACGCTGCACATCAAAGAGGATACTGACGATGAGAAGTACAGCAAATACCTGGAGGAGTACGAGCTGAGGAGTTTGGTAAAGAAGTATTCGGATTACATCAGGTATCCGATCCAGATGATGGTGGAGAAGCGCCGTCTCAAGGCCGGCGACGAGGATAAGAAGCCGGAGGATCAGGAGTACGAGTCCTATCAGGAGCTGGAAACGCTGAACAGCATGGTGCCGCTGTGGAAGAAGAACAAGAGCGAGATCAGCGATGAGGATTACAACAATTTCTATAAGGACAAGTTCTACGACTATACGGACCCGGCGAAGGTGATACACACGGATGTCGAGGGCGTAGTCAGCTATACGTCGCTGCTCTTCATACCCGGCAAGGCGCCTTACAACTATTACACCAGAGAATACGAAAAGGGCCTGCAGCTCTATTCGTCCGGCGTGCTCATCATGGACAGATGCCCGGATCTTCTGCCGGATTATTTCAGCTTCGTGAAGGGGCTGGTGGACTCGCAGGATCTCTCGCTGAATATTTCCAGGGAAATGCTGCAGCATGACAGACAGCTGAAGGCCATAGCCCAGAGGCTGGAAAAGAAGATCAGGAGCGAGCTGCTCAGCATGCAGAAGACGGAGCGAGACAAGTACAAGGAGTTTTTCAAAAACTTTGGCCTGCAGCTGAAGTACGGCATTTACGAGGGCTTCGGCATCAATAAGGAGAAGCTGCAGGATCTGGTGATGTTCTACTCGTCGACAGAGAAGGATCTGGTGACGCTTGCGGAGTACGTCAGCAGGATGAAGCCTGATCAGAAGCACATATATTACGCTGCGGGCGAAACGACCGACAAGATAGACAGGCTGCCGCAGACGGAGCTTCTTAAGGACAAGGGCTATGAGATACTGTATCTGACGGACGATATAGATGAGTTCGCGCTGCAGATGATGCGCGAATACGATGAAAAGCAGTTCATGTCCGTTTCCTCGGAGGAGCTTGACGTGGAGGAGTCCGGCGAGGAAAAGGCGGCTGCGGAGAAGCAGGCCGAGGAGAGCAAGGATCTGCTGGAGTTCATGAAGGAGGCGCTGGACGGCAAGGTGTCCGAGGTAAGGCTTTCGCAGAGGCTCAAGAGCCATCCCGTATGCCTGACCTCAAAGGGCGGACTTTCCATAGAGATGGAAAAGGTGCTCAATTCCATGCCGGTGGACGAGAAGGTGCAGGCGGAGAGAGTGCTGGAGATCAACGCCGGGCATCCGATCCTGGAGACTCTCAAGCAGCAGTACGAGAGCGACAGGGAGACGTTGAAAAAGTACGCCGCGATTCTCTACGATCAGGCGCTGATGATCGAAGGCCTGCCTGTTGAGGATCCTGTGGCCTTTTCAAACGCCGTTTGCGAACTGATGACAAAATAGCACAGGATATGATATAATTAATACCTGCTGGGCGCTCAGGCGCCCGCGGGTATTTTTTATGTGACAAAAGGAGAATTAACAGTGAAAGCACTTACACCTAATGAGATTCTTGATAAGGTATCGGATTCCGCGGTGCCGAAGGCCACCTCGGGATTCTGGAGGCTGCTGATCCTGGCGATACTGGCCGGAGCATATATCGCCTTCGGAGCGCAGGCATCGGCCATGGTGTCGTTCAATCTGGTTGCCGATCCGGCGACGTTCGGTTTAGGTAAGCTCGTGTCGGCGGCCGTCTTCCCGGTAGGTCTGATGATGGTAGTGCTCTGCGGTGCGGAGCTGTTCACGGGCAACAACCTGATGCTGGTGGGGCTGCTCGATAAAAAGATCAGGGTGTCGGGCATGCTCAGGAACTGGCTCATCGTCTATATAGGCAATTTCATCGGCGCGCTGATCATAGCGATATTCATCAACTATTCCGGACTTCTGGCAAACGGCGAGGGGCTTCTGGGAGCGATCACCGTCAAGACGGCTATTTCCAAGGTGAGCCTGGATTTTGGCAAAGCCTTCGTGCTGGGCATCATGTGTAACTGGCTCGTATGCCTGGCGGTGTGGATGGCGACAGGCGCACAGGCCACGATCAGCAAGATATTTTCCATACTGTTCTGCATAGGACTGTTCGTGCTTTCGGGCTTCGAGCACAGCGTTGCCAACATGTACTTCATACCGGCGGGCATGATAGCCTCCGGAAACGACGCTTTCGTGCAGCTGCTGGGACTCGACCCATCATGTCTCACGATCGGCAATTTCCTGCTCGGCAATCTGCTGCCGGTAACGCTGGGTAATATCGTCGGAGGCGGGATGTTCGTAGGCGTAGTTTACTGGCTCGTATACAGGAGACTCAAATGAGAGAGATAATCAAAGAGATATCATTAGATGATATAGAGGGCTTCAGGGTCGGCAATGCTCAGGATGAAGCCGGCGGCAGCGGCTGTACTGTCATCATCTGCGATGAGGGCGCAGTCTGCGGCGTAGATGTACGGGGCGGAGGACCTGCCACGCGTGAAACCGATCTGCTCGATCCTCAGAAGGCCTGTCAGGAGGTGTACGCCGTGATGCTTTCGGGAGGCAGCGCCTTCGGGCTCGATGCGGCCGGCGGTATCATGCGTTACCTGGAGGAGAGGGATATCGGCTTTGACGTGGGCATCGGACGCGTGCCTATCGTGCCGGCAGCCTGTCTCTTTGATCTGGCGACAGGAGATTACGGGTGCAGGCCCGATGGTGACATGGGCTATGCGGCATGCCTTGATTCCGAACGAAACAGACCTCAGCGCGGCAACTGCGGCGCGGGAACGGGAGCCACTGTCGGTAAGTTCCTCGACATGCGGAGAGCCATGAAGAGCGGACTCGGCATGTACGCCGTTCAGATAGGCGAGCTCAAGGTGGGAGCCGTGGTGGCGGTCAACAGTCTGGGAGATATCTACGATGTTGACACGGGCGAGCAGATCGCGGGCATGCTGTCGGAGGACGGCAGGAGCCTTGACAGCACGAGAGAGCATATGTGGCGCACGATAGAAAAGCCTAAGAACGTCTTCACGGGCAATACAACTATCGGCTGCGTCATCACTAACGCCGGGCTGACGAAGGATCAGTGCGGCAAGCTGGCGTCCATGAGTCACGACGGATATGCGGCCGCCATCAGACCAGTTCATTCTTCGGCTGACGGCGACACGATATTTTACATGGCGAAGGGGGATGTCGAGGTCAATGCGGACGCGCTGGGAGATCTGAGCGCATACGTCATGGCGGAGGCCATAAAGGACGGCGTGATGAGCGCAGCTGCAGCCTACGGCTTTAAGGCCGCAGCCGATCTGTAGGACTTGCAGGACTTTGCATAGAGGTGGAGTATGAAGAGGATAGCGATAATAGACGGCAACAGCCTGATAAACAGGGCGTATTACGCGATGAGAAATCCGATGATAACGAAGGACGGGATATTCACGCAGGGGATATTCGGTTTTCTCAATATGATGGAAAAGATCCGGCGCGATTACGAGCCGGGATATATGGCCGTGGCCTTCGATATGAAGGCGCCTACGTTCAGGCACAAGGAATACGATGAATACAAGGCCGGCAGGAGGAAGATGCCGCCGGAGCTGGCCATGCAGATACCTCTTCTTAAGGAAGTGCTGGCAGCCATGAATATAAAGCAGCTTGAGCTGGAGGGCTTCGAGGCTGACGATATCATCGGCACGCTGGCCGTAAGAGCGGAAGCGGAGGGCCTTGAACCGTACGTCATAACGGGCGACAAGGACGAGCTGCAGCTGGCCACCGACGTGACAAAGGTGATAATAACGAGGAAGGGCGTTTCCGAATTCGAGATATACGATAAGGAAGCCATGGTGGCAAAGTACGGCTTTACGCCTCAGCAGTTCATAGATTACAAGGGGCTGATGGGTGATGCGTCCGACAACATACCGGGAGTGCCCGGCGTGGGAGAGAAAACAGCCACCAAGCTGATCATGGAGTTCGGCAGCGTAGAGAATCTGCTGGCGCATACAGAGGACATCACGCCTGAGAGGGTGAAGAAAAAGATAGAGGAAAACGCTCAGCTGGCCGTGATGAGCAAACGTCTGGCGACGATAAACACGAGCGTTCCCATAGATATGGATATCGAGGAGTGCCTCATTACGGAGCCTGATTACGACGCGCTCATCGAGCTTTATACGAAGCTGGAATTCAATAAATTCCTCAGGAAGCTCGATACGGGCAGGAGCGGCGCGGGCATTTCGAGAAAGGCTGCCAGACCGGAGAGCTTCGTTGAGACGGCGTTATGGGAAAGGACGCTGGTGGACAGCGACGAAAAGCTGGCCGGCATCTCCATCGAGGGAGAGGCGATACTGAAGATATTCGGCGATTACAATCACCTGGGAGAGGTGACGACGGAAGGCGCGGCGCTCATCAACGACGGCAGATATTATTATTTCGATCTGCGCAGGCTGAACGGCTTCGTCGGCTGGCTGGCAGATCAGAACGTTAAGTTTATAGGCCACGGCCTGAAGCGCGACTACTTCATGCTCATGAGGTGCGGTGCGCTTGAGCATGATATGAAGCTCGATACGGCCTTCGATACGATGATCGCTCAGTACGTGATCGATTCGGCCAGGAACAGCTATGATCTGACGGCCATGGCCAATGAATATCTGCACTTTACGGTCAGGAACGAGGCGGAGTTCACGGAGGAAAACAGCCAGATGGACATGTTCGCCGACAGCAGCAGCGCTTACATGAAATACGGTCTTGAGGTCTGTACCGCCGTTCTCAATCTTCAGCTCATGCAGAAGGAGGAGCTGAAAAGTCAGGAGCTGGAGCACGTGTTTTACGATGTGGAGCTGCCGCTGATCGAGGTCATGGCGGCCATGGAATACGAAGGCTTCAAGGTGGACAGGCAGAGGCTGCAGGAGTTCGGAGCCATGCTCTCCGACAAGATAAACGAGCTGAGCGCAGGGATATACGAGATGGCGGGGGAGACGTTCAATCTCAACTCTCCGTTCCAGCTCGGCGACATACTCTTTGAAAAGCTGGGGCTACCGGCAGGTAAGAAGACGAAGCGCGGTTATTCCACGAGCGCCGATATCCTGGAAAAGATAAAGGACAAGCACCCGATTATCCCTGCGGTGCTGGAGTACAGGACGCTTTCCAAGCTCAAGAGCACGTACATAGACGGGCTCATACCGCTCATCAACGCCGACGACGGCAAGGTGCATGCGCATTTCAATCAGACGGTCACCACGACGGGCAGGATAAGCTGCACGGAGCCGAATCTGCAGAACATCCCCGTAAGGCAGGAGCTGGGCAGGAAGCTGAGAAAGGCGTTCATCCCGGATTCTGAGGACTGCGTGCTCGTGGGCGCCGACTATTCGCAGATCGAGCTGCGCGTGCTGGCGCACATGTCGGGCGATCAGGCGCTGATAGACGCGTTCAACAGGGGCGAGGACATACACAGAGCGACGGCGGCGAACGTGCTGGGCGTACCTGAAGCGGAGATCACCATCGAGGAGAGGAGCAGGGCTAAGGCCGTCAATTTCGGCGTCATATACGGCATGAGCAGCTTCGGGCTCTCGTCGGAGCTCAACATCACGCGCAAGGATGCGGAGGAATACATAGAAACGTATTTCAAAAAGCATACGGCGGTCAAGGCATTCATGGACAGTCAGGTGGAATCGTGCCGCGAAAAGGGCTACGTCACCACGATCATGGGCAGGAAGCGCTATATCAAGGAAATAAAGGCGACAGGCTTCATCGTGAGACAGCTGGGAGAGAGGCTGGCTATGAACACGCCTATACAGGGCAGCGCCGCCGATATAATCAAGATCGCCATGGTGAAGGTCTACAACGCCATCAAGGAGGCCGGCCTGAGATCATCGCTGATACTGCAGGTGCACGATGAGCTGATAATCAATACATATAAGGACGAGAAGGAACAGATCGAAAAGCTGCTCGTGGAGAATATGGAGTCGGCATATGAGATGGCGGTGAAGCTGAAGGCTGATCTCAACGAGGGCGCAAGCTGGTACGATCTCAAATAGATATTGGCCCGCGTGCTTCGATGCGGGCGGACAGGAGAACACGGTGAAGGTAATAGGGCTTACTGGAGGAATAGGTACGGGAAAATCGACCGCGGCAGCGTATTTTGCGGAGAAAGGGTTTGCGATCATAGATGCCGATGAGGTGAGCAGAGGGCTTACGGCTGACGGAAGCAGCATGCTACCCGTTCTCGATTCGCTGTTCGGCCCCGCCGGACAGTGGGGCGACGGCAGGACGGAGATACTCGACGAAGACGGGAAGCTGAAGCGAAAGGCTCTGGCTGCTGTCGTTTTTTCGGATCAGCGAAGACGTGAGAAGCTGGACGAGGTCATGTTTGCCCGCATAATCGAGATCATAGACGGCATGATGATATCGCTGCGCGCCGAAGGCAGCGCCAGAGGGATAATCCTCGATGCACCGCTGCTCTTTGAGGCCGGACTTGAAGGCAAATGCGATCTGGTGCTGGTGCTGGTGGCGGACGAGGACGTGAGGATAGCCAGAGTGTGCGCCAGAGACGGCATGAGCCCGGACGAGGTGCGCGCCAGGATAAACAGCCAGATGAAGGACAACGACAAGATCAAACGCTCCGACGCGGTGATCGACAATTCCGAGGGAGTGGAGGAGCTGCGGGAAAGCATAGACGAGTTCCTCGATGAAGCGGGGGTATAGACGTTCAGGAATGCACAAAAAACTTTATTAAATTTTCAAAAAATTCTTGTAAAATAAATTTTGCGGTGCTATAATACAGTCAAGAAAAAGAAATCAGACAAATTTTGATAGAAGGTTCGAGCCTAGAGGAGTGAAAAGGTAATTTCCGGAACGAAATTTGTTAGATGTAAGAAAGAGGGTGAGTCCGCCAGAAATGTCAAACGAAATACAAACAGAATACCAGTTCGCTGAAGTTTAGACCGCCGTATCTCATGAGTGTGAATGAGAATGGTAGCGGGGCAAAGCGGAAACTTTAACAGATCGGGAAGATGTGGCCGATATTCACAGTCAAAGGACTGATGGTAGAGGGAACGGAGACGGCCGGAAGAGTACCGACTTAAAGACGGAACCTTTGCATAGAAAGATGTCTGAACGGACGGAACTGGTATTTTTATGTCCTTTTACAGATAGAAGTCAATAAAGTATACACAAAAAAGTACACACAAATGTGTTTACTTTGTGTTGACAAAGGCGCTAAAAATCAGTAAAATAATAAAGCGTTGTTAATTAGGGCGATGCAATATATGCGGCCTTGGCGGAATAGGCAGACGCGCACGTTTGAGGGGCGTGTGGGAGACCGTACCGGTTCAAGTCCGGTAGGCCGCACCAGTAAAAGAACCGGAATCACGATAGAATTGGTGATTACCGGTCCTTTTTATTTTTTGATACGCGCACTGACATCTCAGAAATGGGGGCGGCGAGAAATATTAACAAGTGGCCGCTGCCGTGAAACCTAAAAAGCCGATATTTTATTATAGCCTGCAGCAAGTCAGCGGATATTAACGAGCGGACAGCTGCGGGAAGTGCACAAAAAAGTCGTACTTTCGCTAATTTTCTGAAAATAACACCAATGTATCATTTACTTTTTCGCTGTAAATTGTATAATAAATTCAGAATTTATAGCTGTCATACGTCAAATTATTTGGCAGGAGGTGTTTTATGAGTCAACAGGGTCAGGTACAAGGCGTTGCCGGACTTAAAAAGCATGACATCAAGGTTTCGGGCATAGTATTCATGCTGTACTGTCTGGTAGCTGCGGGAGCCTTTGGTATCGAGGAGATGATACCGGAGGCCGGACCGGGAATGACTATCATATTATTGGTAGCGTTTCCTATAGTATGGGCTTATCCTATCAGTAATCTGGTAGCGGAGTCAGGAGCTGTGCTCCCTTCCGAAGGCGGCGTGTACGTCTGGGTAAAGGAAGCGTTCGGCGAATTCTGGGGATTCCAGGCAGGCTGGTGGGGTACGGTTTCGACGTATATCACAAACGGCGTGTACGTTGCGCTGGTGGCGGGTTATGTTACGCAGATGATTCCGATGTCTGCGGCTGCAGAGCACGCTATCAAGATCGGAATGATACTTATCTTCACGATAATCAATCTCATGGGATTGAAGGAGGTAGGAAAGGTAAGTACGATCCTTTCGGTACTCATACTGCTGGCATTCGCGCTGGTGGCAGTAGTAGGATTTATCAACTGGCAGACCAATCCGGTGGATCCGGTAATGCCTGAGGGGTATAACATCATAGATGGTCTGGGCGGCGGTATCTGCATCTGCGTATGGATGTACTGCGGTTACGAATGTATTTCGAACATGGCCGGTGAGGTAAAGAATCCTCAGGTAATCCCTAAGGGACTCATGATAGCCATGCCGCTGGTAGCTCTGACCTACGTTCTTCCTACACTGGGCGGACTTGCTTCGCTGCCGGCTGGAAGCTG
Organism: uncultured Bacillota bacterium; assembly: GCA_949290475.1. GTDB lineage: Bacteria > Bacillota > Clostridia > Peptostreptococcales > Anaerovoracaceae > Lentihominibacter. Next base: position 24,005 of record CASESB010000001.1, read on the forward strand.
GGAGAACTGGTCGACAGAGGGCGGATTCGGCGGAGAGACTGTCGGATATGCCACGGTTCTCACCGAGAATCTCGGACAGGCCTGGGGATACATATTCCTGGTAGTAGCGATAGTATCGCAGTGCGCTATATTCAACACTTACCTGGCATCGGGCTCCAGAGGATTCTTCGTTCTGGCGGACGACAATCTCTGCCCGCAGTTCATGGTAAAGGTAAGCAAGAAGAGAGGCGTTCCTTATGTAGGTATCCTTTCACTGGCTGTAGTTACGCTGATACTCGCACAGTCCGACTTCACTACTCTCGTTAGTATGGAAGTAGTGTTCATGCTGGCGCTGTACATCATATTGCCGCTGGCTGTTTTGAAGCTGAGAAAGAAGCTGCCTGTGGAGGAAAGAAAGAAGAGAGGTCTCTTCGTGATACCGGGCGGAAATATCGCCATGATATTCTTCGCGGGCTTCCCGATGGCTATTGCCGTTATCGCACTGCTGGTAAACGGCACCGACTATCTGGCCATGGGTCTGATCGCTGTGTGCACGGGTCCTGTAGCCTACATCATCTTCAAGAAACTGTACGGCGGACTTTCCAAGAACGATCCGGAGAATCATCCGCTCAACGGAGCCGGCCTTGCCAAGGGCGACACCGTAAGGATAGGCGTGTTCCTGTTCTTTGCAGGCCTGATGGCATTCCTGGGTCAGTTCTGGCTCAAGTGGTACGAGATTGATTACGGCGAATGGGGTCCGGACGATTACGATATATTCTGCAACTCCATCCCGACCGTAATAGAGGTTCTCAAGTGGGCAGGTCTGGCGGCCATCATCATCGGTGCAATCCTGTTCTTCGTCGGCAGGAAGAAGGATGCTCCTGTTCCTGAGAAGCCGGTCGACATGGACGAGCTGATGAATAAGTACCTCAATGAGGAAAAGCACGAGTCGTTCTTCGATGACTGATAAAGGCAGGTCCTGGGCATCGCGGAGAGCGTGACGAATGTTAATAAAGAGCGTCGTGTTCGTAAAAGTTTGCGGACGCGGCGCTCTTTTATTGCATAGAGGTTGAAAAGACGGCGATCGTAAAGTATACTGAGTAAGGGTAAAATCGTTTTTAAAAAGAAGGAGAGGATATCAATGGATTATTATTACTACAGCAGTATGACGGATGCCGATCTCGGACCGGGATATTATATAGGCATCAGCATAGTCGCGATCATTGCCATCATCGCCTGGTGGAAGATATTCACCAAGGCCGGTGAAAAGGGATGGAAGATACTGATACCGTTTTATAACATCTACATCATGTACAAGCTGTTCTGGAAGCCGGCTATATTTGTCATCCTGATAATACTTTATGCGCTGACGGCTGTCGGAAGTATCGCCGCATCGTACGGACTTACGGCTGCGTTCCTTTACGGAGGCGGAAGCGCCGCATTTACAGTGGGGCTGTTGCTGGTGTCCGTGTGCTCTATCATCGCGCTGATACTGAACATCATATTTTACTACAAGCTCTCGAAGTCCTTCGGGCACGGAGCGGGATATACGGTGGGGCTCATATTCCTTAACTTCATATTCCTGCTGATACTGGCCTTCGGATCGTCGAGATATATCGGCGGCGGAGAGAGGCTTGATGCAGGCGAGGAAGCCGGAACGTACAGATATAGGGAGCCGGAGGACAGATAAGCGCTGTCCGCTCAATCTATAGTGATCGAAACAGGGCTGCCGCTTCATGCGGCAGCTTCGACGTATACGGGAGAAAATGATACGCATGAGTGCCGCAAAACGCAGAAGCAGCAGAAGCAGAAGAAGGAGAAGCGCGGGGCGCAAAGGAGCGCGCCGGCAGAGAAAAAAGGATATGATACTGGCGGCAGCTGTGCTGGCGCTGGCGCTGGCCATAGTTTTGATCGGGCGCAATCTGTATTTTTTCGCTACCGGAAACGACGTGACGGATGAAGAGCCGTACCCGGTCAGGGGTGTTGACGTTTCTTCGTACCAGCTCGACATTGACTGGGAGGGGCTTGAAGACGAAGGCTACAAGTTCGCTTTTATCAAGGCCACGGAGGGCAGCAGCCACGTCGACAGCATGTTTGAATACAACTGGGACGAGGTCAATAAAACGGGGATCAGAGCCGGAGCCTATCATTTTCTGAGCTATGACACCTCGGGCAGGCGTCAGGCGGCGAATTTCATCGAGCATGTCGATAAAAAATGGGGCATGCTGCCGCCGGTGGTGGACGTGGAGTTCTACGGCAAATACATAGAGAAGCCGCCGAAGGCATCGAAGCTGAGGAAGGTGTTGAACAGGGTGCTTGCGGAGCTCGAGGACCATTACGGCATGAGGCCGATCATATATACGAATTCCCATATCTACAGCACGTATATCTCGGGACATTACGACGATTATGACGTATGGATAAGCGCTCATGAAATACCTGAAGAGCTGGGAGACGGAAAGCAGTGGACGTTCTGTCAGTACTCGTTCCGCGGCAGGTCGGACAGCGTTGCCGGAGGCGAGAAATACGTGGACCTCAACGTCTTCAACGGCAGCTCCTGGGAATTCAGAAAATATAACTGAATAGCTTGAAAAATCGCCGGCGTAATGATATAATCATTTCAATGTGCCGGCGTGATGGAATTGGCAGACGTGCGGGACTCAAAATCCCGTGGTGGCAACACCGTATGGGTTCGACCCCCATCGCCGGCACCAAAGTGTCCGGAGCATTTCGGATAAACCGTATTTTTAGACAACCCAAATAGGAGGAACGTTAGATGAGTGGAACTTTAACGATGATACTGCCTTTGATACTGCTGCTGGCTATAATGTATTTCCTGCTTATCAGACCGCAGAAAAAGCGTGAGAAGGAAATCAACGCCATGAGAAAGGGTGTACAGGTAGGAGATGAGATCATCACTATCGGCGGCATCTGCGGCAAGATCGTGAAGACAAAGGATGATTCTCTCGTGATCCAGGTCGGAGCTGACAAGGTGAAATTCGAGATCATGCGCTGGGCTGTTTCCAGAGTAGTGGAGGAAAGCAAGAGACCTGCTTCCAAGGTAAGATCAGAGGAGCCTGAAGAAGCTGAAGAGGCTGAAGAAAGCAAGAAGGTAAAGAAGCCTAAGAGAATGAAGAAGGCTGCTCCTGTTGAAGAGCCTGAAGAAGTCGAAGAAGTAAAGGAAGCTGAGGAAGCGGCTGAAGAAACCGCGGCTGAAGAGGCGGAAGAGGTCGCCGAAGCCGTAGAAACTGCAGAAGCAGAGACTGAAGCCGAGGCTGTTGAGGCCGAAGCTGAAGCTGAAACAGAGGCCGAGGCTGAAACGACTGAAACGGAAGCGACTGAGGAAGAAAAGGCTAAGGAAGATAAATAATCATCAAAGCGAAGGACTGCTGTGCCGACGGACGATCTGTCGGCAGGCAGTTTTTTTGTTGCTGTGATTTCAGGCCAGATAAGAAATATGAAACAAATAATTTAGTTTATATACATTTTCGATTTTTTGAAGAATGTATGTAAAATCCAATGGGTTTGAACAATGCGGACTCTTTTTGTAAAGGGCTGATGCGGCCTTTTCCCGGTGCGCCGGCTCGCAAACGTTGAAAATTTTATATACAAATTGCGAAAAAGTAAAAATATATGTAAATATACAGATGTGGAGCGCGAAGCGAAAATGGAGTAAATGAGCCGATTATCCTTGTTTACGAGCACAAAAAGTAGTAAAATAATATAAGTATGATTAGATGGATTTTTACGGTCTGTTTAAAATGAATCATAGCCGGAGGATTGGATGAATTACGTAGTTAAGAAGATATTAGCAATATTTTTTATCGTTCTCATTGTGTTCGGATGGTATGTGACCATATTCGGGATCGGGCCGGTCGACCCGATAAATGAGAGGATCAAGCTGGGTCTTGATATCAAGGGCGGCGTCTACGTCGTGCTTGAGGCGGATACAGACCTTGAAGGCGAAGAGCTGCGCGACGCCATGGAGGAGTCGCAGGCTGTAATAGAGGAGCGAGTCAACCAGATGGGACTGGCGGAGCCGGTAGTCACCATCGAGGGTGAAAAGCGCATAAGGGTCGAGCTTCCGGGAGCTGAGGATTCACAGGAAGCGATCGAGCAGATAGGACGAACGGCTCAGCTGCAGTTCGCTATGGCTGACGGAAGCGTCGTGCTCGACGGCAGCAATGTCAAGAATGCTGAAGCTACGATGGACAGCCAGAGCGCCGGCTATGCAGTAGCGTTGGAGTTTGACAGCGAGGGTTCGGATCTTTTCTATCAGGCGACTACCGCCGCATATAACGGAGAGATAACATCTACGATAGAAGGAATACCGAATAACTGTATACTCATAATACTCGACGGGCAGATAATCTCGTATCCGAGCGTAAAGGAGCCTATAAGCGGAGGACAGTGCAGCATCACCGGCGATTTCTCGCAGGAGGAAGCATCGAATCTGGCGGCGCTCATACGCGGAGGCGCGTTGCCGCTCGAGCTGCACGAGGTGAATTCCTCGGTACAGTCGGCTGAGATCGGATACGACGCTCTTGAGATGGCGGTATACGCGGGACTCATAGGCCTGGCTGCAGTGCTGATCCTGATGGTGATCGCATACAGAGGACTTGGTCTGGTGGCCGATCTGGCGCTGATGTTTTACGTTATCATCGTGCTCAACATCATGGCGGTGATGGGAAGCGTGCTCACGCTGCCTGGAATAGCCGGTATCATACTTTCGGTCGGCATGGCGGTCGACGCCAACGTCGTCATATTCTCCAGGATCAGAGAGGAGATCGAAAACGGCAAGACGATCAGGTCGGCGACACAGTCGGGATTCAAGCGTGCGCTCAGTACCGTTATAGATTCTCAGGTGACGACGCTGATAGCCGCTATAATACTCTACGAGATAGGAACGAGCTCGGTGCGCGGATTCGCCTGGACGTTCATGATCGGTATCGTCGTGAGCATCTTTACTGCAGTCGTGGTAACGCATCTTTTCGTCAGCGTGCTCACGGACGGCAAGAAGACTGCCAGCAAGGCCTTCTTCGGCATCAATAAGAACAACAAGGCGTCGTTCTCGTTTAAGAAAGATCTCCATTTCATGAAATACAAGAAGATATTCTTCGGAATTTCGGCTGTAGTTCTGGTCGCAGGCCTCGTGTGCGGCGTAGCCAGGGGGCTCAACTACGGCATAGATTTCACGGGCGGCACGATGATACAGATGGACATGGGCAAGGAGGTCGCCATCTCGGACGTCGAGGATGCCATAGCTGATTACGATCTCGATCCGGAGATAATTTATTCGGGAGAGAACAACGATCAGATAATAATCAGAACCATAGAATCACTGGGCAACGATGAGCGTGCCGAGGTCATAGATTCGATCAATGAAGCCTTCGGAACGACGCGCGACGACGTCATGTCGGAGGAGCTGTTCGGTCCGTCCGTCGGCAAGGAGCTCAGGAACAACGCCATACTCGCTACGGCGCTGGCGGCATTGTGCATGCTGGTCTATATCAGGCTGAGGTTCTCACAGTGGAGCTTCGGAGGAGCTGCGCTGCTGGGAGTTCTCCACGACGTGCTGCTGGTGATCGCATTCTATGCTATATTCAACATAACTGTAGATAATCCGTTCATAGCCGGTATCCTCACGGTGCTCGGATATTCGATAAACGACACCATCGTAGTGTTCGACAGGATACGCGAGAACATCAGGTATATGCGCAAGGGCAGCATGGAGGAGCTCATAGACAGGAGCATCACCCAGACGCTCGGCAGATCGCTGATGACGTCGGCGACGACGCTGATAGTAATGGTGCCGCTGTTGATCATGGCAGGAGAAGCGATAAGAGAATTCGTACTGCCGTTGATGGTAGGCATCATTGCCGGAGCTTACTCGTCGATCGGCATCTGCAGCCCTCTTTACTACAGCTTCTCAAACGCCGGCAGACTTTCGGATTATGAGAAGCACGTCAGAGCCGGGAAGAAAAAGGCGCGCAGGAAGTCAAAGCATGCCGATGACGAGCTGAAGCTGGCAAATGACGAGCAGGATGCGATAGAGGCGCCTGCGGATACGGAAGAGAAGGCGGAGACTGCAGAAATCAAGCCGGAAATCGCAGAGGCGGCCGACAGTGTCGATAATGACGGTAATGCAAAGAATGCAGCCGCTGCGGAGACCGCTGACGGTGCGCGCGAGCAGGAACATGTCGCTGACGGTGACGACGCCGGCGCTGCGGATGCGGAGGAAGAAAAAGCTGCTGAGGAAAAGACCGCAGAGCCAGTGAAAAAGGAAATCACAAAGGAGAAGAAGGCGGCGAACGCCAGAAGATCCAAGAGATACGTGAAAGGAAACAAAAAATAAGGGTCAGTCAAAAGAATGAAGAAGAGAAGTGAATTTCTTGATACTATATTAAAACACAATCCCAATTACGACATCGACCTCATAGGCAAGGCCTACGACGTGGCCGAAGAGATGCACAGGGGGCAGCTGCGAAAATCGGGAGAGCCTTATCTCATTCACCCGATGGCGGTAGCCGAGATCCTGGCTGAGCTGGGCATGGACGAGGAGACGATCATCGCCGGACTCCTGCACGATGTGGTGGAGGATACCGAGTATACGGAGGAACAGCTGGTAGCCGATTTCGGCGAGGAGGTCGGCGTGCTCGTAGACGGCGTTACGAAGCTGGGCTCTCTGAAGTTCAAGAGCAAGGAGGAGCGTCAGGCCGAGAACCTGAGGAAGATGTTCCTGGCCATGTCCAAGGACATAAGGGTGCTCATCATCAAGCTCTCCGACAGGCTGCATAATCTGCGGACCATAAACTACATGACTCACGATAAGATCATCGAGAAGTGCAGGGAGACGCTCGATATCTATGCGCCGCTGGCTGCAAGGCTCGGTATCTATGCCATGAAGATGGAGCTGGAGGACATAGCGCTGAAATTCCTGGAGCCTGAGGCATATTACGATCTGGCCGAGCAGGTAAACGAGCGCAAGGAGGCCAGAGAAAAGTCGATAGACACCGTGGTCGAGGAGATAAAGAAATCGCTTGACGAGATCGGGATAAAATACGATATATACGGCAGATCGAAGCACTTTTACAGCATCTACAGGAAGATGAAGTACCAGCATAAGAACCTGGACGAGATCTTCGACCTCATGGCCGTCAGAGTCATAGTCGAGACGGTGAGGGACTGCTATGCCGTTCTGGGAATGGTGCACACCATGTGGACGCCGATACCGGGCAGGTTCAAGGATTACATAGCCATGCCGAAGCCGAACATGTACCAGTCGCTGCACACGACCGTGATCAGCGACAGCGGCAAGCCGTTTGAGATACAGATCAGGACATACGAGATGCACAAAATAGCGGAATACGGTATCGCCGCGCACTGGAAGTACAAGGAGGGCATCAAATCGGATACGGAAGAGGTGAAGCTCTCCTGGCTCAGACAGGCGCTGGAATGGCAGAAGGACGTAAAGGATCCCAAGGAGTTCATGGAATCCCTGAGAATGGATCTCTTCTCCGGTCAGGTGTTCGTATTCACGCCGCAGGGAGACGTCATCGAGCTGCCGGCCGATTCGACGCCGCTCGACTTTGCATTCAAGATACATTCAGACGTCGGGGCGAAGTGCGTCGGAGCCAAGGTCAACGGCAAGATGGTGCCGATAGACCACAGGCTGGAAAACGGCAACATAGTGGAGATAGTAACGTCGCCTAACGCGGCCGGTCCGAGCATCGACTGGCTGAAGATGGTCAAGAGCAGTTCTGCCAGGAACAAGATCAGGCAGTGGCTGAAGAAGGAGAACAAGACGGACGTCGTCGACAAGGCCAAGGAGCAGCTCGACAAATATATCAGGAAGAAGGGCCACGATCCGCGCGTGCTGCTGAAGAATTCCTTCATCGCCCGAGCGATAAAGGATATGGGCTACAAGACGAGCGACGAGCTGTATACGCAGCTGGCCAATACGGGCACGCTGCAGAGCAAGCTGCTGCATATACTTCTCGATTACGAGGATGAAGAAAAGAAGGCCGAAGCCGAAAAGGAGAAGAGCCTTCTGGACGACCTCAACGAGATAAGCGAAAAGACGCAGAAGCGAGCGGCTCAGGCGGCAGCCCACAGGAAGAAGGAGGACAATTCCGGCGTCATCGTCGAAGGCGTGGACAATCTGATGATCAGGATCGCCAGATGCTGCAATCCCGTACCGGGAGACGATATCGTCGGCTTCATAACCAAGGGTCGCGGGATATCGGTTCACAGGAAGGACTGCGACAACCTGAAGTCGCTTTCGCCGGCGGATCAGGCCAGATTCATAGATGTCAAATGGAGCGACGAGCTGACGGACAAATCGTTTGACGCCGAGATCAGCATCACGGCCAAGGATCAGAAGGGCATGCTTTCCAGCATATCGAAGATATGCGAGGATATGGACGTCAATATCTCCGGGCTCAACGCCAGGGCGGACAAGGATGAAACCGTGAAGATCAATCTCATCCTTTCCATAAAGAACAAGGATCAGATGGAAAAGATATGCCGCTCCCTCAAGGGGAT
>CASESB010000002.1 GCA_949290475.1 uncultured Bacillota bacterium
CGGTGTGGAGATCGATTACTGTCCGCAATGCCGCGGCGTCTGGCTTGATCGCGGCGAGCTCGACAAGATCGTAGAACGCGCAAGAGAAGAGGCCAACGATTATCGCCGCCATGATCAGATGAAACACTACGACCACAAGCCACAGAGAAAGAAAAAATCAATGTTCAGCGATATTCTGGAAATGTTCGGAGAAGAGTAGCCGTAGTTATCGGAGTAAGCAGCATTTAAAAGCCCCTGAAGTATGAAAATTTCAGGGGCTTTGTTCACAATATTATTAATGTTAATACCTCCCCGATATCCCCGTCGATGCAGATCGAGCGGTCGGCAATTCCTTTCGGCGCACCGCTTTACGCATTTGCTTTCTATATCAGATTGCAAGGAATAAAGCAGTTTTTCTTATCAATCGGTATGACTTCTTCGCACATGCAGACAATACCGCCGCTGCCGCGTTCTAAGGCTGTTTTGTCGAGTGTCTCATATTTTTTGATTTCTCTGCGATCAGGATTTGCAGATTTTTTGATTTCCAACGGATGCACCAGTCCGTTTTCTTCTACAATCACATCTATTTCTTTGGCGTTCGAGTCACGATAGTATGTCAGGTTCGCTTTATCTGCTGAGTATGAATAATTTTTCAAAAGCTCAATCACAACATAGTTTTCAAAGTAATGCCCACTTGCCGCACCATGCATCAAGGTGTCTCTGGTAAGCCACATAGACAAATAGGCACACAATCCAGTATCACAGAAATACAGTTTGGGTGTTTTTACCAACCGCTTCTATTCATTATTGGCAAAGGGCGGCAAAAGATAAACAATGCCCAGCCCCTGCAAAATCTGCAGCCATTCCTTGGCTGTGGGCTGGGAAATTCCGGCTGCCTCCGCCAAAGCTTTATAGTTTACCTGCTCGGCTGCAAGCGCAGCACAGGCCGTAAGAAATTTTTGGAAACGCACAGAATCGGTAATACCACCTTCTTCCGCCACATCCCGCATCAAGTAAGTTTCAATATAAGAATTGAAATATTCCTGCCTCTGCTCGGCATCTGCCTGCAGCACGTGGGGCATCCCGCCGCGCCAGATATGCTCAAACACATCTACAACATCATTCTTTTTTACCGTTTTCTGCCGTTCCAAAAGACACGGCAGAGAGAAGTCCAGTTTGTTTGTAAAAACTTCTCCGTCTACTTCATTTTTGGAAAAGCTGTATAGCTCCAGAATCCCGATTCTTCCGGCCAGCGTATCGCGTATATTCTTCATCATTTTATACTGCTGGGAGCCGGTCAGCCAGAATAATCCTCTTTCTTCAGTTTCATCGCACATAATCTTAATCTGTTCAAACAGTTCCGGGGCTTTCTGTATTTCGTCAATGATAATGGGAGGCTTGTAAGTCTGAAAAAACAAAACGGGATCAGTTTGAGCCAAGGCTCTCGCCATCGTATTGTCCATAGAGATGTAAGTACGGTTTTGCCCCTCGGCCAAATGTTTCAGCATGGTAGTTTTACCAACCTGCCGAGCGCCTGTTACAAGTACCGCTTTAAAAAATGAACTCATCCGTAAAAATTTCCGTTCTAATGCACGTTCAATGTATTTCATAATATAATCTCCTTGTTTTTAGGAAAATATAAAATTTACTTTATTTTATCCTAAAAATATGCCCCTGTCAACCAAGCCCGAGCGCATTAAAAATCGCGTTCTGCTCCCTGCTGTGGCCAATTTTTTCAATACCGTCCCGGCTTTTTCTCCTATAGGAAATTGCAATTCCGCCCATTATCATCAAGGCAAGTAACGCAATGCAGCGGCGTCTGGTCTGATCGCAGGGAACTCATCACGTCATATTCCGACAGCGATTCGATCAGATCCAGCACACGTTTAACTTCGTATCTGTGCTCACGCTTTTTTTGCTGCTTCATTGCTTTCTTATATTTTTTCGTACCTTTTATGAGTTTTGTCGTTTCATTTCTTACAGGCATATCATGCAAAAGCCGATACTGATCATGCTCGATCACATATTTCAGATACTCGATTATCGTATCCTTATGTATCGCCTGACTATGATAGCCTGGAACGATCGAATCCATGTCCGATAATCTTTTCTGCGAATTCTTATGGTAGAGAAACATACGCTTGCTGACAAATATTATCTTCCACTTGCTGTACGGAGTTACAATTATCACCTTCTCATTCTGTGCATAGCATTTTATCTCGTTTTGAGCGCAAAACTGCTCAATCTGCTTTTCCTCATTCCGATATTCTCTGATCGCTCTGTCACAATGTCTGCATAGCCTGTATCCGGCAGCCTGTGCCTCTTCAAGGGTATGAAACCATCCTATATCTTCTCTTTGCGCTTCACGTAAATGATAGCAATTATCTTTATGCACCACTTTACGTCCGCTCTTTTTACTGTATGAATACATACTTCACCCGCTTTCTGATGTTGATTCCTATGCTTAAATTATGCGGGTTTCGCTGTACAAAAATCTCCACAGTCATGAAAATATTGGTCACAGCCATCAGCGCCATCAGTTTTCATTATTTACATTCTTCACCTGTATCAAAATATGAAGTTGAAAGACGGCTTCAAGCAGATTTTATTACCTGTTTTACAGTTCTTCTCGCCAATCTTGTTTTACAACTGCAAAATTTTCAACATCTGTACGCCGGCGCCCTCCAAATAGCCCCTCAAAAGTTCGAAAATACTACAGTCTGCCCTTTACAAAAATTGTCCAGTTTGCTTCATCCCATTAACTATTGCAGTCATCCTCCTAAAAAGCGCTCGACAACTGCAAACATCCGCCAAAGCATAAAAAGAAACCGCTGAAATCTCAGCGGTTTCCTCTGTTTTCGACTATTCGAACTCTATCGTCCCCGGCGGTTTGCCCGTGCAGTCGTACATGACTCTGTTGACGTGCTTGACCTCGTTGACGATCCTGGTAGTGACTGTCTGGAGCACCTGCCACGGCAGCTGCGCCGCTTCAGCCGTCATGAAGTCGGATGTCAGCACGGCACGGAGCGCGATGGCATAATCGTAGGTTCTGAAGTCGCCCATGACTCCTACGCTGCGCATATTGGTGAGCGCGGCGAAATACTGTCCGATCGTGCCTTCCTCGCCGTATTTCGGTATCAGCCCGGCCTCCATGGCCTTGCCGATTTCCTCGCGATAGATGGCATCCGCATCCTGCACGATCTTTACCTTTTCCTCGGTGACCTCGCCGATGATCCTGATGCCAAGCCCCGGTCCCGGGAACGGCTGACGAAACACCAGATAATCAGGTATTCCGAGCTCAAGTCCGGCCCTTCTGACCTCGTCCTTAAACAGCATCCTCAGCGGCTCGATTATCTCCTTGAAATCGACGTGATCCGGCAGTCCGCCCACATTGTGGTGCGATTTGATGACCGCCGATTTGCCGAGTCCACTCTCTATGACATCGGGATATATGGTCCCCTGCACCAGGAAATCCACTGCGCCGATCTTCTTTGCCTCTTCCTCGAATACGCGGATGAATTCCTCGCCGATGATCTTTCTCTTCTGCTCGGGCTCCGTCACACCTGCCAGCTTACCGTAAAAACGCTGCTGAGCGTTGACGCGCACGAAGTTCAGATCGTACGGCCCGTCCGGTCCGAAAACAGCCTCGACCTCGTCGCCCTCGTTCTTTCTCAAAAGTCCGTGATCGACGAAAACGCACGTCAGCTGCTTGCCGACAGCCTTGGACATCAGGACCGCCGCCACCGATGAATCGACGCCGCCCGAAAGCGCGCACAGCACCTTGCCGCCGCCGACTTTCTCACGGATCGCCGCTATCGTGTCATCGACGAACGAGCCCATCTTCCAGTCTCCCGAACATCCGCAGACGTCCTTTACGAAAGCCCGCAGCATCTCCGTTCCCTCGACGGTGTGCATTACCTCGGGATGGAGCTGCAGTCCGTATATCCTGCGCTCTCTGTTTTCCATGGCCGCCACCGGGCATACAGGCGTATGCGCCGTGATCTCAAAGCCTTCAGGCGGCTGGCTTATATAGTCTGTATGGCTCATCCAGCATATCGTCCTGTCGGACACGTTCCTGAAAAGGCCGTCCTTGTCGTCTATATCGACCTCCGTCCTGCCGTACTCGCTGACAGGCGCCGTCTCGACTCTGCCGCCCAGCTGATGAGCTATGAGCTGCGCTCCGTAGCATATGCCCAGGATCGGGATGCCCAGCTCGTATATCTCCTTGGAATACTGCGGCGAATCGTCCCCGTAAACGCTGTTCGGTCCGCCCGTAAAGATGATGCCCATCGGGTTTTCCGCCTTTATATCTTCCAGACTCATCGTGTATGGACGCACCTCGCAGTAAACGTCGCATTCACGCACGCGGCGGGCTATCAGCTGATTGTACTGTCCGCCGAAATCCAAAACTATGATCTTTTCGTGTTGCATATGATATGATCCCTTCCAAATATCGTGCTATCGCTTGGTGTTTCCGGATGTATCCTTGAGGATGACGTCATGCGCTCCGCCCTCGACGATGCTGGTAGCCGACACCACCGTCAGCTTGGCGTTTTTCTGAAGCTCCGGTATCGTCAACACTCCGCAGTTGCACATCGTCGATTTCACCTTCTGCAGCGACTGTCTCACGTTGTCGCTGAGAGGACCGGCATAAGGAACGTAGGAATCCACGCCCTCCTCAAACGAGAGCTTGCTGTCGCCGCCCATGTCGTACCGCTGCCAGTTTCTGGCCCTGTTCGAGCCCTCGCCCCAGTACTCCTTGACGTAGCTGCCGTTGATCGTCAGCTTGGCCGTCGGCGATTCGTCAAATCTCGAGAAATATCTTCCCAGCATCAGGAAGTCGGCTCCCATCGCCAGCGCCAGCGTCATATGATAATCGTAGACGATGCCGCCGTCCGAGCAGATCGGAACGTATACGCCCGTCTTCCTGTAATAATCGTCTCTGGCCTTGGCCACCTCGATAACTGCCGAAGCCTGCCCTCTGCCGATGCCCTTCTGCTCTCTGGTGATGCAGATCGATCCGCCGCCGATGCCGACCTTGACGAAATCAGCTCCGGCGTCCGCCAGGAAGTTGAAGCCTTCTTTGTCGACCACGTTTCCGGCTCCGATCTTGACGCTGTCTCCGTATTTTCCTCTGACGAAATCCAGCGTTACCTTCTGCCACTCCGTGAAGCCCTCCGATGAATCTATGCAGAGCACGTCGGCTCCGGCTTCGACGAGCGCCGGTATCCTTTCCTCATAATCTCTGGTATTGACGCCCGCTCCGACCACATATCTCTTGTGCTCGTCGAGCAGCTCGTCGGGATATGCCTTGAGCGTTTCGTAGTCCTTCCTGAACACGAAGTACGCCAGTCTGCCGTCCTTGCTTATGATCGGCAGCGCGTTCAGCTTGTTGTCCCACAGTATATCGTTAGCCTCCGACAGCGTTACGCCCTCCTCGGCATAAACCAGCTTGTCAAAAGGAGTCATGAAGCTGCTGACCTTTTCATCGAGCTGCATCCTGCTGATACGATAATCCCTGCTGGTGACGAGTCCGACCATCTTGCCTTCCGCCGTTCCGTCCTCGGTGACGGCCGTCGTCGAATGTCCTGTCCTTTCCTTCAGCTCCAGCAGATCGCGCAGCGTCTGATCCGGTCTGATGTTGGCGTCGCTCGTTACGAAACCGGCCTTATGCGCCTTGACGCGTCTCACCATCTCCGCCTGACTCTCTATGCTCTGCGATCCGAATATGAACGATATGCCGCCTTCCTTGGCGAGGGCTATGGCGAGCTTTTCTCCTGAAACGGCCTGCATTATGGCCGACACGAGAGGAATGTTCATGCTTAAGGACGGCTCCTCACCCTTCCTGAACTTGACTACCGGCGTCTGCAGCGAAACGTTGTCCACCCTGCAATCCTTGGAAGAATACCCCGGTACTAACAGATATTCATTAAATGTCCTCGATGGTTCATCAAATATATATGCCATAGTTACCTCCTGCTCTTAACTCCGATTATAATATTACATTTTATCTCAAAACGGCCTATTTTACAATTCAATTAGACAATTATATACGGCTTTGTGCGCGAAATTTAACATGCCCCCGCGCGCCGGCCATAAAACACCCCGGGACGTTGTTTCCGCCTCCGGGGTACTGTCCTCTTTCATGGCTTCACGGCCGTGCCTATCGGTCCGCTACTTCACGAAAGCCCTGTATATCGCTCTGATGGCCGTCTCGAAATGCTTGTTCTCGACGCCGACGATGATATTCATCTCGCTCGAGCCCTGGTCTATCATCCTGATGTTTATCTTCTCCTCGGCCAGCGCCGTAAAAAGTCTGGCGGCCGTTCCCGTCCTGGAAGACATGCCGTGTCCGACCGTGGCTATCAGCGCCATATTCTCGAACACCTCCATGGTGTCCGGCTTCAGCTGACGTTCAAATTCGTCTACGATCTCGTCCAGCTTACCGTCTATGGCGTCGTTGTCCAGCACCACCGACAGCGTATCCACTCCGCTCGGTATGTGCTCGATAGGCACGTCGTAATCCTCAAGTATAGCCGTCATCTTCCTGATAAAGCCTCTTTCGCTGCTCATCAGGTTTTTGTACATGGCTATGACCGTGAAGTCCTTGCTGCCCGCGATGCCGGCGATGACCTGCCCCTCTTCCAGGGCTGCCGGCTCGGAGGTGATGATCGTGCCCGGGTCCTCAGGTCTGTTCGTATTCCTGATATTGATCGGTATATTGGCTACTCTGGCCGGATAGATGGCGTCCTCGTGAAGCACCGAAGCTCCCATATAGGAAAGCTCGCGCAGCTCCTTGTACGATACGGAGCTTATCGGCTTAGGATCGTCGACGATCCTCGGATCAGCCATCAGGAAACCCGATACGTCGGTCCAATTCTCATAGACGTCGGCATCCATGGCTCTGGCTACCAGCGCCCCCGTTATATCCGATCCGCCTCTGGAAAACGTCCTCACGGTTCCGTCTACCTTGGCGCCGTAAAAGCCCGGTATCACTGCCCGTTCATGCTCCGCCAGCTTTTTCTTTATCTCCGTGTTCGTGAGCTCCTCCATGAATCTGCCCTTATCGTCAAATCTGACCATGGACGCGGCGTCCACAAAATCGTAGCCCAGATATGCGGCGATTATCATGGCGTTGAGATATTCGCCTCTGCTGGCTATATAGTCGGCCGATGCTCCCTCCTCGAGATTCTTCTGGATCTCCTCGAACTCACTGCTCAGATTCACATCGACGCCCAGGTTCACCTTCACCGCCATGAACCTGTCGCGGATCACCTGAAAGATCTGCTGGTACGGTATCTTGTGCTCGATGTGCGTCTTGCACAGATACAGCAGATCCGTCACCTTGCTGTCCTCCGAAAACCTCTTGCCCGGCGCCGACACCACGACGTACCTTATGTCTCCGTCGTTCTCTATGATGTTCTTTATCTTCTCTATCTGCAGCGCGTCAGCAACGGAGGATCCTCCGAATTTCGCGACCTTAAGTCCCATGTTGTAAACTCCTTTCTGTTTCTGTTATGCGTCCTGCTCCGCGGCTTTTCTCAGCTCTTCCGCTCTGTCCGTCTTCTCCCATGGCACGTCCACGTCCGTCCTGCCGAAATGTCCGTATGCTGCCACCTGTCTGTATATCGGTCTTCTCAGATCGAGATCGCGGATTATGGACGCCGGCCTCAGGTCAAAGTGCTCTCCTACAAGCTCCGCCAGCCTTTCGTCCGAGACCCTGCCCGTGCCGAAGGAATCGACGAATATCGAGACCGGCCTGGCCACGCCTATGGCATAGGCGATCTGGATCTCACACCTGTCGGCCAGTCCTGCGGCCACCAGATTTTTCGCCACGTACCTGGCCGCGTACGCTCCCGATCTGTCCACCTTCGTAGGATCCTTGCCGCTGAAAGCCCCGCCGCCGTGACGCGCATATCCTCCGTACGTGTCCACGATGATCTTACGACCCGTGAGTCCGGAATCTCCGTGCGGGCCTCCTATCACGAAGCGACCCGTCGGGTTTATGAAATATTTCGTTTTATCGTCGAGCAGGCTGTCATCTACGACAGGTCTGATGACATTGGCGATGATATCCTCTCTTATCTGTTCCAGCGTCACATCGGGATCGTGCTGAGTCGATACGACTATGGTGTCTACTCTCGTTGCCACGCCGTCATCGTATTCCACCGTTACCTGTGTCTTTCCGTCAGGTCTCAGATATGACAGCGTACCGTCCTTTCTCACCTGAGCCAGACGTCTTGCCAGCCTGTGCGCCAGCGATATCGGCATCGGCATCAGCTCCGGCGTCTCGTTGCAGGCATATCCGAACATCATGCCCTGATCTCCGGCTCCCGTCTCCTGAGTCAGATCCTCTTCGTCCGGCAGCTCACCGTCCTTGTATTCCAGCGCCCTGTCTACTCCCATCGCTATATCCGGCGACTGCTCATCTATGGCCGTCAGTATGGCGCACACGTTCCCGTCAAAGCCGTATTCGCACCCGTCGTATCCTATATCGCAGATCACGTCTCTGGCCAGCTGCTGTATATCTATATAGCACTCGGTGCTTATCTCGCCCATGATCATGGCATATCCCGTATTGACGGTGGTCTCGGCTGCCACCCGGCCCATGGGATCCTCCTTCATTATAGCGTCCACTATGGCGTCGGATATCTGATCGCAGATCTTATCGGGATGACCTTCTGTCACAGATTCCGACGTAAAAAACCTTTTCATATATTTACCTCCATTAAAAAATCTCTTTCAGAATCAGAAAGAGACATGACACACTATACCTTTCCTCATCTTTCAGAATAACATCTGTAGGATTTAGCACCTTCCATACGCAACGTACGGGGGTTGCCGGGCTTCACTGGGCCTATTCCCTCCACCGCTCTCAATAAGGATGCTTTTTCAGTTTTCCACATTTAATTATATCGGAATTACGCAGGCTGTCAATAGCCGCCGGGCTTTATTCCCCTTGTATTTTTCGTGAAATGGGTTATACTTTCAGTATTGACGTAGTATTGAGGGAAACATGCGAGGTATACGATTTGAGCAGACCTAAACTTACAGTCATAGAGGGCGGGCTTTCCGCCTCGATGAAAAATCGGGAGAAAAATTTTGTCTCCGCTTATGTGACCAATACGCGCCTCATGGGCGTGCTTTCGGTGTACGCCAGATGGCAGCTTTCCGGTCCGGAGCCCGAAAGCGACCTGCATCAGTTCTTTTATATCGACTGTGAGGAGGCGGGTCTTGAAACGTACAAATCTATATTCGGCAATGATTTTGACGAGATCAGCTATATAGAGCAGAGTCTGGTGGGCGGGCTGGGCGCAAGGAAAATAAGCCTCACGGAGCGTCAGCTGCGCGGCCTGCTGACGGGTTATGCGCGATTCAACGAGACTCACGGTCTTCCGCTGCCCGAAAATTACGACGAGTACAGTTTCATCATCGATCCGGAGACGCTGCTGGATCGAGAAGAGATCTCCGCGCTGATGTGCAACATGTGCGTCGACATCGTCTCGGACTATCAGACCATAAACTACTTCCTCATGCGCTGCTTCGGCAGGGATCACGCCGGCGCTTCTTATCTGACGGTCAGCGGCGTTCCCCTCGATCTCTATGACGATTACTTCCCCGCCACATTCTGCAAAAACGTCATCGACGAGGATCGCTCGTACGACGACGGCGCGATATCCTACATGTGCGAATCGCTCATCGAGCACGACAACATATACGAGACCGTGATCTCCAGGATCGTGGTCAGAGATATGCGCGTAGTGGCGGCAAAAAAATGCTCGAGCTTTGCCGTCAGCACCGCAGAAGCAGCGATGATGCTGGCAAAGCCCGAATTCGTAACGGTCTACGAAGTCCTCATCTCCGAGGAGGATATGGAAAACAACCTCGGCGAGCTGACAATCAATCTCAATACGATAATGACCACTCATGAAAACGGCCGCATGTTCATGGCCTTCAAGAAGAACAACGATCACGTCAACAGCCGCATCTTTCGGCTCAACAACGACGTCAAAGGCGTCTATTACCTGACCGACTACGGTCAGCTGATCGTTTCGGCCTACAGCCTGTCGGATATAAAGTATCTGGAAAACAAGCTCCGCAACAGCATGCTGGCGCCTTTCCTGGTGCCGACGGCAAAATACGAGTTCAAGGAATCGGTGCTCTTTGAATTCGTTCAGAGTGACTTTGACGATTTCGAGGAATTCCTCAGCTTCATAAGGAACGAGTGATCTCCTCGAATATCGATTTATTTATTCGCTTGACCGGCGCTCCCGATACGTTGGAGAGCACGGCCACCGACATGTCGAGCTGCGGACACATCCAGAAGCTGGCTCTGAATCCTATATCCGTTCCTTCATGCCCTATGAGGTGATAACCCTCCTGCTCGCGCATGAACCAGCCCAGCCCCATCTTTTCTCCATTGTTGGGAACGGTCGTGTATTCCTTCCACATCACATCGTACGTTTCGCTCGCAAAGGCCTTCCTGTCGAGATGGAACCTGCCCCAGCAGAGCAGATCCGCCACGTTTGTCGTCAGCGTCGAGCTCGGCGCATGCTGTCTGCTGTACGGATAATACTTGGCGGTGATGAAGTTTCTGTTTTCATCCCTCTCATAAGGCATAGCCATCCTCAGCCTGTCTATGTCTTCAAGCTCAAGGCTGCCGTCAGTTCTCTCTACCGTCATCACCGTAGTGTTTTTCATCCCGGCCGGCTCTATGCAGTTTTCCTTTATATATTCGTTGAAAAGCCTGCCCGTCGCCTGTTCTATCACGGCGCCCAGCAGCTCGTAGCCGATACTGCTGTATATGAAGCCGCCCTCGCCCGGCGCGCAGAGCATCCTGCCCTTTATCACTTCGTCGGAAGCGACATATCTTCTTATCGAGCCCGGATCGGTTACCTTTTCCGCCCACTTCTGCTCCCAGTCCTCTACCGGCACATCGTGCATTCCGGAAACGTGACAGAGCAGCTGCCAGAGCCTGATATCGCGGCAGCGTTCATCCTCCATTTCCCAGTACGGCAGCAGGTCGACGAGCCTGTCCTCAAGTCCGATCTTCTTTTCATCCACCAGCTTCATGATGCCGGTGGCCGTCATCATCTTCGACGCCGACGCACAGTGATACACATCGTCCTTATCTATCGGATCCTTCGTCATGTAATTTCTGTACCCTCTGGCTCCCGTGAACCTTTCGTCTCCTATCATAACGCCAAGCGCCACGCTCGGCACGTCATATATCTCCATCGCTCTGTCGAGAAAATCCTCGCACTTCTCTTTAAGATCAAATTTAATGCTCATAGTCAAACAACATTCCTTTCAAAATTTCTTCCGCTTAAAATTCTCTTGCTATCTCTCTTATCAGCTGCTCGTTGAGCTGCTCTATCGGCGCTTCCGTAGTGTTGGACAATATCACTATCGCCGCCTCTTTATCCGGCCACGTCCAGAAGCTCGTTCTGAAGCCGATATCTCCGCCTTCATGGCCAACGAGCCTGAAGCCGTCGCCGTTCCATATGAACCAGCCCATGCCCATCTCGCCATTCTTGTCGACAGCGTCCACACGTTCCGTCTGCATCCTTTCGTAGGCCGCTTCAGAAACGGCTTTCTTCGCCATATTGTATTGCGCCCATCTCAGCAGATCGCCGACCGTAGACGTCAGCGTCGAGCTCGGCGCATGCTCCCTGGAATACGGATATACGCTCTCCAAAACGAGCCGTCCGTCCGCGTCACATCTGTGCGGCATGGCCAGCCCGGCTGCTTCCGCGGCTTGCATATCAGTACTGCCGCCGGTCCTCTCAAAGGTCAGAAACGTCGTATTTTCCATGCCTGCCGGCCGTATGAATTCATCTGCGACGAACGTCTCGAACGGTTTTCCCGAAACCTCCTGTATTATCAGACCCAGAAGATCGTAGCAGAGATCGCTGTACAGGAATATGCCGTCGTCAGGATCGCTGCTCAGCGTCATGCTTCTGACGCCGTCGGAAAGCGCCTGCCTTTTCAAAGCGCCCTCATCCGTCTGCGGATCCGACCAGTCGAGCTCCTCCACATCGTGAAGACCTGATATATGGCTCAGCATATGGTGCAGCCTTATCTTTTCCCATCGCTTATCGGCTATTGACATATACGGCAGGAGCTCCGCCAGCCTGTCGTCAAGGCTCAGCTTCCCTTCATCCGCCAGCTTCATGATACCGGTTGACGTGAATGTCTTGGAGATCGAGGCGCAGTGAAAAACATCCTCCGCCGTCAGCCCTGCACCTGCAGCCGCATTCCTGAAGCCTGCGGCTCCGGTAAACACCTCGTCTCCCACAGAGGCTCCCAAAGCAAGTCCTGCCATGTGCTCCAGATCCGCCGATTCCAGCGCTCCGCGGCATATGGCCTCCAGTCTGTCCCTCTTTTCCATTGAATTGCAACTCCTTTTTCAGTATAATCAATATATATGATATCATAAAAAACGGAGAGTGGACATGAAATACAGAACATTTAAAAAGATCAACGAGAAAGTTTCCCTGCTGGGAATGGGCGCCATGAGACTGCCGGAAACGGCTGACGGCAAGATCGATGAAGCTGAGGCGATCGATATGATCCGTTCATCCATAGATTCCGGCGTCACCTACGTGGACACCGCCTATAACTATCACGGCGGCAACAGCGAAGTCATCGTCGGCAAAGCGCTGCAGGACGGCTACCGCGAAAAAGTGCTGCTGGCCGACAAGATGCCGATCTGGCTTGCAAAGGACGAAGACGGCATGCGCAAAATTTTCGATACTCAGCTCGAACGTCTGGGCATGGACTGCATAGATATGTACCTTTTCCACAGCGTCAACGCTTCCAACTGGAAACGAGGCGGCAAGCTCAATCTGCTGCCGTTCCTCGACGAACTGAAGGCTGCCGGCAAGGTACGGTACGTAGGCTTCTCTTTCCACGATTCCTACGAGCTGTTTGAAGAGGTAATCGACGCTTATCCGTGGGATTTCTGCCAGATACAGCTCAACTACGTGGACAAGGATGCGCAGGCCGGACTCAAGGGCCTGAAGCTCGCCGCCGAAAAAGGCCTCGGCGTCATCATCATGGAGCCGCTGAAGGGCGGCAAGCTGACTGCCGGCATCCCGCCGACAGTGCAGGAGCTGTGGGACAGCGCGCCGGCTAAAAGAACTCCGGCCGAATGGGGCTTCAAATGGCTTGCCAGACTTCCTGAGGTCACGCTCATCCTGAGCGGCATGAGCTCAAGGCAACAGCTCGAGGAAAACATCAGGATCCTGTCAGCTGACGATCTCGAGGACATGAGCGACGCAGAGCTGAAGCTCCTGGACAGCGTCGCCGCCGAATACAACAGGCTAATAAAGTATCCTTGCACGGGCTGCGAATACTGCCTGCCATGTCCTCAGAAGCTGAAGATCCCGGATCTGATAGAATACTACAACGACTGGAACACCTACGGTAATAATCCGGCGACAAGAACAGAGTATATCGAATGGGTCGCCGAAGGGCGTCACGCTTCAAACTGCATCGCCTGCGGATCCTGCGAAGAGAAATGTCCGCAGCAGCTGCCTATCATCCAGGCTCTCAAGGATGCGGCCGCGGCGTTTGGAGTCTGATACGAACACCCTTGGATTCTTGCCTTCCGCATGCTTTGCATTGAATTCCTGAATAATTATCATTTTTCGATGCAGTCAACACAGCGTTTCATCACAAAACCTGATTACAACAATAATCCGATGCATCGCGCATCGGATTATTGATTTTGTATGATTTTTCGATGCACTAACCGACTATATCTGTGGGCGCTACGCTTGTATATCTCATCTCCTGTGTAATTTTGCATCGAAAAATTCATTTGAGCAAAAAATTCGATGCAAGCCTCTGATCTGTTACATCGAATTTTATAAGAAATACTGATATGCGATGCACGACATCGAAATCAAGCTATAGAAGGCGCTTTTTTATGATGCCGTCTATGATCTGCGGCGAAGCGATATCATCCTCATCGGTGCAGATCAGATTCGTATGCTGTTTAAAACCCTCTATCCTATATCGTTCCAGCTTCATGATCGCATTCTGCATATAACTCTCATCATCGAGCAACCCCATATGTTCCCATATGATGATCTTGCCCTCTTCTGTCCTGATTGTGAAGTCGGGATATACAAGGCGGCCGTCTATCAGCATCTGCGCTTCGTACCTGAACGCCACGCCGAAGGCAAAGAGGCGATCAGCGATTATCTTTTCTGATTTTGACCTGACTGCTATCCCACTATCTGTCATATATATCTTCTTTTCCGGCATGTATGTACTTGAAATATACTGTGCCCGCCTCCACTCCTCGGAGGCCTTGTCCAGCGAGATCGCTCTAAAATCTCCGGAAGCGTATATGCGGCCCAAAGTACGAGCGTAATTTCTTTTGGCGTCCATGGCCAGTTCGGCGTCGATCCGTTCCGAGGCCATCCTCACATTCCGGCAAAAGCTCTCACGGCAATGTATTTCATACTCTATGGCCCGCTTCCTCATAAGCCTCGCTATCTTTTCATGATTGCCGGTTATATATCGTTCTTCCCCCTTCAACTTTTCGTAATATTGCCAGCCGCCGCGGTTTTTCCTGATATACAGCTCACCGCGCGGACAAAGACGGTGCTCCTCCTTCAGCAGCTTCAATTCATTTGCCACTTTCACATCCAGCTCGTTCAGCTTTTTCAACAACTCCCTGCCTGTCCTCTGAAAATCCGTATTTCCATCCACGAGACCACCTCCTTTTAACGAGGACGGTAATGTTTTTGAAAATATTACCATATAAGACTCTGGATGTCAATATTTTACATTTGACGCCCGTACTTTGCCCTGACTCTGCCGATCTTGCCTGCCACAGGCTTTGCCAGCAACAACAGAAAGATAACTGTAGCCGCCGCATGTATAGCGTTAAAAGGCACGGCCGTACCGTATACCATCAGCGCGACCTCAAGCGAAGGCTTCGAGGCCATCATCAGTATCGTCCACATGTCCGTTATCGCTCCGTATATGAAAAATGTCGCCAGTCCGCCGAACACCGCCAGAGGCAGCACTTTGATACGCTCCCCATACCTGTGAAAAATCGCGCCCGCCAGATATCCGATGATTGCCAGCGCCAGCATCTGCCACGCTGTCCACGGCCCCTGCCCAAACAGGAAATTTGAAACGAACGCCGACATGGCTCCCACCAGAAAGCCCGCCTGCCTTCCCAGAGCGACTCCCGATATTATCACCACCGCTGTCAGCGGTTTGAAATTGGGAAGCATGAAAAAGGCGGCTCTGCCGACGACGCCTGCCGTTATCATCACGGCCAGGATCACGATCTCTCTCGCCTTTGGCGAGCGGTGCTCGAATCTGGCAAAGAACGGCACCATGGCATACATCACCAGCAGCAACGAGACGATGAAGTATTTCTTATCGTCAAACAGATATATACCAGCAAATACCGTCACCGCCGCCAGAGCTATCGTCGCTAAATCCACAGTCAAAAGCTTTATCCTCTTCCGACGCCCGCGGGCTCGGGTTCTCTCCGCCCCGGCTCCGTCATCATCGCTGCGCTCTGTTCCATGCCTCTCCGCGTCCTCCTGTGGGCCGTCCGCAATCAAGCCGCATGGTTTCCCCGGCGCTTCCGGCTCTCTCGGCTCCGCACCGGCAAAATTCCTCTTTACCAGTTCCACCAGATCATCGACCGTGACCGCATTCCTGAACATATGACGCGACATCCTGTTGGCCGCAGTCGTATAAAAGCTGTTTCCGGCGAAAAACCTTCTCGGCGTCTCACACGCGGTCACCTTACCGTCAAAAATCATAGCGCATCTGTCCGCATATCTGCAGCAAAACTCTATATCATGCGACGCCATGATGACTGTCACGCCCCGGCTGCAAAGACTTCTCAGTATCCCGGCCAGCTTTTCCTTAAGAGCCGGATCGAGCCCCTTCGTGGGTTCGTCCATTATCAGGATCTCCGGCTCCAGAAGCAGCACCTTTGCCAGGGCTGCTCTCTGCTGCTCTCCTCCGGAAAGATCATACGGGTGCATATCCAGTAACGCGCAAAGCTCCAGGGCTGCGGCCGCTTTCGCAACGCGCTCTTCCTTCTCTGCGCGCGACAGTCTGCTCTCGTCCAGCGTCTCCGCCAGATCGAGTCCGAGCGTCTTTTCCACGAACACGCTCTGAGGGTTCTGCGGAACCATCCCCGTCCTGCCGAAGGCCCTCACTCTGCCTCTGTACGGCTTCGCGAGACTGCCGATGATGTTCAGCGCCGTCGTCTTGCCGACACCGTTCCCGCCGACCATACAGAACAGCTCGCCCTTATGTACCGAAAGCGACATGTCTCTTATCACGTCGTCATCATCTCTG
>CASESB010000003.1 GCA_949290475.1 uncultured Bacillota bacterium
ATAAGACGCATGATGGCGGAGGGCATGACGGACGATATCAGGCGCTTCGTTCCCGAGGACGTAGCTTCGCAGCTTACAAGAGCCGAGGATCCGCAGATGACTGATAAGCGTGAATTCCTCCTGCTGCGCAGCCTGCTGGTAAGAAGCAGTAGCGAAGAGCTTTCGCGCATCTACTGCATGGGAGAGGGGCTGGAAAACAAGCTCAAAAAAGAGATCGTCAGGAGCGGATCCCTGGAGGAGCTGCTGGCGGCGGTGGTTTCGAGGCGATACACGGAATCTGCAGTCAGAAGACTTCTCATATACGTTTTGCTTGGGCTTGCGTGCTACGAGCCGCCGAGGCAGATATACGGCAGAGTGCTGGCCGCGGGCTCGCGCGGGCGCGAGCTGTTGAGGAATATGGCGAACGATGCGAACCGTGACATGCCGGTGATAACGAATATCAACAAGGAGCAGGAGGTATGCGCAGCGGTGGCCGATACGCTCAGATACGACGTGCTGGCAGCAGACATGTACAATATACTCAAGGGTCGTGATCTGTACGCGTTTTCCGATAAGGTCGTAAGGCCGTATATGGGATGACATAAGAAGCGTAGACGTTCGCGGACAGTCGGGAGAAAATTCTGAAAATATTTCAGCGTGTTGAAAATCCTTGCTTTTAAGAGTATAATAATATAGTTGTTTTAGTAATTCAAAAATGGAGGAATCAATAATGAAAGTTTTAGTAATCAACTGCGGAAGTTCTTCACTGAAATATCAGGTTCTGGATATGACGAACGAATCTCTGCTGTGCAAGGGACTCGTTGAGAGAATAGGAATGGAAGGATCGGTCATCACGCACACGAAGGTGGGTATGGAAGAGAAATTCCAGCTGATCGTGCCGATGGAGGATCACAAGGACGCCATTTCTCACGTGCTGATGGCTATCCAGGATGAGAGCCACGGCGTGGTAAAGGACATGAGCGAGATCGGCGCCGTAGGACACCGTGTGGTTCATGCCGGAGAGAAGTTCGCGCATTCGGTGCTCATCGATGATCTGGTGATAGAGGCTCTCGAAGAGTGCGTAGACCTGGCGCCGCTCCACAATCCGCCTAACCTTCTCGGTATAGCGGCATGCAAGGAGCTGATGCCGGATACGCCGATGGTAGCCGTATTCGATACGGCATTCCATCAGACGATGCCTCCTGAATCATATATCTACGCTATCCCTTATGAATACTACGAGAAGTACGGAATAAGAAGATACGGCTTCCACGGAACGAGCCACAAGTACGTTGCCGAGAGAGCGGCCGATATCCTCAACGTAAATCTCGACGACCTGAAGCTGATCACGTGTCACCTCGGTAACGGCGCATCGGTAACGGCCATCAAGAGAGGAAAGTGCATAGACACGTCCATGGGCTTCACGCCGCTGGAGGGTCTCGTAATGGGTACCAGGAGCGGCGATATCGACCCGGCCATCGTTACATACATCAGAGAGAAGGAAGGCCTTGATCAGGGCGTAGCAAACGAGATACTCAACAAGAAGTCCGGCGTGCTGGGAATATCGGGAGTTTCAAGCGACTTCAGAGATATAGAGGCCGCTGCTGAGGACGGAAACGAAAGAGCTATGCTGGCTCTCAAGGTGTTCGCTCACAAGGTAAGATTCTACATCGGAGCATACATCGCAGAGATGAACGGCGTTGACGCCATCGTATTTACGGCCGGCGTCGGCGAGAACGACATCGCCATGAGAGACATCATCTGCAACGATCTCGGAAACCTGGGAATCAAGCTGGACGTAGTAAAGAACAAGGTAAGAGGCAAGGAGATGATCATCTCCAGAGAGGATTCCAAGGTTGCCATCATCCTCATACCGACTAACGAAGAGCTGATGATCGCAAGAGATACATATCAGATAGTGACCGGAAAATAACTGTTGACAAGCAGCACCTAAAGAATGTATACTTTAGAAGTTGCGAATGATTTAAAGATATTTGATTCAATGCGATATCATATAGATAAGGCGCAAAAGGAGGTGTAAAACATGGCAGTACCTAAGAGAAAAACTTCAAAGGCGAGAAGGGACAAGAGAAAGTCCGCTAACATGAAGATGAAGGCCCCGGGGCTTTCCATCTGCCCGCAGTGCCACGAGCCTAAGCTTCCGCACAGAGTTTGCCCTAACTGTAACTATTACGACGGCAGGAACGTTGTGGAATCCGCTGAGGCATAAGCTGCGCGGAATATGAGCTGTGAGTTAAAGGAGCTGACGATGCAGAGAAATACGACTCTTGCGTGCGGCTCCTTTTTCAGTTTTCAGCAGGAAAGGAGATAAGATGCTGTTCATAGAATACCCTAAGTGCTCCACGTGCAGGAAGGCCAGAAAGCATCTGGAAGACCTGGGAGTGGAATTTGAAGACAGGCATATAGTCGAAGATAATCCTACCGAGGAGGAGCTGCGCGACTGGATCGCCAGAAGCGGATACCCGGTCAAAAAGTTTTTTAACACCAGCGGCATGAAGTACAGAGCGCTCGATCTCAAGAACAGGCTGCCGGAGATGTCGGATGATGAGAAGATAGCGCTGCTGGCTACGGACGGGATGCTCGTCAAAAGGCCGATCCTCATAGACGGCGACAGGATCCTCGTGGGCTTTAAGGAAAGCGAATGGAGCTTCTGATTTGTTATTGACATCCCGGAGAAATGATTATATCATAGTTTCAACGAATGAAAGGGAGTAGCATACACTCGACGTGTTTACGCTGCCGTCAGCGCGATGAGATATCATCCGGTGCGTAATGAAATTGCGAGACTTTTATTGCATCGTTCATGCGGTAAAAGTCTTTTTTAAATTTTGACGTGAATACCGCATGTGTGTAATGATAACCGGAAGGAGCACAGCATGAAAGAATTTTATAAGATGACGGAAAACGAGGCCATGATAGCGGTCAACGGCAGCACCGAACCGCTTGAAGAGGCTCGGATCGCAGCCAACAGGGAAAAGTACGGACCGAATGAGCTGGCTGAGGGCAAGAAAAAATCGACATTGAGGATATTCCTGGAGCAGTTCAAGGATTTTCTCGTCATCATACTGATCTTCGCAGCCGTGATCTCGGGCGTGCTCGGAGATCTGGAGAGCACCATAGTAATACTGGTGGTGATAACGATAAACGCCATACTCGGAACGGTACAGACGCTGAAGGCGGAGCAGTCTCTCGACAGCCTGAAGAAGATGTCGGCGCCCGAGGCCAAGGTGCTCAGGGGCGGAAAATTCATCAAGATACCGGCCGCCGAGATAACGGTGGGCGATATCGTCAGCCTGGAGGCCGGTGATTTCGTACCGGCGGACGGCAGGATAATATCAAACGCCGGCATGAAGATAGACGAGAGTGCGCTCACGGGCGAGAGCCTGGGAGTCGAAAAGGATGCCGATGTGATAGAGGACACCGTGCCTCTCGGAGACAGGCTCAACATGGTTTATTCCGGCAGCTTCGTGACCTACGGCAGAGGGGAATTCATCGTGACGTCCATCGGTATGGAGACCGAGGTCGGCAAGATCGCCACGCTGCTCAAGACTACCTCGGAGAAGAAGACGCCGCTGCAGAAAAACCTCGACAACTTCGGCAAGAAGCTGTCGATACTGATACTGATATTCTGCGGCATACTCTTCGGTCTGAGCGTATTCAGAGGCGAGGCTATAGGAGACGCGTTCCTGTTTGCCGTGGCGCTGGCAGTAGCCGCCATACCGGAGGCGCTCAGCTCGATAGTAACGATCGTGCTTTCCTTCGGTACTCAGAAGATGGCTCAGGAGCACGCGATAATAAGGAAGCTGCAGGCCGTGGAGGGTCTGGGCAGCGTTTCCGTGATCTGCTCAGATAAGACGGGTACGCTGACGCAGAACAAGATGACGGTCGAGGATTATTACGTCCACGGACGCAGGATACATGCCTCGGATTTTGATATGGCTGACGGAGGCCAGAGAGAGCTGCTGACGGCCAGCATGCTCTGCAACGACTCGACGATAGCGGAGGGCAAGGAGATCGGTGATCCTACGGAGACGGCGCTCATAAACGTAGGCGGCAGGGTCGGCATCACGTACGATACGGTGCGCGGCGCATGTCCGAGGACCGCCGAGATACCGTTCGACAGCGACAGAAAGCTGATGTCAACATGTCACAGGATGTCGAGCGAGGCGGCGGCGCTTTTCGGCGCCGAAAACGTGATGGTAACGAAGGGCGCGGTAGACGTTCTTCTCGGACGTGTGGTGTCCATACAGACTCCGGAAGGGATCAGAGATATATCAGATGAGGACGTAAAGGCCATAGAGGACTGCAACAGCGAGTTTTCCAGGAACGGACTCAGAGTGCTGGCCTTCGCCTATAAGAGGATCGGCGAGGGCTTCGAGCCGGGAACGGATGATGAGAACGGCATGATCTTCCTGGGGCTGATCTCGATGATGGATCCTCCGAGAGAGGAATCCATGGACGCTGTGGCCGAGTGCATCAGCGCGGGCATCAAGCCGGTAATGATAACGGGAGATCACAGGATCACCGCGGCGGCGATAGCGAAGAAGATAGGCATACTCAAGGATGAATCGGAGGCCTGCGAGGGCGCTTCCATAGACGGCATGAGCGACGAGGAGCTTCAGGATTACGTCGAGGGCATATCGGTGTACGCCAGGGTTTCCCCGGAGCATAAGATCAGGATCGTCAGAGCGTGGCAGGAGAAGGGCAACATAGTAGCCATGACGGGAGACGGAGTAAACGATGCTCCTGCTCTCAAGCAGGCGGATATCGGCGTGGCCATGGGCATCACCGGCAGCGAGGTGTCCAAGGATGCGGCTGCCATGGTGCTGACGGATGATAATTTCGCGACCATAGTCAAGGCTGTGGAAAACGGCAGAAACATATATAAGAACATCAAGCATTCCATACAGTTCCTGCTTTCCGGTAATTTCGGAGCCATCCTGACCGTGCTGTTCGCGTCCGTATTCGCACTGCCGGTGCCGTTCGCGCCGGTACATCTGCTGTTCATAAATCTGCTGACCGACAGCCTCCCGGCCATCGCGCTGGGGCTTGAGCCTCATACGAAGGAGCTGATGAAGGAGAAGCCGCGTCCTGCCGACGAGTCGATACTCACGAGAGGATTCCTGGCCAAGATAGGTATAGGCGGCGTATCCATATGCATCATGACGGTGATCGCCTTCCTGATAGGACTGAACGGGTGGTTCACGGCTGCGGAGCTCGGAGGCAGCGCGCTGCTGGGCAGCACGATGGCCTTCGGCACCCTCTGCACGAGCAGACTTTTCCATGGCTTCAACTGCAAGTCGGACAGGCCGGTCATATTCACCAGGAGGTTCTGGAACAACAAGTATCTTATCGGAGCCTTCCTCGTGGGCTTCATACTGATAACCGTGGCCATAGCCGTGCCGGCGCTCGACCACGTGTTCAAGGTGCAGTCGCTCGGCATACCTCAGCTGCTGACGGTCTACGGACTTGCATTCCTCAATCTGCCTGTGATACAGCTCATCAAGCTGATACAGACGAAGGTGGCTGACAGGAGGAGAGACAGATAAGTTTATTAGGACAAAATGTATTGATCATCATATATTTACATATATTTTTACTTTTTTGCAATATGTATGTAAAATTTTCAACGTTTACGGGCCGATGCAGTCGTGATGAGGCCATTAAAGCCGTGAAAAAATAATCTACATAGTTCAAACCCATTGGATTTTACATACATCACTGCGAAAATCGAAAATATATGCAAACTAAATTAAAAGGTATGAATAAGTTAAACGCCGGCAGATCACTGTCGGCGAATATGTTTCTATGGCTCACTTTCAGGTGAGTACTTTTTATATCTTCGATGCACGGGCTATTTACCGTTTGCATAGATGCCTAAGCCGGCTGCAGCGAGGGCGCTCAGTCGTCCATTTCCTTCAGCAGCTGCTCTGCGATCTGCACGGCGTTAGTGGCCGCGCCCTTCCTGATGTTGTCGGCAACGACCCAGATGTTGAGCCCGTTATCCACGGAGAAATCTCTCCTGATACGTCCGATATAGACCTCGTCGGTTCCGGCTGCGTCTCTGGCCAGCGGATAGACGTTGTTTGCCACGTCGTCCTGCACCACGATGCCGGGCGAGTTCCTGAAGAGCTCGATC
This sequence comes from uncultured Bacillota bacterium, assembly GCA_949290475.1. Classification (GTDB taxonomy): domain Bacteria; phylum Bacillota; class Clostridia; order Peptostreptococcales; family Anaerovoracaceae; genus Lentihominibacter. Next base: position 6,140 of record CASESB010000003.1, read on the forward strand.
ACGTCCTCGAGTTCAAAAGGCTTCTCCAGCTCTATGTTTATGGATTCGCTGTGGGAATCGAACACCGGTACTCTGACCGTAGTAGCCGTGACTCTGATGTCGTCGTCGCCCAGGATCTTGTGCGTCTCGTTGATCATCTTCATCTCTTCCTTGGTATAGCCGTTCTCTGTGAAAACGTCTATGTGAGGCAGACAGTTGCCGGCGATAGGATGAGGGTAGGCCTGCAGCTCTTCATCGTTTCCGGCCAGACCGTTCTTCAGATCGTTTATGCCCTTGACGCCTGATCCCGATACGGCCTGATACGTCGAGTAAACGACTCTCTTGATACCGTATTTGTCCTGAAGAGGCTTGAGCGCCACCATGGCCTGGATCGTGGAGCAGTTAGGATTGGCGATGATGCCCTTGTTCCAGGCGATATCCTGCGGATTGACCTCGGGAACTACGAGAGGCACGTTCTTGTCCATTCTCCACTGACTGCTGTTGTCCACGACCGTCACGCCCTTGGAAGCGGCGATCGGCGCGAACTTGGCGCTTGTGGATCCGCCCGCCGAGAAGAGCGCGATATCTATAGGCTTGTCGAAGGAGTGCTCGGTGAGCTCCTCCACCGTATATTCCTTACCCTTGAAGGTCAGTTTCTTTCCCGCCGATTTTGCCGACGCCATCATGTAGATGTTTTCGAACGGAAAATCTCTTTCCTCGAGCACCTTTAAAAATGTTGAGCCTACCACTCCCGTGGCTCCTACGACTGCTATGTTTGGTTTTCGTTTCATAAAATGACCTCCTGGTATATAGTTGATAGTATTATTGTATGACAAAACGGCGTGCAACATCGCCGCACGTTATTAATACTACTCTAAAAGGCCGGAAATGTAAAGGGATAGGGGCAATATTCACATGATTTTTATATCATTTGCCATGGGCTTGTGGTATAATCGAATAAGTATGAAAAAAGCAGGGAGGAACTATACATGACTTATATTCAGGCGATAATCTTAGGGCTGGCACAGGGACTTTCGGAGTTTCTGCCGATAAGCAGTTCGGGGCATCTGGCGCTCCTGCAGTACTTTTTCGGCATCGACGCCGAGAACGTGCTGCCGTTCGCGGTGCTGCTCCACCTGGGAACGCTCGTGTCGGTGTTCATCGTATACTGGAGGGACATCGTAGCGCTCATAAAGGAGCTGGGAGCGGTGATAAAGGACGTGTGCACCGGCAAGGGGCTGAGAGTGAACGCCAACCCGACGAGAAGGCTTGGTTTCATGATAATCGTAGCGACGATACCTACAGGCGTGATCGGACTCCTGTTCAACGATATTTTCAACGCGCTCTATCTTTCGCTGATCGCCATCGGCGTCGGACTGCTGATAACGGGTACCATACTCGTCATCGCCGAGAGGATGGGCAGGAACAGCAAGGGCATAAACGAGATGAAATTCAGACACGCATTCTTCGTCGGCCTCATGCAGGGAGTGGCCATATGTCCGGGCATATCGAGATCGGGCTCGACGCTGTTCGGCGGACTGATAACGGGACTCAACAGGGAATTCGCCGTCAAGTTCGCGTTCCTGATCTCCATCCCGTCCATTCTGGGATCGGTCATCGTCGAAGCGCCGGACGCCTTCAGAGAAGGCATGGATATGGCTCTCATAGGTCCCGTGGCTGTCGGTGTGATAGTTTCGGCCATATCGGGACTCTTCGCCATCAAGGCCATGATAAAGCTGGTGTCAAACAAGAACCTGATGGGATTTTCCGTATACACGTGGGCGCTGGGTCTGGCGGTCATCATCTACGCGCTGATGTTTGCCTAAGCGTGCGTTCGGCAAACCGCAGGTTTGATTTTCAGAGGTATATATGAGGGAAAAGAAGAAAAAGCCCGCAAGATCTGCTGCGGGCAAAAGCAGGGGAGGCGGCAGAGCCTCAACAGGAAAGCGGACTTCTTCTGCCGGCAAAGGCGCGGGCAGGGGAGCGGCGGCCGCTGCCGGAGAAAAAAAGCTGAGCGGCGGTATAAAGGACGAGATCGTAGCCATCGTGCTGGTGGCAGTAGGCGTATTTTTCATAGTGGCATTTCAGACGGAAGCGGCAGGCTCGGTGGGCCTGTCTCTTTCCCATTTCTTCAAAGGCCTGTTCGGTTTTGCGGCTTACATACTGCCGTACTATTTCATACTGTACGGCGTGCTGCTTTTCATGAGGAAGACGATCCGCGTGGGCGTGAAGTCGGCGGTGCTGCTGCTGATAATCTTCCTGATGATATCGCTGATAAATTCCGCCAGATTCATCGACGACATCGTGCTCAATCAGAGATTCTGGAACGTACCGGTATATTATAACAACGGCATGGCACTCGATGACGGCGGCGCCTTCGGGATGATGGCGGGCAAGATGATCGTCAAGCTCATAGGCGTTCCCGGGCTTTATATATTCGCTATCGTGGTGATCATGATCTGTCTGCTGCTGATAATGAACACGCCGGTGTCGCGCTTCTTTGAGAGAGCGAAGGAGAGGCGTGAAAAGCGCAGCGAGCTGAAGCAGGAGCGCGAGAGAGAGAAGCAGGAGCAGGCGAGACGCGCGGCTGACCTGGCTGCCGAAGAGGAAGCCAGACAGAGGTACGCACAGGCGGCCGGCATAACGGCGGAGCCGCAGAGAACACAGGAAAGCGGCATGTCGGATCGACAGCGAAAGATACTGGGGTATGTGCGCGAGGAAGGGCCTGCCGTAAAGCAGGAGGATGAGCCTCTGGACTTTTCGCTCGGCGAGGACAGGGAAAAGGAAGCCGCCGGAGAGGAGATCAAGTCGGAGGGCTTCGGAGCGCCTATAGCCGTGGGTGCGTTTTCGCCGAAGAAAATAGTTGAAAAGCTGTCAAAGGCAGAGGCGGAAAAGAGCATGCTCAAGGAGGAGGATTTCAACGTGCAGTCGGCGTCCTCCGAAAGCTATCAGTTCCCGCCTATAGATCTTCTGAAGAAGCCGGCGCGCAGGAGCGGGAGCCAGACGGAGAGCGAGGCTGCCCTCAGAGCCAGGGCGCAGAAGCTGGAGGATACGCTGCACAGCTTCAATATCGACGCCCAGGTGACGAACGTCACCCAGGGACCGGCCGTGACCAGGTACGAGGTGCACCCGAACAGCGGCGTCAAGGTCAAGGGCATCAAGAACCTTTCCGATGATATCGCTCTCAACATGGAAGCCAAGAGCATAAGGATAGAAGCGCCGATACCGGGCAAGCCGGCCGTAGGCATCGAGATAGAAAACGAGAAGATAAACATGGTCACCATCAGGGAGATCATTGATTCGGCGGCCTTCAAGAAGTCGCAGTCCAAGATAACGTTTGCCGTCGGCAAGGATATCGCCGGCAAGGCCATCGTCGCCGACCTCAAATCCATGCCGCACCTTTTGATCGCCGGATCCACAGGCTCAGGAAAAAGCGTGTGCATCAACAGCATCATCGCCAGCGTGCTCTATAAGGCGCGGCCCGACGAGGTCAAGCTGGTGCTCATAGATCCCAAGGTGGTGGAGCTGTCAAATTACAACGGCATCCCGCATCTGCTGATACCAGTCGTTACCGAGCCTGCCAAGGCTGCCGCAGCTCTCAACTGGGCGGTGGCGGAGATGGACGACAGGTACAGACGCTTTGCGGAGGAAGGCGTCCGTGAGCTGACGAGCTACAACAAGAAGATCGCGGCCAGAGGCGGTGACGAAGAGCTGATGCCGCAGGTGGTGATCATCATCGACGAGCTTGCCGACCTGATGATGGCTGCGCCTTCGCAGGTGGAGGAATCCATATGCAGGCTGGCGCAGAAGGCCAGAGCAGCCGGAATGCATCTGATAGTGGCAACGCAGAGACCGTCCGTAGACGTCATAACGGGTGTGATCAAGGCCAACATACCGTCGAGGATAGCCTTCGCGGTATCGTCTCAGGTCGATTCGCGAACGATACTCGATATGTCGGGAGCCGAGAAGCTGGTCGGCAAGGGCGATATGCTCTTCAACCCTCTCGGCAGCGGCAAGCCGGTAAGGGTGCAGGGTGCGTTCATTTCCGACAGAGAGGTCAACGATCTCATAGAATTCGTCAAGGGTCAGGTCGAGGAGGCCGAGTATTCCGAGAACGTGATGGATTCCATCGAACGCGCCAATATCCCGGACGCCGAGAAGGGCGACAGAGATCTGGAGGACGAGCTGCTGCCGGACGCCATAGAGCTGGTAGTGCAGGCGCAGCAGGCATCGGTGTCCATGCTGCAGAGGCGTTTCAGGATCGGCTACAACAGAGCCGCGCGCATCATAGATATGATGGAGGACAGGCAGATAGTGGGTCCGTCGGACGGCAGCAGACCGAGGACGGTGCTCATATCCGAGGAGGATCTGCAGAATATGAAGGAAAGTACAGAGGATCTGGAAGGATAATGAAGCTTTATATAGAGACCATGGGGTGCCCCAAAAATTTCAATGATTCCGAGGGCATCGCGGGGATATGGGAGGCGGCCGGCATGGAGCTGGCGCACGACCCCGCAGAAGCGGACGCCATACTGGTGAATACCTGCGGTTTCATAAACGATGCCAAGCAGGAGTCTATCGACAGGATATTCGATATGGCAAGGTTCATCGATGAATATGCGGCGCAGGAGCCCGGCAGAGCCAGAAGGCTGCTGATAGTTACGGGATGCCTTTCACAGCGTTACGGTCATGAGCTTGCGAAGGAGATGCCGGAGGTCGATGTGATGCTCGGAGTCAACGATTACGAACGGCTGCCGCAGCTGGTCAGAGAATACAGGAGAGGTGAGCAGCTGTGCGAATTCAGCGGCAGCGGCGATGTCTTCACCGAATTTTCGGCCAGGAGGATCGCGGAAAATCCGTATTCCATGACGCTGAGGATAGCCGAGGGCTGTGACAACTGCTGCGCATACTGCGTCATACCGCAGATAAGGGGCGGATACAGGAGCAGGCCGATGGAAAGCATCGTAGACGAGGCGAGGGCTTTGGCCGACAGAGGCTGCCGCGAGCTGATGCTCATCGCTCAGGATGTGACCGAATACGGACGCGATCTGTATGGCGAACTGATGCTGCCGGAGCTGCTGAGAAGGCTGTGCCGTATAGACGGCATCAGATGGATAAGGCTCATGTACTGCTATGAGGACAAGATCACGGATGAGCTGATAGCGACGATAGCCTCTGAGGAAAAGATCTGCCGCTATATAGATATACCGCTGCAGCATATTTCCGATAACGTGCTGCGCTCGATGAACAGGAGGTCGACCTCGCAGAGCGTGAGAGACACCATAGCGAGGCTGAGAGCAGCGGTGCCTGATATACATATCAGGACGACGATGATCGTCGGCTTTCCGGGAGAGAGCGAGGAGGATTTCGCAGAGCTGCTGGATTTCGTCGAGGAAACGCGCTTTGAAAGACTGGGCGTGTTCGCTTACTCGCGTGAGGAAGGGACCGTTGCCGGCGATATGGACGGGCAGATAGATGAAGACATAAAACGTGAACGGGCAGATGCCGTCATGAGGCGTCAGCTCGAAATATCGAGACAGATAAACGACAGCAAGGTAGGAAGCGTCATGGAGGTAATGGTCGACGACGCGGACGAGGAAGGGGCATATGTCGGCAGGAGCCGCTACGATGCTCCGGAGATAGACGGGACGGTCATTTTCAGGGCTGACGCGGAGCTGAAGCCGGGAGACATCGTAAACGTTCGCATAACCGACGCCTTCGATTACGATCTGACAGGTGAAATGGAGGAGGAATAGCATGAATTTACCGAACAAGCTCACTATGGGAAGGATATTCGCCATACCTGTGTTCATAGTTGTATTTATGCTCGACTACAGGTATGCGGCAGCCGTCATCTTCATACTGGCGGCGCTGACAGACATGCTCGACGGGCACATAGCCAGAAAGAACAATCTGGTGACGAATTTCGGCAAGCTGATGGATCCGCTGGCCGACAAGCTGCTCGTGATGTCGGCGCTCATATGTCTGGCACAGATCGGCGACGTGCCGGGCTGGATGGTGATCGTGATACTCGGCAGGGAGTTCATCATCACGGGCATGAGGCAGGTGGCGGCCGCTCAGGGAATAGTGATCGCAGCCGGTACCACGGGCAAGATCAAGACTATCACGCAGATGATAGCCATACCGCTGCTCATACTCGACAACTGGCCTTTCAGCCTGATCCCGGCAAATCCGCCTGTCGATCAGATATTCCTGTGGATCGCGCTGATCATGACGGTGGTATCGGGAACTGAGTATATACTGAAGAACAAAAAGCTGTTTTCCATGTAGGAGGCGATATTTCGTGAAGACCGCTATTTTGAGCATAGGCACCGAGCTGCTGTTCGGTCAGATAACCAACACGAACACGGTATATCTCTCACAGAAGCTGAACATGCTGGGGTACGACGTGATGTATCACTATACTGTGGGAGACAACCCTGAAAGAGTAAGAGCCATGGTGGAGCTGGCGCTCGAGGACTGCGATCTCGTGATCACTACGGGAGGGCTGGGGCCGACGCAGGACGATCTGACGAAGGAAATGGTATGTCAGGTCATGGGAGACCGGCTGGTGCTGATGGACGAGGTGCTGGAGGAGATCGCCGAGTATTTCAGGAGAAACGGCAGGCCGATGACCGAAAACAACAGGAAGCAGGCTTACGTTCCTTCGCGGGCGAAGGTGTTTCTCAACGAAGAGGGCTCGGCGCCGGGATTTGCGCTCGAAAAGGACGGTAAATATGTCGTCTGCATGCCGGGACCGCCGCGTGAGATGACGCACATGTTTGAAAAGAGCGTGATGCCGTACCTGCAGTCGATGTCGGAGGATGTGATCTGCTACAGGATGCTGCGGGCGTTCGGCATCGGAGAATCGTCGCTGGAAACGAAACTGATGGATCTCATAGACGCTCAGACGGATCCGACCTTGGCCACGTACGCCAAAGAAGGGGAGTGCTCGGTACGGGTCGCATCCAAGAGGAAGAGCGCGGAAGAAGCCAGGGTGGCCGTCGATGAAATGGTCGCAAGGATCATGAAGAGGGTCGGCGAATACATATACAGCTGCGATGATGAAGAGCTCGTGCAGGTGGTATGCCGCAAGCTGATGGCAAGAGGCCTCACGCTTTCATCGGCCGAGTCGTGTACCGGCGGCAAGTTCGCGGCGGCAGTGACGGATATCCCTGGCATATCGGCGGTATTTCAGCGAGGACTGGTGACGTACAGCAACGAGGCCAAGATGGAGGAGCTGGGTGTAAGGGAAGAGACGCTGAAGAAGTACGGGGCTGTCAGCGAAGAAACGGCGCTGGAGATGGCCGAAGGGCTGAAGCGCGTAAGCGGCAGCGACGTCTGCGTCTCGGTGACGGGCATAGCCGGGCCGGGAGGAGCCACGGACGGTAAGCCGGTGGGTCTCGTGTATATAGGTCTCGTATACGGAGACAAGAAGCTCTGCAGGAAGATACAGACGGGCGACGACAGCCGACATTGGAACCGTCAGTATTCGCTGCTCAGCATGCTGGATATGATAAACAGAAATGTACTGTAAAATATTGACATATGGGTGCGATTGCTGTAAAATAATTCCAATAAACATTTTCTTGACCTATGGCGCCAAATAGGGTATTATGGATAAAGAACAGATGTTCTTTAATTGGAGGTAGATCTATGGCAGTTAAAAACGATACGAAGGATATAAAGAACGCCGGCAGAGGCGAGAGGGACAAGGCTCTCGAGGCTGCGCTGGCGCAGATACAGAAGCAGTTCGGCAAGGGAGCCGTCATGAGGCTCGGCGATGAAGACGCCAGCCTCAATATAGAAGCCATACCTACGGGCTCCATGAGCCTCGATCTGGCGACAGGCATCGGCGGCGTGCCGAGGGGCAGGATCGTAGAGGTGTTCGGACCTGAATCGTCGGGTAAGACCACGCTTACGCTCCACATCATAGCCGAAGCGCAGAAGCAGGGAGGCAGAGCCGCTTTCATCGATGCCGAGCATGCGCTCGATCCTGAATACGCCAGAAATCTCGGCGTAGATGTCGATGAGCTGCTCGTATCGCAGCCGGATTACGGCGAACAGGCTCTGGAGATAGCCGAGATGCTGGTAAGGAGCGGCGCAGTGGATATAGTCGTGGTCGATTCGGTAGCTGCGCTGGTGCCTAAGCACGAAATAGACGGCGCCATGGGCGACGCCACGGTCGGTATGCAGGCCAGACTGATGTCGCAGGCGCTGAGAAAGCTGGCAGGCGTCATCAACAAGACGAACACCACCATTATATTCATCAATCAGCTGCGAGAGAAGATCGGCGTCATGTTCGGCAACCCTGAGACTACTACGGGCGGCCGTGCGCTTAAATTCTTCGCCTCCATGCGTATAGACGTCCGCAAGGTGGAGAGCATCAAGTCAGGAGATCAGATCCTCGGCAGCAGGACGAGAGCCAAGATCGTCAAGAACAAGGTCGCGCCGCCTTTTAAGCAGGCGGAGTTCGACATCATGTACGGGCAGGGCATATCGAGAGCCGGCGACGTGCTCGACTGTGCCGTCGAGGCGAAGATAATCGAGAAGGCAGGCTCCTGGTACAGCTTTGAAGGCAACAGGATCGGTCAGGGCAGAGAGAACGTCAAGAAGTATCTTGAGGACAATCCTGAGCTTACGGATCGCGTCGAGGGCATGCTGCTCGATACGCTCAGAAAGAGCAGGGACGACGAGGATAATAGCGGCGCTGCAGCCGGCGTTGCCGGGGCGGCGGCAGACAGACCTGATCCGCGCGACATGGGAATCGACGATATCATCATCGACGAGGACGGCGTGATAATAGAATAAAGGCATCGCATTAGCGAAGAAAACGAAGCGGGAACAGCTCATCCTCTGCGGCCATACGGTCGCAGGGGATTTTTTATCTGCGCGCATTTTCCTGCGGCGAAGGCTGCATGCACCTTGTCTTTACAGCATTTCATCGTCATTTAACATACACTCGTTAAATGTGAGGACGCGATATATCATTTTACTTAGATTTAACATAACGAAGATTTTGCATTTAACATTGGAGCCGTATAATCAAACACGTACTAAACAAGAGAAAATAAGTACATGATCAAATCAAAAGAAAGACAAGGAGATGTATGAAAATGAAAAAGAGCAGATTAGCTAAGGTTCTCACTTTAGGTCTCGCGGCAGTGATGATGTTCTCACTGGCAAGCTGCGGAGGCGGCGGAGATGAAGAAGCAGGCGGAGAAGATATCACGGTCGTTTCCCGTGAGGAAGGATCCGGTACGAGAGACGCTTTCACTGAGCTGACGGGCGTTCTCGCTGACGACGTTGACAACACTGTCGATACTGCTGAGATCTCAAACAGCACATCGGTAGTTATCCAGTCGGTAGCCGGAAACAGCGCTGCTATCGGTTACATTTCGCTGGGATCGCTGGATGATTCCGTAAAGGCTCTGAAGGTAGACGGAGTTGACGCTACGGTAGAGAACGTAAAGAGCGGAGACTACAAGCTGCAGAGGCCGTTCAACATCGTTACTAACGGCGAAGTTGGAGAGCTCCCTCAGGACTTCATCGACTTCATCATGAGCGCTGACGGCCAGGCCATCATCGAAGAGGAAGGTTACATCATGATGGACGATGCAGCTCCTGCATACGAGGCCAGCGGACTTGAAGGAACTATCACTCTCGCAGGATCGACTTCCGTATCCCCTGTAATGGAAGTACTTGCTGACGAGTACAAGGCTCTCAACAGCGGAGTTACGATCGAGATCCAGCAGACAGGATCCGGCGCAGGAATCCAGAGCACGATCGAAGGCGTTTGTGACATAGGTATGGCTTCCAGAGAGCTGGAAGAGGAAGAGGCTGCTGAAGGACTTACGAGCCAGGCTATCGCCCTTGACGGTATCGCAGTGATTGTCAACAGCGAGAACAGCGTAGAGGATCTTACGACTGAGCAGATCAGACAGATATTCACCGGCGAGATCACTAACTGGGCTGACGTAGCTGCTGCCGAATAAGACAGAAATTACTGAGAAGAAACGACAAAACAGAAAAATAGGTACAGAAAATGCGAAATTACAGTGAAAATATCATGAAGGTGGTATTCCTTGTAGCAGCATGTGTCTCGATCATAGCGGTAATACTCATCTGTGTGTTCCTGTTCGCGAGCGGCGTACCTGCCATCAAGGAAATCGGAGTCTCCGATTTCCTTCTTGGCGATTCATGGAAGCCCGGTCAGGAACTTTACGGCATATTCCCTATGATAATAGGCAGCATATACGTAACGGCGGGCGCCATCATCGTCGGCGTACCGATCGGACTGCTGTGCGCCGTGTTCATGGCACGCTACTGCCCAAAGGGGCTCTACAGGATAATGAAGCCTGCCGTCGACCTTCTGGCCGGCATACCTTCCATAGTATACGGCTTTTTCGGTCTGATGGTGATAGTACCGCTGGTCCAGAATTCGCTGGGAGGCAGCGGCAAATGTCTGCTGACCGCATCGGTGCTGCTGGGGATAATGATACTGCCGACGATAATCAGCGTGGCCGAGTCAAATATCAGAGCTGTGCCGGAGCAGTATTACGAAGGCGCTCTGGCTCTGGGAGCCACGAAGGAGAGAAGCGTATTCAGAGTGATCCTGCCGGCTGCCAAAATGGGTATACTGGCCGGTATAATACTGGGCATCGGAAGGGCTATCGGCGAGACCATGGCGGTAGTAATGGTATGCGGCAATCAGGCGATAATGCCGGAAAGCGTCATATCGGGCGTAAGGACTCTTACGGCCAATATCGTCCTGGAGATGGGATACGCCTCGGGACTGCACAGAGAAGCTCTCATAGCTACCGCGGTAGTGCTTTTCGTGTTCATATTGATAATAAACATATCCTTTATGGCACTGAAAAGGAGGGCTGACTGATGAAAAAGGGAAAAACAGGATCAATGGAGCTCTTCTGGCTGACGTACAAAAACAGGCCGGGATCGCTCATAGTGAGGATACTGGTTCTCATATCGGCGATCATAACCGTAGGAGTGCTGTTCTCGCTGATAATATACATACTCATAAACGGCGTTGCCAACATAGAGCCGCGGCTGTTTGCCTGGGAATTCAATACAGATAATATGTCGATGATGCCGGCGATAATAAGCACGGTGTATATCACCTTCCTTTCGCTGCTGATGGCGGTGCCTGTAGGTATATTTTCGGCCATATATCTGGTCGAGTACGCCAAGAGAGGCAGCAGGCTGGTCAAGCTCATCAGGACGACGACGGAGACGCTGCAGGGCATACCTTCGATAGTATACGGCCTGTTCGGCTATATACTTTTCGTTATCACCCTCGGATGGAGCTATTCGCTGCTGGCGGGCGCGGTAACGCTGGCGATAATGATACTCCCGCTCATAATAAGGACTACCGAGGAAGCTCTTATATCCGTACCGGATTCATACAGAGAGGGCAGCTTCGGACTGGGAGCGGGAAAGCTGAGAACCGTATTCAAGATAATACTGCCGTGCGCGGTACCGGGTATCCTCGCCGGCGTCATACTGGCGATAGGCAGGATCGTAGGCGAAAGTGCGGCGCTGATATTTACGGCGGGAACTGTCGCCCAGGTGCCGGGAAGTCTCTTTGATTCCGCCAGGACGCTGTCGGTGCACATGTACGCTCTGCTTTCCGAAGGACTGTACACCGACGAGGCGTATGCCACGGCCGTAGTGCTGCTGGTGCTGGTGATACTGATAAACGGACTCTCAGGCATGATAGCGAAGAAATTAGCGACGAGGTAGTAAGATGGATAAGTATACGATTGAGAATCTGGAGCTTTATTACGGTGATTTTAAAGCTCTCAAGAACATAAACATGAACATACAGGAGAAGGAGATCACCGCCTTCATTGGGCCTTCGGGATGCGGCAAATCCACGCTGCTGAAGACGCTCAACAGGATGAACGACCTGGTGGAGGGCTGCAGGATAACGGGATCCGTGAAGCTCGACGGCGAGGATATATACGGCAAGATAGATGTAAACAATCTGAGGAAGAGGGTAGGCATGGTCTTTCAGAAGCCTAATCCGTTCCCGATGAGCATCTTCGATAACATCGCATACGGTCCGAGAACGCACGGCGTACGCTCCAAGGCCAGGCTCAACGAGATAGTGGAAAAATCGCTGCGCGACGTCGCGATCTGGGATGAGGTCAAGGACAGGCTCAATAAGAGCGCGCTGGGGCTTTCCGGAGGCCAGCAGCAGCGTCTGTGCATAGCCAGAGCGCTGGCGGTGGAGCCGGAGGTCATACTCATGGATGAGCCTACGTCGGCTCTCGACCCTATATCCACATCGAAGATAGAGGATCTGGCTATAGAGCTGAAGGACAGGTACACGATCATCATCGTTACCCACAACATGCAGCAGGCTGCCAGAATCTCGGACAAAACGGCTTTTTTCCTCCTGGGAGATATGGTAGAATTTAATGAAACGGAGAAGCTCTTCTCGATGCCGGAGGACAAGAGGACCGAAGACTATATTACGGGGAGGTTTGGCTGATGCGTGTTAGATTTGATGAACAGCTTGAAAAACTGAATGTGATGCTCATAGATATGGGCGCGCTTTGCGAAGAGGCGATAACTTATGCTGTAAAGGCTCTGGAAACGGGCAGCAGCGAGATGAGAGAAAAGGCCTTCAGCGCCGACGAGGTGATAGACGACAGGGAGAGGGAGATCGAGAGCGCATGCCTCAAGCTCCTGCTGCAGCAGCAGCCGGTAGCCAAGGATCTCAGGCTCATATCCTCAGCGCTGAAGATGATATCGGACATGGAGAGGATCGGAGATCAAGCCTCGGACATCGCCGAGATAACCAGGTTCATAAACCCGGACAAGTGCGGCTTCAACCAGGATCACATCAGCATAATGTCGGAGACCGCGATACAGATGGTGACCGAGAGTGTCGATTCGTTCGTGAGAAGGGATATAGAGCTGGCCAACAAGGTCATGAAAACGGACGATAAGGTCGACGAGCTTTTCGATAAGGTAAAGGCCGATCTGATAGAGGCCGTAGCCGCCGACAAGTCGTGCGGCGAATACTTCGTAGACATACTGATGATCGCCAAGTACCTCGAAAGGATCAGCGATCACGCTGTGAACATAGCTGAGTGGGTGGTGTTTTCCATCACGGGGGAGCACGTCGCAAACGACGAGAGAACTGAAAGGAACAGTGAGAAGGATAAGTCATGATATATTTTCTTGAGGATGACAACAACATAAGGAACTTCGTCATATACGCCCTGAACAATACAGGCCTCGAAGCGGAGGGCTTCGATCATCCCGATGCCTTCTGGGAAGCGATGAAGAACAGGCAGCCTGATCTGCTGCTGCTCGACATCATGCTGCCCGGAGAAGACGGCATCTCCATACTCAAGAAGATAAGGGGCAACAACGCAACGAAGCTGCTGCCGGTCATAATGCTGACCGCCAAGGGCACGGAGTATGACAAGGTCATGGGACTCGACAGCGGAGCCGACGATTACGTTTCCAAGCCGTTTGGCACCATGGAGCTGATATCGAGGATCAAAGCGCTGCTCAGAAGAGCGGGCAAAAGTGACGAGCCGGAGGAGTACAGGCGCGACAACCTTTACCTCTGTCCGTCAAAGCACATAATAAAGGTTGATAATAAAGATGTTACGTTAACCTTAAAGGAGTTCGAGCTGCTCTGTATCCTCTTCAAGAACGAAGGCGTAGTGATGACGAGAGACGAGATACTGACGAAAATATGGGGCTACGAGTTCGACGGTGAGAACAGGACCGTGGATGTCCATATACGTACGCTGCGTTCCAAGCTCGGAAGCGCCGGCAAGCTGATCCAGACCGTCAGAGGCCTGGGCTACAAGATAGGAGGCAGCAATGACTAAAAAGATTTTTAAGAGCATTTTCGCCGCTTCCGTGATCGCCATAGTGGTGTGCTTCCTGTGCGTATCCTTCGTGCTTTACGGATACTTCGGGGACATCATCGAAAGCGAGCTGAAGGAAGAGGCTGCGATAATATCGACCGAGGTCCAGGAGGACGACGGTTTCCTGGAAAGAATGGGTCATACGGACAACAGGATAACTCTCGTAGCGTCTGACGGAACGGTGTTGTTCGATTCCGTCGAGGATGCGGACGCCATGGACAACCATGCGCAGAGAGAGGAGATCGCCGAAGCGATGGAGGACGGAGATTCCTTCGCCGTGAGGTATTCCGATACGCTTTCCACGAGAACTATATACTATGCGATGCAGCTCGATGACGGCAACGTGCTGAGGATAGCTCAGGAGCAGAGCATGGTCGCGCTGCTGCTGAAGGGCGTGATAGGTCCGTTCATCGTCATAGTCATCATCGCCATCATCATCTCCGCGTTCATATCGAGGCTGCTGGCGAGGAAGATCGTCGAGCCGATAAACGGTATGGATCTGAACAACATGGAGACGGAGGAGCCGTACTACGAGCTTTCGCCGCTGATGGAGAAGATCAGAAGCCAGAACAGACATATCAACGCGCAGCTTTCCGAAATGCAGCGCCGGCAGAAGGAATTCATCGCCATCACCGAGAACATGAGCGAAGGCTTCCTGATGATCGACAGGAAGATGGAGATCCTGGCCTACAATACGGCCATCATCGACATACTTGGCGATCCGGGGATCGAGCATCCGCATACGGCGTTTGAGCTCAACAGGAGCGAGGGCTTCAGGACAGCCATAGAAAAGGCACTCAAGGGCATACACAACCAGCAGCCGCTTGAGATGAAGAACAAGTTTTACAATATCATGGCTAATCCTGTCCTTGAAAAATCGGAGATCGTAGGCGCAGTCATCATGATCGTAGACGTTACCGAGAAGGAGCAGCGGGAGAAGCTGCGCCGCGAGTTCACGTCGAACGTGTCGCACGAGCTGAAAACGCCGCTCACCACCATATACGGAGTGTCCGACATGATGGCGGAGGGCATAGTAAAGCAGGCCGACATAGCAGGCTTTGCCCAGAACATCAAGGACGAATCGGGGAGAATGATCAGCCTGATAGACGACATCATCAAGCTGTCTAGACTGGATGAAAATTCATCTCCTGAGGAGTTCTGCAAAACGGATCTCTTCGAGATAGCAAAGAACGTCATCGACCGCCTTACGCACATGTCGGAAGAGCACGGTATAAAGATGTATCTCGAAGGCGGACATGCCTTTGTCAACGGCATACCGTCGCTGTGTGACGAGATAGTCTACAATCTCTGTGAGAACGCCATCAAGTACAACAGGGAGAACGGATCGGTGATAATTTCCGTAAACGATCTCAGCGAAGGCGTAACGCTTACGGTCGAGGATACGGGAATAGGAATACCATACGAATACAGAGACAGGATATTCGAGCGCTTTTTCAGGATAGACGAGAGCCACTGTCAGAAGATAGACGGGACAGGGCTGGGGCTTTCCATCGTCAAGCACGCCATATCGCATATGGGAGGCACCATAGAGGTGGAGAGCGCCGAAGGCGTGGGAACAAAGATGATAGTAAGGTTCCCGAGACAGTAAAACAGCTTTTGATTTGTTTCAGTACAGATGCGGGACTGCTGCCGTAACGGCCGGCCCCGTATTTTTTATTATGCTTGCGGCGCGGTTGTTAAAAATGATCAATAGGATTGAAATTTTAACAATTATCGGCTCTGCAGACGTTCTGCGCAAAGGGCAGTTGATAATAAAGAATGATATCAACCCGTTTTTTAACACTAAACAGGCTCCGACAGAGCGAAAACTTGTTAATTTATCAGGAAAATGGAGATATATTAACAAATGGTCGCTGCTACGGAGCCTGAAAAGTCTCTGTTTTGTTAAAGATTGCAGTAAATCAACAAATATTAACAAGCAGATATAAAATTCAAATTTTATGGTAAGCGTGACTTCACGCTTATTTCTCATAACGCTTGACGATTATGCTCGAATTCTGACCGCCGAAGCCGAGGGCGTTTGACATCGCCGCGTTGATATCGGCTTTGCGCGGACCCTCGCCGACGAAATCCAGATCGCACTGAGGATCCGGCGTCATGAAATTCAGCGTCGGCGGAATGATGCCGGTCTCTATGGCCTTGATGCAGGCTATGATCTCGGTGATGCCGCCTGCGCCCATCAGGTGGCCCGTATTGCCCTTGGTGGAGCTCACCGGCGGGATCTTTGCCCTGATATCCTCCGTCATCGGCGCCTCGAAATCCGTGCGCCCGAAGAGCGTCTGGATGGCTTTTACCTCGATAGGGTCGCCTACAGGTGTCGATGTTCCGTGGGCGTTGATGTAATCTATATCCTCCGGAGCCATGCCGGCTTTTTTAAGCGCGTCCTGCATACATTTGACCGCGCCGCTGCCGTCAGGTCTCGGTGATGTGACGTGGTATGCGTCGGTGTTGTTGCCCCAGCCGGCCAGACTGCAGATGATATCGGCGCCTCGCGCTTTGGCGTGTTCTTCCGTTTCGAGGATGAGAGCGCCGCCGCCTTCACCCATCACGAAACCGTCTCTGTCGGCGTCAAAAGGCCTGCAGGCCGTAAGCGGATCAGGGTTTTTAGAAAGGGCCTTCGCCTGAGCGAGCGTGGACATGATGACAGGGCAGTGAGCGCTTTCGCCGCCGGCCACCAGCATGACGTCTGCTTCGCCTGAATTAAGCAGCATGGCCGCTACGCATATAGCGTCGCCGCCTGAGGAACAGGCTGTGCTCACGGTGAAGCTCGGTCCGTGTATGCCGTAGGATATGGCGATCTGAGCGGCGCCCAGGTTGCCGAGTATCTTAGGCAGGAAGCGCGGGCTGACCTTCTTTTTGCCGTCAACGCTGTAGGCCTTCTCGGTTTCAGTGATCTCCGTAGTGCCGTTGAGCGCCGTGGCCATTACTATTCCTATGCGTTCAGGCTCTGCATCTATATCTATGCGGCTCTGCTCTATCGCTTCTCTGGCGGATGCGAAGGCATACTGTATGAAGGTGCCGGTCTCCTTTGCCAGCTTGGGTGACATATAATCCCGCGGATCGAAGCCGTCCACCTCGCCGGCGATGGTGATGGGAACATCGTCGTCGTGAAATCGCGTTATCTTCCTGATACCGCACTTCATGTCGAGGATGCCCTGCCAGTAATCGGCGACACCTATACCTATGGGAGTCACAGCCCCCATGCCTGTGATGACTATGTTTTTCATATCTTAAGTCCTCCTGGTCCATGCCAATTATTAATATTTTAGCACAAGCCCGTATAAAAGTCATTACGATGGGCCGACTTTTTTCGCCGCCTGACGGTCGGGCATTGACATACGCCTGACGGTCGGCTAATATAAGCATGTGATATGGAGGTAGCGATGTTAAAGAAGGAAAAGATAGAGAGGATAAATCAGCTGGCGCGAAAGGCAAAGAGCGAGGGACTTACCGACGAGGAAAAGCGCGAACAGGAGCAGCTGAGAAAGGAATATATCGAGAAGTTCAGAGAGCATTTTCGCAGCCATCTCGACAGAGTGAAGTTCGTAGAGGATCTGTCGGAGGAGGAGCTGGCGGAAATAGAGAGCAAACGCGTCAAACACTGATGTAAGAAGCGGCGGGACGGTCTGAGGACAGGGATTCCCGTCTGTTTTTTTGCCATACGGCTAAAAACCTATTAAAAAAGTAGGAAAATTTGATTTTTCTTGTCGAAAGCTATTGCAATCTTCATCAAAATGGTATAATATAAAATCATAAAAGAAAACATGATTATACAGAAGGAGGCAGATCATGAAACAGGTATATCTCGATTATGCGGCAACAACGCCCGTGAGGGAAGAGGTCGTTAAGGAGATGCTGCCTTACTACACCGAAATATACGGCAATCCTTCCAGCCTCTACACGAAGGGACTGGAGGCAAAGGCCGGACTTGATGAAGCAAGGGGGCGTATCGCAGCGCTCATAAACGCCGAACCCGGGGAGATTTTCTTCACATCCTGCGGCACCGAAGCTGACAACTGGGTGCTGGAGGGCGTCGCAGATTCCCTGAAGGACAAGGGCAGGCATATAATAACAAGCAGGATAGAGCATCACGCCATACTTCACACGTGTGAATATCTTGAGAAGCACGGATTTGAGGTGACGTATCTCGATACGGACGGCGAAGGCTTCGTCTCTGCGGATACGCTTAAGAAGGCCATGCGGGACGATACGATACTCGTCAGCATCATGATGGTCAACAACGAGATCGGTACCGTGGAGCCGATAAAGGAGCTGGCCGCCGTGGCAAAGGCCGGAGGAGCGCTTTTCCACACGGACGCCGTGCAGGCGCTGGGAAATATCCCCGTAGACGTAAAGGAGCTGGGAATCGATTTTCTCTCGGTATCGGCGCATAAGATCTACGGTCCTAAGGGAGTAGGCGCGCTCTACATCAGAAAAGGCCTGCGGATATCGAATTTCATGCACGGCGGCGCGCAGGAAAACAAGCGCAGAGCCGGAACTGAGAACATGGCCGGTATCGTGGGCTTCGGCAAGGCTGCGGAGCTGGCGGGAAGACATCTCGCGGAGCATATGGAGCATCTGAGCGGGCTGAGGGATTACTTCTGGCAGCAGATACAGAAGAACATCAGCGGCGTGCAGCTCAACGGACCGGCGCTTGACAAGAGCGGCAGGCGGCATCCGGGGAACCTCAACATATCCTTCGACTACATAGAGGGAGAGGCGATCCTGCTGATGCTGGATGCCTACGGGATCAGCGTATCGACTGGCTCAGCATGCTCGTCGAAGTCGCTCGTGCCTTCACACGTGCTGGACGCCATAGGCGTTTCCATCACCAAGATGAACGGCACGGTAAGGTTTACGCTGGGAGACTTTACTACTAAGGAAGATATAGATTACGTCGTCGACGCACTGACGAAGATCGTCGACAGACTGAGAGAATTGTCACCGGTAACGGGGCAGGAAGGATGGTAGGATCATGGCACTGTACAATGATAAGGTAATGGAGCATTTCATGAATCCGCACAACGTAGGTGAGATAGAGAACGCTGACGGACTGGGCACATACGGAAGCCCTGTATGCGGCGACATGATGCAGATATCCATCAAGGTGGATGATAACGATAGGATAACGGACGCTAAATTCAAGACATTCGGATGCGGCAGCGCGATAGCGTCGTCAAGCATGGCTACGGATATGATAATCGGCATGACGGTGGAGGAGGCGCTCGAGCTTTCAAATAAGAAGATTGTTGAGGAGCTGGGAGGACTTCCGGCAGTGAAGATACACTGTTCGGTGCTGGCGGAGCACGCTATCAAGGCGGCGATATACGATTACGCGCAGAAGCACGGCAAGACATATGCAGGTCTTGAGGGCTTCGATCCTAACGCCGAAGAGGATCATCACCATGATATCGAAGAAGAATAAAGTCGTTCTCGGACTGAGCGGCGGCGTGGACAGCACGGCCGCCGCTTTGCTGTTGCTCGAAAAGGGCTACGAGGTGACGGGACTGTACTTCGACGTGACAGCGCAGGCGGCCGCTTCGGGAGAAGGACGGCAAAAGGCTGAAAAAGCGGCGAAGGAGCTCGGTATCGACTTCGTATACCGTGACGCGGCGGACAGCTTCGAGCGTATCGTCATCGATGACTTCTGTCGTGCGTACGCCGCCGGCAGAACGCCTAACCCATGTATAGTCTGCAACCCGTCAGTCAAGTTCAGGACGCTGCTTGAGGCGGCGGATGAGCTGGGCGCCGGGTACATAGCCACAGGCCATTACGCTTCCGTAAGGTTCGACGAGGTTTCGGGAAAATGGTACGTGGCCGCGGCGGCCAGCGTCCGCAAGGATCAGTCGTATATGCTCTACAGACTTGACCAGGAGACGATATCCAGACTCCTGCTGCCGCTGAGCGATATGGAGGACAAGACGCAGGTCAGGGAGCTGGCGAGAGCCAGAGCGATGGGAAACAGCGAGGTGAAGGACAGCCAGGAGATATGCTTTATCGGCGACGGCGAGGATTACAAGGAATTCCTCAGACGGCGCGGCGTCAACAGCAGGAAGGGTCATTTCGTCGATGCGGAGGGCAGGGTGCTCGGCGATCACGACGGGATCCTCAGCTACACGATAGGGCAGCGCAAGGGTCTGGGCATCGCGCTGGGAAAGCCGGCCTTCGTCGTCGATATCGACGGAGAGAACGGCAACGTGCAGCTGGGCGATAACGAAGATCTTTTCAGCCGCGAGATATATTCGGAAGACAACGTGATAGTCGACGAGGCGCTGCTGACAGGCGACAACGTGACGGCCAAGATAAGATACGCGGCCAGACCGGCTGCCGTCAAGGCGCAGCTCACAGACGGCGGCAGGATAAGAGCGGTGTTCGATGAACCGCAGAGGGCGGCGACGCCGGGTCAGTCCATAGTTTTTTACAGCGGCGGCCTGGTGGTCGGCGGCGGTTTCATAGTAAAAGCATAGTAAAAGCAGACAGATAAAAAAATTTACAAGCGAAAGGAGAAAATAATGAAGAAGATTCACACTGAAAAAGCGCCCGCAGCGGTAGGGCCTTACTCACAGGCAGCAGTTACAGGCGGCATGGTATACACGTCCGGGCAGATACCGCTCGACCCTGAGAGCGGCGTTCTGGTAGAGGGAGATATCACCGTGCAGGCCGACAGGGCGATAAGGAACGTGATCGCGGTTTTGGAGGCGGCGGGAACGAGTGCCGACAGAGTTGTCAAGACCATGTGTTTCCTGGCAGATATGGCCGATTTCGCGGCTTTCAACGAGGTGTATGCGAAGTACTTCACCGAAAAACCGGCCAGATCGTGCGTGGCGGTCAAAAGCCTGCCAAAGGATGCTCTCTGCGAGATAGAGGTCATCGCGGAAGTATAGGTATATATAATATTGGAGAGCACGGGCGATATCAGAACATGATGATAGCCCTTACTGGACAGACAGGCGCGCAGTAGCCGCAGGTCAGGCATATGTCGTGGTTCACCACGGCGATGCCGTCATCATTTCTGAATATAGCCTTGTTAGGGCATCTTTCGATGCATGTTCCGCATCCCTCGCAGTCGCCGGGGTCGATGCGGATTTTTTTCTTGCTGACATCGGGCTGAAAGTCCGCAGCGAGCTTTCCTTCGGCAAAATCCACGAGATTGTCGATCTCTTCTTTCTTGCCGATGCCGACCATGATGGAGTCTATGCCGTCGATTGAGGAAACGTAGTTCAGGGCTTTGAGGTATGTGCCCGTGAGGTTTCCGCCGCCGAAGGCTTTCATCGCGAACAGTCCCTTGCCGGCTGCGGCGCATTTTTCGATAGCGGCCTTCATCTCTTCCGGAGTGCCGTGCTCCGCGCCTTTTCTTATACCGAGGCCAGCGTAGTTTATGAGAGGGAAGACGACGTCGCATTCGGCAACGCCCGCCATCCTTTCGACGACGTCCACGTGATGAGTGGATACGCCGATGGCGCCGATGACGCCCTTCGCCTTGTAGTCGATGAGACACTGCCATGCTCCGCGGCGCGATTCCCAGTCGGGATCCTGGCGCACCTCGTGAAGCAGGAAGATATCTACGTATTCCAGATCCATGTCGCGCATGGCTTCTTCGATGGCAAACTCCATCTCCTCATATGACAAGTCGAGGCTCTTCGTGCAGATTATCGGCCTGTCCTTGGCATCCTTTGACATATCCACGTCTTTGAGAGCCTCTCTGAGGTAAGGATATGTCCTGTAGTACTGCGCCGTATCGAAGAAGTTGATGCCTCTTGACATGGCGTATTTTATCAGCTCCGCGCCCTCCTGCAGGGGAAGATCGAGCTGTGTGTTGCCCATGGTGAGCACTCCGAAGGCTACTGGTGAAACGTACATGTTCGTGCTGCCTAATCTGTTGTATTTCATATTTTCCTCCTGGTGTTCTGCTGTTGCGTTTACTAAATTTTATCACATGTCCGGGGTGTTTACAAACCGCGGCGGTGATGATATACTTTATACCGTAATACCGTGGATTTGCGGATGTAGTTTAGTGGCAAAACCTCAGCTTCCCAAGCTGAAGTTGTGGGTTCGATTCCCATCATCCGCTCCAATAGTAAAGCCTGCGATCTCATTTGATGCGCAGGCTTTTAATTTGGGATTATTTACCAGTTGAATTGCACAAAATAGCTGTAAATCGTATTATTAAGGGCAAAAGATCATAGGGGCTGTTGCTGTAATACGGCGCTTAAGTGGGGGAAAATGCACTGATATCTTTGATATTATATGAAAAAAGATGATTTTCTGTGGTGAGACGGGCTGTGCGACGCGATGCTGTTGCCCTTAAAAAATAAAAAAATGCTTAGAATGTTGACAAATTAGAAAAGTTG
>CASESB010000004.1 GCA_949290475.1 uncultured Bacillota bacterium
CTTTCCTTCTCTTTTTCATCATTTTCCTCCTTGATTTTACATATAATGATTGACCTGTTTGCTTTGAATATAAAGTCCACTGTATAATTCCGTTTCATTATACAATACCCCTCCCCCGTAAAGTCAACCGATCGCAAATAAAAACTGCCCACCTGCGGGTCTGACGCCGCAGTGAGCAGTTATCATGTTCATTATCGTATCCTATTGTATTCTATATTCGCGGATTTCCTGCGCCGCAGGTCTCCGCTCTGCGATCAGCCGATCGCTCTGTCACTCCACTATCCTTCTGACCGTCGTTATGGGACCGCAGCTCTTAGCCGTGGAAACGATGATACCGTTGCGCGGGTTGGAGGCGTGGACTATGTT
This sequence comes from uncultured Bacillota bacterium, assembly GCA_949290475.1. Taxonomy (GTDB): domain Bacteria; phylum Bacillota; class Clostridia; order Peptostreptococcales; family Anaerovoracaceae; genus Lentihominibacter. Next base: position 367 of record CASESB010000004.1, read on the forward strand.
TCCTCCGCCGATGTATATGGCCACGTGGCCGGGATAACAGATGATATCGCCCGGCTGCGCTTCACTGTACGACACTCCCTTGCCGCACGTGGACTGCGCCACTCTCGGAAGCGATATACCGAAGTGAGCGTATACGCTCTGCACGAATCCCGAACAGTCAGCTCCGTTCGTGAGGCTGGTTCCTCCGTAAACGTAAGGATTGCCGACGAACTGGAGTGCGAAATTAGCCACCGACGCTCCGCTGCCGCTTCCCAGGACCTCGCCGCCCAGCGATGCCGCTGACGGCGCCGTTTGCTTCGGCCTTTCCTTGGTGCCCTTGTAAACGACCGCGTCTACAGCCTCATTGATGACCGCCGTATCTATAACCTCCGACGTCAGTATGGCGCCGTTGACGCTGGTGATCTCGTTGGTAACGATCTGATCTCCGTCCGAGCCCTCGCTCTTGACTTCGCTCTGACCCTTGTAAAGGTCATCGCTCTCCTCATACTCCGTTCCCGCCTCGACGCTCTCCACCGAACCGATCTCAGCATTGATGGTCACTGAGAAAAGCGGCTCCTCGGCGTTGTTCTCCTCAAGAACGTAGTTTACGGCTTCATCCTCCGTGAGCACCGTCGGGGCTTCTTCACCGCGTTTCAGCTCGCCCTCCTCCGTGCTCAGCTTCTTATCCACCGTTATCGAATTCACCTGAGCGCCCTCAGGCGTATACTCCTGCAGTACGGTCTCGATGACTCTCTCAGCCGTCTCGGCATCCTCTACCAGGAAGAGCTCATCACCGCCGGCTTTTACGACATACGGATCTTCAACCTTCGTTCCATCCGCGTATACCGCATATGGCTTCGTGAAATTCAGGACAACCACTGACGCGACTGCCAGAATTACAACTGCCGCTCCAGCCGCAAGCAATTTCTTGTAATTCCTTAAATCTGTAATCATAGTTTCCTTTCTGTTGAAATAACGTCGTACAACTTAATACCCGTATATTATACAGGATGCTTTCTTTTCTTAAAAGAAAAGGGGGGCTTTCTTCACAGAAACTTCAATTTCTGTTCGCGCCCCCCTCAGATGCTCTTTTCCTTATAAATATGTATACTGCGCCGCGCGCGGCGCTGCTCAGGCTCTACGCCAGGCCGTATTCCGCGGCCAGCTTCTTAAAGCCATCCATTGAATTCACTATGGTTTCATGCGATACGCAATACGCGAGACGCACGTATCCCGGGCAGGCAAAGGCCGTTCCCGGCACCATCAGTATGTTGTACTTCTTGGCTGCCGCACAGAACAGATTTTCGTCCTCGACCGGCGACTTGAGGAACATATAAAACGCGCCCTGCGGCTTCACGCAGTCGAATCCGCACGATTTGAGCCCTTCATAGAGCGCCGTCCTGTTCCTGTCGTAATAATCGAGATCCACCTGCACATCGACGCAGCGGCCGATCACCTTCTGCTGCAGCGACGGCGCGTTGACGCAGCCTATGATCCTGTTGGCGTTCGCAGCCGTGTCGAATACGAACTCGCTGTCCTCCAGCTCCGAAGGTATCACCAGATAACCGATCCTCTCACCCGGTATGGACAGCGATTTGCTGTACGAATAGGCGACGATCGTGTTATCGTAGTACTTCGTCACATAAGGAACCTCGACGCCGCCGTAGGCCAGCTCCCTGTACGGTTCGTCGGAAATGAGGAATATCGTCCTGCCCAGCTCCTGCTGCTTCTTATATAGTATATCGGCGATACGCTTTATCGTGTCCTCGTCGTAGATCACGCCCGTCGGATTGTTCGGGTTATTGATGATGACCGCTCTTGTCTTCTCTCCGATCAGCTTCTCGAAGGCTTCCATGTCCGGATAGAAATTTTTCCTGTCCGTAGGCGCCTGCACGACCTTGCCGTCGTAGTTATCCACATACCAGTTGTACTCCAGGAAGTACGGCGCGAATATCACGACCTCCTCGCCCGGAGTGAGTATGGTCTTGAGGGCTACGTTGAGTCCGCTGGCTGCGCCCACCGTCATCAGGATGTTGCCGCTGCCGAAGCTGGTGCCGAACCGCCTGTTGAGCGACTTCGCTATCGCTTCTCTCACGTCCTCAAAGCCGGCGTTGCTCATGTATCCGTGAAGCACCCCCGGATCCTCCTCGTTCATTATATCTATGACCGCCTGTTTGATCTCATCGGGAACGGGAGCGTCGGGATTGCCGAGGCTGAAGTCAAAGACGTTCTCAGCCCCGTACTGGGCTCTCAGCTTATCTCCCTCTTCAAACATCGTCCTGATGGCCGAATTGTTGGCCATCAGCGGTTTCATCTTGTCTGCTATCATTATAATGTCTCCTTTCAACTGCACGCCTGCCATATGGCCTGCTGCCGCCGTCTGCCGTCATGCGCTTTGTCTCGCCATCGGCATGGCTTTGTCTCGCCGTCCGCCGTCTTACGGCCTCAGCCTCATATCTTCGCGTCCTTTACCGACTCAAACTCCTTGACTATCTCCTCTGACGGCTTCGTCAGCAGGCTGAACACGATTATCGCCAGCGATGAGAAGATGAAGCCCGGTATTATCTCGTATATATCGAAGATGCCGCCCGACAGATTGTACCAGAGCAGGTCGGTCACGCCGCCGACGATCATGCCGGCTATGGCTCCCGGCAGCGTCATCCTCTTCCAGAAGAGCGAGAAGAGGATCAGCGGCCCGAACGTAGCGCCGATGCCGCCCCATGCGCACGACACGAGGTTGAAGATCGAGCTTTCCGGATCCAGACCGAGGAATATGGCTATCACCGATACCATGAATACCGCCACTCTGCTGACCCATACGAGCTGCTTGTCCTCAGGATCCTTCTTGAAAAGTATCGCGTATATATCCCTGGAAACCGATGACGCCGTTACCAGCAGCTGCGAGCTGGCCGTACTCATCGTCGCCGCCAGTATCGCTATCAGCAGCACTCCCGCAACGACAGGGTTGAAGAGCGCGTCTATCATCTCCATGTAAACTGTCTCGCCGTCGGCCAGGTCAGGCATGAAGGCCTTGCCCACGATGCCGACGCACACAGCCGCCGAAAGCGTGAGTATTACCCATACCATCGCCATTCTTCTCGACGTCCTGATCATCGCGGAATTTTCCACGGCCATGAAACGCACGAGTATGTGCGGCTGTCCGAAGTATCCGAGGCCCCAGCCGAGCGCCGAAGCAAGCAGCAGGCTGTCTATGGCTCCGCTCTCAGTCTTCGGGAAAAAGCCCAGCGTCTCGGTCGTTATCTCCGACAGCTTCATCGCTACCGCTTCAGGTCCGCCGACGTGGAAGCAGGCTACTACAGGCACGATCAGCAGCGCGAAGAACATGATTATTCCCTGTATGGTGTCCGTCCAGCACACGGCCGTGAATCCGCCCGTCGCCGTATACGCCAGTACGATTATGGCTACGATCACCATGCCCAGAGTGTAGTTCATGTCGAATACCGTGGTAAAGAGCTTACCGCCGGCCACGAGCTGCGACGACGTGTATACGAGGAAGAATATCACCGTGAACACACCGGCCACCATCCTCAGGATGTGCAGCTTGTCTCTGAACCTGTTTTCAAAAAAGTCGGGCAGCGTCAGGGCATTGCCTGCGACCTGCGTATACTTCCTCAGTCTCCTGGCGACGAACAGCCAGTTGAGGTATGTACCAAGAGCCAGACCGATCGCCGTCCATATGGCTTCCGACGTACCGGCATACAGGATGTACGCCAGTCCCGGCAGGCCCGTCAGCAGCCATCCGCTCATATCGGAGGCCTGCGCCGACATCGCTACGGCGATAGGCGGCAGCTTCCTGCCGCCGAGTATGTATTCGGACATGTCGTCCTCTTTGTTGTAGTACTTCATTCCTATAGCTACCATGACCAGCAGATAGACCACGAACACGGCAGCGATTATTATCGTATCCATTGTTACTTCTTCTCCTTGATGATTTTGCGCGCAGATCTTCATTTCATGCGCTGCACGCCCCGCCTGAGCTTATTTTTTCTCTATCCTGTCAACGCCCATGTACGGCCTGAGAGCCTCCGGTATGATCACCGAACCGTCAGCCTGCTGGTAGTTTTCCAGGATGGCGGCCACCGTCCTGCCTACTGCCAGCCCTGAGCCGTTGAGCGTGTGCACGAATTCAGGCTTGCCCTTTTCGGCAGGTCTGAATCTGATGTTGCCTCTCCTGGCCTGATAACTCTCAAAGTTGCTGCAGGAGGATATCTCAACGTATCTGCCGTAGCTCGGCATCCACACCTCTATATCGTACGTCATCGCCGATGAGAAGCCCAGATCGCCCGTGGAAAGCCTTACGACCCTGTAAGGGATCTCCAGCCTCTGCAGTACTTCCTCGGCTGCTCTCGTCAGCGATTCCAGCTCGTCGTACGACGTCTCCGGCTTCACGAACTTCACCAGCTCCACCTTGTTGAACTGGTGCTGTCGGATGAGCCCTCTCGTATCTCTGCCGGCGGAGCCCGCTTCCTTCCTGAAGCAAGGGGTGTACGCCGTGTAATATACAGGCAGCTCGGACTCGTCCATGATCTCGTTCATCCTCAGGTTCGTCACCGGCACCTCGGCCGTCGGGATGAGGAAGAAATCCTTGGCCGGCACGTGGAACATGTCGTCCTCGAACTTCGGCAGCTGTCCCGTGCCGATCATGGCGTCTCTGTTTACCATGAACGGCGGCAGGATCTCCGTGAATCCGTGCTCCTCCGTATGCAGGTTGAGCATGAAGTTTATGACCGATCTTTCGAGGCGCGCGCCCAAGCCCTTGTAGACCGTGAATCTGGTGCCGGCGATCTTGGCCGCTCTCTCGAAATCCAGGATATCCAGATCAGCGCCTACATCCCAGTGCGCCTTCTGTTCAAAGTCGAACTTTCGCGGCTCGCCCCACTTTCTCAGCTCCACATTGGCGCTGTCGTCGGCGCCCACCTGAACATCCTTATACGGGGTGTTCGGCACGTTGAGAAGCGCATCGCGCAGATCAGCCTCGACCTGGCTCACCTGGCCGTCGAGAACCTTTATCTCCTCTGACAGCTTCTTCATCTCCGCCATCAGCTCCGTCGTGTCCCTGCCTTCCTTTTTCATGACCGGTATCTGCCTTGAGGACACGCTCTGCCTGTTTTTCATCTGCTCCACCTCGGCCAGCAGCGCTCTCCTCTTCTTGTCCAGCGCCAGCACGTTGTCGATGCCGAAATCGCCCTGCCCTCTGGATTCGACAGCTTTTTTCACGTTATCAAAATCATCTCTGATCCTTTTGATGTCTAACATTTCCCTCTCCTCCGTCGTTCTTTAAAACAAATTCTTTTTGTATATTATGTAAAGGTTTGTCAGCTCCTCGACCTTCTGCTGCATCTCTATCTGCATGTCAGAGGCTCCGTCGTAATCGCCGCTGTCCAGCGCCTGCTTGATCCTGGTGAGCAGGCAGTACCTGTCGAGCGTATCGCGTCCGAGGTAGTTTCTGAGGCGCTGTATCTTCTCCCAGTAATGTCTGTCGTAATCCACGCAGTCCATATCGTCGTGCGCCTTGCAGCACGCTCTGACGAAATCCATCGTGTCCGGGATGATCCTGTCGTGCAGCTCCGTCGCCCACTGCGCTCTGATCGCCTCTCTGTACGATCCCAGCGTAACGTCGTCCATGACGTCGTCGCGCTTGAATATCTCCAGCTTGTCGGCGTATCTGTCAAAGGCCTTGATGTTCTCCCATACGGTGCGCGGCGCTCTGCCGAAGAGCTTGTCGCGTTCCTCCGCCGTATATTCGTCAAACACATCCTTTTCGCTCCTGTATATCCTGTCCTTATCGAGGTAGAAATCCTCCTGGCCGTATTCCTTGGAGATCGAGCGTTCCAGCTCCTCCGGCGTCTTGCCGTGTTCCAGGGCTTCCTTGATACCGTCCAGCATCGCCATATACGAAGCCGCCAGCACGAGATACGTGTTGCTCTTCGGATTCGGCGATCGCAGCTCGAACCTGGTCGCCAGGGTATTGCCCAGATCTCTCACCAGTCCTACCAGCACCGTCCTGTTTCTCGAAGGCATCTCCGCGCTGTGTCCCAGCGAGGTCACCGTGCAGACAGGTGCCTCATAGCCCGGCTTCAGCCTGTTGAGCGAATCGTTGGTCGAGCTGACGAACGGATTTATCACGTCGTAGTTCTTGAGCAGACCCATCAGCGCTCCGAAGCCGATCGGGCTCAGGAACTCCTTTTTCATATCTACAGGCGAGAAGAGGTTGACTCTCCTGCCGTCCTTGAGCCTGGCCGCTACGCCCATGTGGGTGTGCTCTCCGTTTCCGGCCACGCCCTCCACCGGCTTGGCCATGAACGTCACTTCCAGACCGTACGTCCTGAATATATCTCTCACCACGTACTTTATCTGATTCTCATTGTCCGCCGCCTGTACGGCTGACGAGAACTTCCAGTCGATCTCCAGCTGCTCCATGACGTGGTCGTAATTGCCTGAATTGCCCAGCTTGGCTTTGACGCCGCCGACCTCCTTATGGCCCATCTCCATCTCGAAGCCGTACTTCTGAAGCACCATCATCACTTCCTCGAGAGCCGTTCTCACAGGGCCCGTCGTTCGCTTCCAGTACTGCTCCTTCAGCATCTGAGCCGTGGAAAGCTGCTCGCGGTCCGCATCGTCATCAGGCGTCTTCACCCAGAATTCCAGCTCCGTAGCGGCTGTCACCTCTATCCTGTCTATGTCGTCTACACCGTCTATATCGAGGTATTTGAACACATATGGGTTCGCCCTCATGAGCTCCATGAGGTCCTCGTTGAAATTCTGTATCGCATCTCTCAGTATGACCCTGGAGCCTACTCTGGCGGAATCGTTGTGAACCAGCGACGACGGTATCCTCAGCGTGCCTACCGGCAGTCCCGTCTCGTAGTCGGGATAGTTGAAATTATGGTCGATGAACCAGTTGACCGTCAGATCCGGGATGATGTCCACCTTGGCGTTGTTCAGCTTGGCGATCTTGGGCAGCACTACGCTGGAGCCGTCGGTCTGCACGCCGCTGGTGAGAAACTTGTCCATATCGGCGATGAATTCCTCCACGGGGATCTTCTCGTCGGTATCGTGTCCGCCGATGTCGATGCCCATGAGGGAAACGAACTTCACCTCAGGATGCGCCTCCAGCAGCTCCTTTATCTCTTGCGGATCGTGCTTGTCGGCAGGTATAACGTATAGCATTTTGTCAAGGTCATACGATAGCATTTATTGTCTCCTTCAGCTTTTACTTAACAGATAATTTATGAAAACACGACAGAACATTCCCTTACAGCCGGCGCGGCAGGGGGAATGTTCTGAAGTTATTTACGGTTATTCACTTAACATGTTCAGATACTGCTCAAGCTCGTTGATGTACTCGCCGTATCCTGCCCAGTCGCCGTCCTGAGCGGCGCTCTGAGCGTTATCGAACGCCTCCTGAGCGTTGCTTATGATCTCCGTCTGGCTCATTTCCTGATCGTCGCCGCCCTCAGATTCTGCTGCCTGATCCGAGCCTCCGCCCGTTTCAGTACTGTCTGACGGCAGAACGCTGTCCTCTCCGAACAGTGAATTGAGCGCTTCTGCGAGCGTCGGTTCATAAGCTATCCTGTCTCCGTACGCCACTATAACTCTCTTGACCTCAGGTATGCTGGAATTCGTCGCTTCCAGATATACCGGCTCGATATAGAGAAGTGAATCCTCTATCGGAACGATGAACATGTTTCCTCGACTGTACTGCGATCCCGATGAATTCCAGAGTGAGAACTCCTTGGAAATCTCAGTGTTCTGGTCGATCTGGGCCTCTATCTGCATCGGTCCGTATACGACCTTGCTCTTCGGCATCTGATACAGTATCAGCTCGCCGTAATGATCACCGTCGTTCCTGGCGACGAAGAGTCCCATGAGGTTCCTCTTGTCCTTAGGCGTGAACGGTATGGAGTTCACGAACTCGGCGCTTTCCTCGCCAGGCAGCTTCATGATATAGTAATTAGGCGTCATCTGCTGTTCCTTGATGCCATATATCTCATCGGATATCTCCCACAGGTCTTCGTTCTGATAGAAGACGTTGACATCATCCATGTGATATCTCTGATATACCTGCGCCTGGATATCGAGCAGCATGCTCGGGTATCTGATATGCGCCTTGATGTTATCAGGCATCTCATCCATGCTCTTGAACAGATCAGGATATATCTTCTTGAAGTTCTGAGCCATAGGATCCGTCTCGTCGACGATGTAATAGTCCGTCGTACCGTTATAGGCGTCTATGACTACCTTGACCGAGTTCCTGATATAGTTGACATCTGTCTCGGCGCTGTACGGCTCCGAATACGGATATCTGTTGGTGTACGTGTAAGCGTCTATCATCCAGTAGAGCTTGCCGTCGACCGTGAACATATATGGATCATCATCGTACTGCAGATACGGCATTATCTCGCGGACTCTCTCCTCGATGTTTCTGTTTATCAGTATCTTGGAGTCTCCCGATATGTTGCCGGATACCAGCAGCTTCAGGCTTCTCTCCTTGACGGCGAACATGAACCTGTTGAGCGGGTTCAGCTTGATGCCGGCCGTACCCTCATACTGAGCATACTTGTTGCCATCGTCGTCAGGATAGTCGAATTCATCCTCCGAGGTGTTCGCCAGCACGTAGTTGTTGGTGAGCTCTCCGAAGTATATCTCAGGTCTGGTGATCTGTATCTCTTTCACATCCGATTCCGGAGGTATATCGCCGATGAGCACGTCAGGCTGACCGCTGGCCGTTATCTTGTCTACGCGCGACAGCGTGATGCCGTAGCCGTGCGTGTACTTGAGATGCTTATTGAGCCAGGTGTCCTTGATGATGCTCTCGTCTATCTCTCGTGCCGAAAGGAAGGTCTGAGTATATTCACCGTTTATGTTGTACCTGTCTACATCAACATCGTTGAAGGAATAGTACTGTCTGATAGCCTGCGTCTGATTGTAGAACGTGTTCGTCGGCTCGTAGTCGTTGATCCTGATGTTGGATATCGTCTCGTCGTTGTTCCTGATATCATCAGCCGTCAGATCATTGCTGGCCGCGAATTCTCTCGTATCGACGTCGTTCAGACCGTATGCCGCCTGCGTGAACTCGATGTTTCTCTCCAGGTATTTGCTTTCCTTGTCTATTTCGTCAGGCGTAACGATGAGGTTCTGGACTACGAGTCCGGCTCCCGTTCCCACCAGTCCGATCACGATCATGATTATCGGCGCCGCCACTACGTACTTGACGCGTCTTTTGTTGATGCCTACCGCAAAGCCCACGGCGGCTATCACTGCCAGCACCATGATCGCTCTGTATATCCACAGAGTGATGTTGACGTCGGTGAAGCCCGCGCCGTAAACGGCTCCCGTGCTGCCAAACAGCAGGTTGTACTGCTTGAGGAAGAAGTTCACCGCTATCATGAGGAAGAACAGCACGCCAACGATGATGAGCTGCTTCTCGGCGATGTTCACCAGCATCTTCAGATTCTTGTTATCAAGAGCTCCGCGTCTTCCGGAAGCCTTCTTGAAGCTGCCGGCGGATCGTCCGGTGAAATTTTCCGCGAACTTTCCGAACATGTCACCCATGGAACCGCCCATGCCGCCGAATGCCGAGCCGCCTCCGGCAGAGCCTCCGTCATCATACGTCTCGCCGGCGCTCTGCGCCTCTTCTTCAAAGATCTTCGGCGTCCTCATGGACAGAAGTATCGAATAGTAGATGACCGTCAGCAGCGCGAACGCTACCAGCAGCATCAGTATTATCTCGTTCACCTCTTCTATGAAGTCCAGTCTGAATACATAGAACGAGATGTCCATGTCATACAGCGGATCCTTTTTGTCGAAGCTGGTGCTGTTTATGAACTGCAGGAAATCGAACCAGAGCCTTGTCACCGCAAAATACGTGGTTATAGCGCCGAAAATACCGGCCAGTCCCCACGATATGAGGTTCAGCCTGCCGTGATTGACGGGCTCGTCCGATTCGATCTTCTTGAAATATCCCCTTTTGAGAACCTTGAGATAGACGTAGGCCAGGAACGTAACGATCGCAAACGTCGGCACGCCTATCTTTATCTGCGTGAACAGCTTTGTAAAGAACACCGATACGTAGTCCAGCTCCCTGAACCACAGAAAATCAGTGATAAAACCTATGAGGCTGAAAAACAGCAGAAGGATAATCACCACAGCGATTATTATCCACAGTAAAGGCCTTTTCTTTTTACCCTTTGTCAAAGTTTACCTCCTTAACTAAATGTCGTAACGTGCTGACATCAGCATCACGAATTCTCTGTCCGGATACATGGAATATACGCGGTCGACTGATTCCCCGCCTACGGTCTCCCTGGTCCAGATGTAATAGTGATTGCCGGCCTGCCTTATTTCGCCGATCTCCAGTCTTTCGAAATCTCCATCCATCCCCTTCCCCTTCAGCTTCGATATCTCATCGTAAAAATTGCTGTCGGGGTCTATATGTTCCAGTACAGCTTCGTCGCCCTTCTTCATGAAATTCACGAGGTTGGATTCAAAAGCTATGATTTCGCCTACGACCTGTTCGTCATAATATACGGGATAGTTATCTTCGTCTCTACCCCACTCTACTTGGGTCATAGGCTGTGATAGGACCAGGTCCGTCACCTCAGCGTCCCTTTCCTGGTCATATGCCAATTCCGCATTATACAATATCTCGCCTATATTGCCGTCAACATTGCGTTCCGCCTGCGCCCGTATCAGATCCGTCTTGTCCTCCATGACCTCTGTTCGCGGCTGGATCGCTATGACGCTGTACTCGGTGTCCTCGCCCGTGATGAGCTGTATCACCTTGTTGAGCTGATTGTCGATGAACTCGGCTGCTCCGCTCTGTGGAGCCAGGAACCTTATTCCCATGCCTACAACCTCTACTGCCAGTATTATTATCAGCAGTACGAGTATTATCTTGAGAACGAGTCTTCCCTTGCCGCCCTTGCCGCTGCCGTCGTATTCGTCGTCGTAGTCCGCACCGTCGGAAGCGAAATCGTCAAAGTCCGCATCGCGCTTGGCCATGGCCTTGGCTTCCTTCGCCTTCTCCTTCTCCAGGCGTCTCTGCTCCTTTTCTCTCCTTCTCAGCTCTTTCTTGGAAAGCTGCTGCTCGTCTTCGTCTCCGTAAAAACCGTCTTCATAGAAATCATCAGCTGTGCTCTGTCTGCTCTGCTGCTGTTTCAGGTAATTGGCGGCCTCTTCGTTTCCGTAGCTGTCAAAGTCGTTCGCCGCTGCAGCTCTCCTGAATTCGTTGTTGCCCTGCATCATGACCGTCTCATCGAGTCCCGGCTTGTGCTCGGTCTTGAACGTCTCGTTGAGATTATCGGCCTGTATCGTATCGCTCATCCTGAGCTCAGGCGCCTGACCGTCGGCATAGCCCACCGGCTGAGCCATGTATTCAGGCTGCCCGCCCTGCGGTATTCCGGTTCCGTACGGTTCCGGCTCCGTCTTCGGCGCCTCATACGCTTCAGCCCCCGGCTGTGTCGTACCGCCCAGATCGTTGACGCTCTCAAACTGCGACAACAGGTCTCCGGTCTCGCTCTGTCCGCCGGCTGCAAAGCCTTCATCCTTGAAATCTATAGGTCCGGCCGCTCCCGCAGCTTCTTTTTCTCCTGCGAACGCCGCTGCCGTAAGTCCCGCGCCGACTGCCGCTCCTGCCGCTGCCGCACCGGCTGCCGCCGGTATCGCGCTTCCGTCTTTCTCAGGCTGCTGCGTCTGTTCCTCAGCCGCCTGATCGAGGCTGGCGAAAAATTCGTCGTCGCTTGCCGGAGCCGGATTGGCTTTGCCCGGAGCAACGATGGTATCGCCACCCATGCCGGCTCTTATCGCCGACTTGTCTATCGTCCTCGTATGAACGAGCTCGTTATCGGAGAGCATCGTCTCTCTGCCGGTAACAGGTCTCTTCGCCTCATCTGCAGGCTCAGCCTTCTGCGTCTCCTCTGCCTCCATCTCCGCAAAGAACGTATCTCTGGCTCTCGCCATCTCGTTTATCTGATTTTTAGTAGCCTGGTGCGCCTCCTCTACCTCGCGGCTCACCTTGCTTTCTTTCATCTGGTCGATGCCGTCTCTCATAGCGGCTACGGTAGCCCTTATCTTGGCTGCCTCTTCGTCTCTCATGCGGGCCGTCTGCTCGATGACCTTCCTGACTTCCTCCTGTGCCACCGCTTCGTTGGCTTCTCTGGCGAGCTTCTGACGCTCTTCCTCAAGGCGTCTCTGAGCCTCCGCAGCCTCAAGCTGCTTGCGCTCCTGCTCCGCTCTGAATCTGGCCTCCGTTTCCGCAGCCAGTCTGGCCTCCTGCTGCGCTCTTATCCTGGCAGCCTCCTGAGCCGCTCTCAGATCGGCTTCGGCCTTGATCCTGGCCTCCTCTTCGGCCTTGATCCTGGCTTCGGCTTCAGCTCTTCTCCTGGCCTCCTCTTCGGCAGCTCTTTTCGCTTCCTCCTCGGCCTTTATGCGAGCCTCTTCCTCGGCTCTGAGCCTTGCTTCCTCCGCAAGGCGTGCTTCCTCTTCAGCCTTTCTTCTGGCGATCTCTTCAAGACGTGCCGCCTCTTCCTCGGCGCGTTTTCTGGCCTCGATCTCCGCAGCCAGTCTGGCCTCTTCCTCAGCCTGCAGCCGTGCAGCCTCCTCGGCTTTTCTTGCCGCTTCGGCTTCTGCGGCGATCCTTGCCTCTTCCTCGGCCTTTCTCTTGGCCTCAGCTTCGGCCTCGGCAGCCTTTCTGGCTTCTTCTATCGCTGCCAGTCTGGCTTCCTCTTCCTTTCTCTTGGCTTCTTTAGCTGCTTCCTGAGCTTCTATCCTCTGGAGCACGTCGGATTCAAAGGCCTTCGGCTGGTACGGCTTCACGATGCCCTCTCTCTCGAGGAAAGCCTCCATCGACGGATCCTCCGTCCTCGACTCGAATCTCTGCTTTGCCAGCTCGTCGGCCTCGGACATCTCGTTCTGTATCACGTTGCCCGACTTCACCTTTTCGTACTCCTTATTGAGGAGCTGCTGGAATTCTTCGTTCTTCCTGTTGAATGTATAGAATTTATCTATCCTGTCGGCGGCGCTCATACTGCTGATGTCATCGGCAGCAGGCTTTTCCGTTCCGGCTGCAGCAGCCGCTCCCGCCGCGACCGTCGGCTCCGACTGGATCTCAGGCGCTGCCTGTGCCGGCCTCATCCCGGCCGCAGTCCCCGACGCCGCGTCAGGTATCTCGTTCGGATCGGCGTTCCAGTCAAAATTGATGTCTTCCGTCTTTCCCGCTTCCTTACCCGGCTCAGGATACTCCTCTACATTCCATTTGAACTCGTCGAACAAAGGCTTCCTTGGAGCATCTGTGTCGTCGCTCTTCGTCTGTCGTATCTCTTCTGCCGGAGCAGCCGCGGTCTCCCGCGTCTCCTGCTCTACAGGCGCGGCAGCTTCGGATGCATCATACTTCTGAGGCGCTTCCGTTTCCGCAGTCACCGGGCTGCCGCAGTAGCTGCAGAACTTAGAGCCGTCCGCGATCTCTTTTCCGCAATTATTACAATACATATATTCCTCCTCCTGGATATTACTCTTTGATCAACGCTTCCAATTCGGACTCCGTATACCTTCGTCCGCTTCTTCCAACATCGTATCCCATGGAACCTCCGGATCCCGGCTCGCCGTCATCGGCCATCACCATTTCTCCGAGAGAGTCCAGATCTATTTCACCGTAATGGTCTTCGTCGTCCGCAGAGTCGTCCGCGTCAGCTGTGTCAGGCGCGTCTTTCGGCTCGGATGCGTCGTCCGCAGCCTCAGGCGTGTCGTTCGGCTCGGCTGCGTCGGCCACTTCTGCCGCGTCCGCCGACTCAGGCATATCTGACGCATCAGTTGCGTCCGCCGCGTCAAGCGCTTCGGGCGCGTCCGCCGACTCGCCGCCGGCTTCCGCACTGCCGTCAACTTCTGCACTGCCGTCAGGCGCATCCGGATCATCATGTGAACCTTCCGTCTCCTCCCCGGTGCTTCCGGGGGCTTCCGTATCGCCCGGCCCGCTGCCTGCGACGGCCTCCGTTCCGGTATCATCCGCACGCGAACCTTCCATATATATATATCCTGTCTTTTCCCTGTTATCAGGCTGCTCTGGCCGTTCCTGCTGCCACGACCGCTCATTATGCTCCGTGCGGCCTGTCAGCTCTCCGTCTGTTTCGCCTCCGACGTTATCCCCCGTCTTCATCTCTGTGTCCCTGACCCAGCCAAAAGGATCCCAGTTCCTGCCCCTGCCGGCTCCCGCCGCAGCGCTCTCGGCCATGACCGACTCCACATACGCCAGGTCTTTCTTTATATCCCTCTTGGCACCTTTTTCCGAAAAGGCCTCATGTCCATCCGCGTTCGCCGCCGCCTGCTGTTGCTGCTCGGCGGAAAGCTCGCTCGTCAGCTTTTCCAGATTTTCTTCTATGGCCCTGATGCTGTCCGTACGCATCTCGGACTCGCGCTTCCAGACCATGAATGCCATGACACATACCGCGACAAAAAAAACCAGAGCCACAACAACTACTACTATGATCGTCGTCATGTGTACTTCTCCTATTCAGCACGGTTCACTCGCAAAGATAGTTCTGATTACTATTTATGCGATTATACAGTCTCATGTATTATACTATATGTAGGCTGCGATTTCAAATAGATATGCCAAAAAGTGTATATAAAACGGCAAAAATAATGGAATTATGTAGATTTTCTTGTTGACAAGTCTACAACAAGAGGCTATAATTGAATCTGCTCGACGCAAGAACGACCGGCACTGACGGCGAGCGCAAACAACATATCGAGCACCATTAGCTCAGCTGGCAGAGCACCTGACTCTTAATCAGGGTGTCCAGGGTTCGATCCCCTGACGGTCCACCACATACTACCTATGCAGAACATCACTGCATAGGTATTTTTTTTGCAGAAAATGCTCTATTCTTGATTTTACAGGCGGCAGGACGGTATAATGAATCTGTATATATAATGTTTATAATAAAATCATACGGACGGCTATATGATGGATTGAGGAGAGATATATCATGATTACTTGCAACAGTAACGGCAGTATGGACGTCGTGGCGATCGGCGTCGATACGCGGATGCTGGCTTTATCCCGCATTCCTAAGGAAGACGGGGAACTGATTCGGGCCTATGTGGAAGCGCATGAAGACGTCATGCATTATACGTCCCTGCGCGTGTTTCACTGCCTGACGGAAGGCCGGAGTAAGACCTATTTTTTGATTGGATTGCATAAGAAACCCATACGGTATGCTACGTATGAAGATTTTCTGACGGCGAAGCGCCTCATGGCCGCGGCGATGGCCGAAGGCGTGTCGGAGCTGGCCGTCATGGTCGACACGCTGGAAATGGATATCGGCGCCTTAATTGACGGCTTATTATATCGGAACTACGAATTCCTGCATTATAAAAGCGACGCGAAGGGGCGGACTGTCCGCAGCATCAACCTGGTTACGTCGAGCTTGGAAATCAAGGCCTTCAATACGATGTGCTACATGTATTCCGCCATATACGAAGGCGTGTACATGGCCCGCAATTTGGTCAACATGCCGCCGAACGAGCTGACGCCGCGGCGGTTTTCGGAAATCGTATCGGCCGTCGTCAAGGGCGACAATATTACCGTCGAGATGCTCAATAAATGGGCGTTGGAAAAGCGGAAGATGGGCGGCATCGTCGCCGTCGGCAAGGGCAGCATGAATCCGCCGCAGCTCATGACGATTACCTATAAAGGCGACCCGGACAGCAGGGACATGCTGGGCATCGTCGGAAAGGGCGTGACTTACGACAGCGGCGGCTTATCCATCAAGAGCCAGGCTAATCAGGAATTCATGAAGGACGACATGGCCGGCGCGGCTGCGGCTGTCGGCGTCATACGGGCTCTCATGTTGCTGAAATATCCCGTCAATGTCGTCGCTGTGATTCCGCTGGTAGAAAATATCCCGTCGGGCATGGCGTACCACGTCGACGATGTCTTGACGATGTACGGCGGCAAAACGGTGGAAATCAAAAATACCGATGCCGAAGGCCGCCTGATCCTAGCCGACGCCGTGTCCTATGCCCAGGAGCTGGGGGCGACAAAGCTCATCGACCTGGCTACCTTGACCGGCGCCTGCGTAACTGCCTTGGGAACGGTGCGTTCCGGCATGATCGGCAACCATCAGGAATGGATGAACCGCTTCTTCGACGTGGCCGCGGCGGTTCACGAAAAGGTGTGGCAGCTTCCGGCTGACCGGGAATATGAAGACCTCCTCAAAAGCGAC
>CASESB010000005.1 GCA_949290475.1 uncultured Bacillota bacterium
TCCTTCACCTGCTCCAGCATATGCCCTATGTTGCCTTCGCCGGCAAATCTGTTCAGATCGAAAAAATCCTCGCCGGCGTCTATCCAGCGCAGCGGATGCTTTTCGCTGACAAGCTCCACATCGCCGCGCAGCGTTCCCGTATATATCTCCACATAGCACTGCTGATTGTAATATGTGAAATCCATCATATGAAAAAGCTCCACATCGTTGCAGCCGATCCCCGTTTCCTCACGGAGCTCGCGGTACGCCGCCTTGAAGTGGTCTTCACCTTCCTCTATCTTGCCTCCGACAAGGTTCAGCTTGCCCTTGTACGGATCGCTCAGCCGTTCGCAGAAGAGTATGCTTTTCCCGTCACGGCTGTAGATCATCACGCAGTTGTATCCCTGCACGTCTATTCCTCCGTATCGCTCCTGCCGCCTATGCACCTTTTGATCAGCACGTATCCCAGCGTCATGTCTATGACATAGCACGTCAGATATATGCCCGTCACCAGCTTCGCGTGCTTCTTATAGTTCCAGTCTGCAAACAGCTTTTTCATGATCTTCCATCCTCCTTTACCCTTTCGGCGCGCCGCCTTTTACCTGTCCTACGCGGCAGCGTCTGTCGTCCGGCGCCATAGCCTCTGTCGTCCGGCGTAAGCGGCCGCCTCCATCCGCGCAGTCCGCCTTACGAAAACGTCACCAGCTCCTGCTCCGGCTTCTGCGCCGTCTCTATCGACGAAAGCTGCAGTATCGGGCCTTCGTCGTAGCCGTACATCTCGTGCTGCCCGAAATCGAAGCTGACGCGCACACGGCACCAGTCGCCGTGACCGAATCCCGACGTCATGCCGTCTTTGAAATAACATATGAATCCGAGAAACTGTATATCGTCCTCGCAGCACGTCATGACGTGCCTTCCCGGTACGAAGTAATCCTTGCCCTCTTCCATGCTGGCGCAGTACTTAGCCGTGAATTCTATCTCCTTGCCCATATAGCGGCTCGGATGCTCTATAGCGTCTACATACCAAAGTCCGTAATCCATATCGTCTATCTTCACGACGTCGCCGCTGTAATCAAACGGCATCTCGTCCTCGGCGTTCTCCATCATCTCGCCGTCTCTGCTCTCAAATGCCAGCTGGCACTGAGGGTTGAGCCCCTTGATGGTTCTCCTGAACCTTATCTTGTCTATATCCTCATCGCACCTGTTGATGATGACGAGGTTCGACGCCTTGAGAGGCTCCATGAACGTCTTTCTCATGTTGGTCAGATAGAGCTCCGCCGTTTCCGCATTGACGGTCGTATATATCCCGCCTATGTACCAGTCCTCCGGCATGCCGCAGTCAAACAGCTTCTCGCTCTCCCACATGCCGTTATACTCGATCATCACCTGCATCGGAGCGTATTCCTTCTCTATGCGCTTCCACAGCTCCGCGTTGAGCTCCTCCGGTTTTTCTACGGCAACCGTCGTTATCGAATGTCCGGCAAGAAAAGCCTCCTCCAGCTTCGCCTCGCCTTCCTCGCACTGCACCAGCACCGTATCTCCCGGTTCAAGAAAGCCCTCCTCCTTCACGACCTCATATATCAATGTTGTCTTGCCGCTCTCCAGCAGTCCCGTAAACGCATATACAGCAGTTTCCATTACGTGCCCCCTCTTCGTGACGCTACTGATCCAGCCTCAGCACCTTCTCCAGAAGCTCTTCGTCTATCGACGTTCCTATGACGCATATCCTGCCGATGTAGTCAGGACGGCTGTCTCTGATCTGCAGCTCCTCCGGCACCATATCGAACTCTATCCAGCTGTCGTCCTCGCACTGCACGATGCCCTTGGCTCTTAATATCCGGCCGAAGTCATCCGTCGTGCCCATCAGCCTCAGTATCTCCTCAAGCTGTCCGCGGTCGAATTTATGGACCGTTTCTCTTCCCCAGCTGGCGAACACCTCGTCCGCGTGATGATGGCCATGATGATCATGATGGTGGTGACCGTGTTCGTGGTCGTGCCCGCAGCCGTCATGATGATGCTCATGCTCATGGCCGTGGTGATGGCCGTCATGCTCATGCACATGGTCGTGGTGCTCGTGATCGTGATGATCATGCCCGTGGTGCTCGTGATCATGATGGTGACCGTGCTCGTGGGCGTGGTGCTCGTGCTCCTCCGCATGATGCTCCTGCAGCTCCTCCAACACGTGCGCCACAGCGTGTTCATTGTCGAGCGCCGCTCTGATCATATCGCCATCGAGGCTGTCCCACGGCGTAGTGACGACAGCCGCCTCGCCGTTTCTTTCGCGCAGCAGCTTTACACATCGCGCCAGACTTTGCTCATCCATATCCTGTGTGCGGCTTATGACTATCGTCCCCGCATGCTCTATCTGATCGTTAAAGAATTCTCCGAAATTCTTCATATACATCGCGGCCTTCTTGCCGTCGACCACGGTTATCAGATGCTCGATCTCAACTCCGGCCTCATCTCTCATGCTGATCACCGCTCTGGCCACATCCGACAGCTTGCCTACGCCCGACGGCTCTATCAGTATCCTGTCAGGCTCGTACTCCTCGCATACCAGTTTCAGAGCCCTGGCAAAGTCGCCGACCAGCGTACAGCATATGCAGCCGGAATTCATCTCCGTGACCTCTACGCCGGCCTCCTGCATGAAACGGCTGTCGATGCCGATCTCGCCGAACTCGTTTTCTATCAGTACGATATCCTCATCTCCATACACCCTGGATATCAGTTCCTTTATGAACGTCGTCTTGCCGGCTCCCAGAAAGCCGGATATTATATCTACCTTAGTCATGTCCGTCACCCCATATCAAACGATGTTTTTTTGATTATATCACAGCCCGCTGCGCCTCTCCATGAAAAAAATGGCAAAAGACCGCCGCGCCTGACGCGCATGCGATCTCTATCTCTTTCAAGCCGCCGACGATGCTGTTCCCGCTGCGCCGCACAGGGCTTCAAATTCACGCAGCTTCTTCTTCGCCTCCTCGCTCACGTTTCTCGGCACCTCTATCTCCACGGTGACGAAATGATCCCCGTGTTTCGACGAGTCTTTCATAGACACTATGCCCTTGCCCTTTATGCGCAGCTTCGTTCCCGACTGCGTGCCCGGCGCTATCCTGCACATGACTTTGCCATGGATCGTATCTACAGGCACCTTGCCTCCCAGCACAGCCGTGGAAAAAGGCACGGCTGCGGTCGAGTAAACGTCCATGCCCTTTCTCTCCATCCCCGGCCTTTTGGCGACTCTGACCTTCAGCAGCAGATCTCCGTCCCTGCCGCCGTTGGCTCCCGGCGTGCCGCGGCCCTTGAGCCTTACGCTCTGACCCGTATCTATGCCTGCCGGTATATGGACCTTGATCGAGCTCGTCTTGCCCGTAGACGGATCCTTGACATTTATATACTTGTCGCAGCCAAACGCTGCCTCGTCAAACGACACGTCTATGTCCGCGACAGCATCAGCGCCGTCGCGCCTCATATCGCGCGCATTAAAGCCGCCTCCTCTGCCGCCAAAGCCCGACGAAGCGCTCCCCGTAAACCCGTGGGAAAAACCGCCCGAAAAGCCGCCGCCGAAGAGATCCTTGAGGATATCATCCATATCCCCGCCTTCAAAGTGGTACTCTCTGTAGCCCCCGCCGTCTCCGCCGTAGCTTCTGAAGCCGCTGAAACCGCCAAAGCCGTCTCCTCCTGCCCCGGCGCCCGCACCGGGCGCGCTGCCGTCAAAGGCGGCATGGCCGAACTGATCGTCGAGCTTCTTTTTTTCCGGATCGTTGAGCACGGAATACGCCTCGGATATTTCCTTGAACTTTTCCTCAGCCCCGGCATCACCCGCATTCGTATCCGGATGATATTTCTTGGCCATTTTGCGGTAGGCCTTTTTTATATCGTTTTGAGAAGCGCCCTTCTTCAAGCCGAGCACTTCATAGTAATCTCTTTTTCCTGCCATCCTTCATCACCTCGCTGTTCCTGATATGACAATACCCCGCGGGAGCATCCCACGGGGTACATATCATGACATTATTACTATCCCTCGATGGAGATGTAACGCTTCGTGTCTTCAATTTTCTTCGCTTCCTCCTTAGGAACGCTGAATGACAGGACACCGTTCTCGTACTTAGGATGAACATCCTCCTCCGTAACGTGATCTCCGACATAGAAGCTCCTGCTCATGCTGCCGGAATATCTCTCACGTCTCAGATAGTTGCCGTCCTCGTCCTTCTTGTCGTTGTCAACGCCCTTCGAGGCGCTTACTGTCAGATATCCGTTCTCCAGCTCCATCTGGATCTCATCCTTCTTGAACCCCGCCAGATCTATATCGATCTCGTAGTTACCGTCCTTTTCCTTCACATCCGTCTTCATCAGGTTCTGTCCGTGCTTGCCGTACAGCCTCTTCTCCATGTTGGAGAAATCCGGGAATGCAAAGTCATTCATAAAATCATCAAACAAACTGTCTCTGAAAATTGTTGGCATCATCATATGTCATCGCTCCTTCCGATAAATAATCTTCTTTAAAAAATCTCCCGGGTCTTACGACCCGTTCCCTTTTCCTCTTTCTGATGTTATTATAGCACCGTTGTTAGCACTCGTCAATAGTGAGTGCTGATATTTTTAAAATTTTTTATCTCTTCCTCGCCTGAACACGTAATATATCACGCATACGACAAGCGTGAACAGCGCCGCCCACACCGTCGACATGCCAATCTGAAAGAGCTGCGGCTCCTCCCTGGTGCCGGCAAACCAGGCGTAAGGTATTTTCACCAGGAAAATAGCGCACAATCCCTGCACCATCACGAACGTCGTCCTGCCGATACCGTTGAAATAGCCTGTAAAGCAGTAGGCGACGGATAATATGAAGCACTCGATGGACGTGGCCTTAAGAAATTCCGCGGAAGCAGCCACCACCTCAGCCGAATCGGCCGCCGAGGCGTCGTTTATGAACAGCATGGAAAGGATGTCGCCGCGGAAGAACGCGAAGCCCGCTATGATGCCGCCCAGCACTGCCGCCGTGCCCATGCCCGTCCACATGGCTCTCCTGGCTCTGTCGTATTTCCCCGCGCCGGCATTCTGCGCCACGAAGGCCGATATGGACTGCATATACGATATCGGTATCAGCAGTATGAAGATCACCAACTTTTCGGCGATGCCGACTCCGGCCGAGGCTATGACGCCCAGCGCGTTGACGATGCCGATGATGATCAGGTACGACACTTCGTTGCACATATCCTGTATGGCGATCGGCGAACCCAGACGTATGACGCCGCCGGCAGTCTTTCTTTCCAGAGACAGATGCTCCCTGCCAAACGGGAACGGAAGCCCGCGGCGCTTTATGAACACGACGGACAGCGCCACGCTTATCGCCTGTGCCGCCACCGTAGCTATGGCCGCGCCTGCCGCGCCCATATGAAAAAAGTCGATCAGGATGATATCCCCGCCCACGTTGACGACGCAGGCGACCGATACGAAGATGAGCGGCGATCTCGAATCTCCCAGACCGCGGAATACAGCGCTCACCAGATTATAGGCGACGATGAAGATCGTACCGCCTCCGCATATCCTGATATAGTCCACGGTCTGTTCGTATGCCGATTCAGGCGCGTTCATCAGGGTCGCTATCGGACCTGCGGCAAATATCATCGCTGCGCTGAGAACGATCCCGAGCACGACAAATATCCTGATGCTCGTACCTATGGCGCGCGCCGCTCCCTCGTCGTCTCCTCTTCCTATGCTGTGCCCCAGAAGCACCGTGGTCCCCATCGACAGCCCCGTCACCATACCGATGATGATCTGCATCGTCTGACTTCCGGTCGCTACGGCCGATATATCGGCTGTTGTGGCAAACTCTCCCACCGCCCACAGGTCCACGGCGCCGTAAAGCGCCTGCAGGATCAGCGCCAGCAGTATCGGCAGTGAAAACTTCAGCAGCGACGGCAGTATCGGTCCTTCCAAAAATGAGTTCTGTATCTTCATAGCCTGCTCCTATCCTTCGTTTATCTCCTCGAAGTTTATCTCCGAGATCATATCCAGCATCTCACAGAATCTGTCCACCTCAGCAGGCGTATATTTCTGCGTTATCCTCCTTATGGCCTCATTGTCCTGATGTCTGTATATCTTGTATTTCGGTATGGCCTCCTCATTGACCGCAAGATAGTTTTTTCGCCGGTCAGCCGGATCAGGCGTCTTCGTTACCAGCCCCTGCTTTATCAGCTCGTTTATCTTCAGCGTCACGCCCGGCTTGGAAATGTTCAGCAGCTCCGCCAGCTTCGAGACCGTGCATGTCCCGTTCATGGAAAATATGATCTCCAGATACAGCAGACTGTTATATGTTATGTTTTCGTCGACCAGCTTCCTGTTCACCAGTCTCAGGTCGCACAGCGCCGTACTGTAGTAAAACGTATCGAGCGATTTTCTCAGATCCATAGCTACACCTCACATTATTTAAGTTATTATAATTATTATAGCTTAACTATTTGCCGATATCAACACTCTTCCATAATATTTTTCTCAGCTGCCGTCCGCAGACGTGGCGAGCGGCGCAGCTGACCCGCCAATCGGCGTCACCCGTAAAACGGGTGGTTTGAACCGGGGCTATAAGCCCCAAAACTAAAAAAGGAGCCGTATGTCAGCTCCTTTTTTATGATTTTTTACGATTGCAGTCTTCTGCTTTTTCTACATTTTTCTGAGACCTACTCCCGGTTTTCCCAGCAGCTCCATTCTCGAAGCGTGCCAGAGCTTTTTGATGAGATCGTTGATGATATCGGCATCGTCGCCCAGCATCTTCACGACGGCCAGTCCCTCGTCTATCATGCTGGCTCCGCAGCGTATGTCCTCCGCTGCGACGCATATATCGTTGAGCTTCTTCACGAAGGCCTCGTTCACATCCTCACTGTATATGAAAACGGAAACGTAGTCGTTATGACCCTCCATTATGCCCTTGCGATCCATCTCGGTGTCTTCCGGCTTCAGTATCGCCCGTTCCGTAGCGATCAGTCTGTCATCGACGTATATCCTGAAATCGGAGATATACTTTCTGTACGAGAACTTCTCGCCCATATCGAGCCTGCCGGGCGTCACGAAGTCCGTCGCGAACAGGAATGATGATTTCCTGAGCCTGAACTCCGTCTTCTGACACGAATCCGAATCCCTGTAAGGGATGCAGCATTCCGGCATATATTCCAGCACCGCTTTTTCTCCCACCGAGAACACGTTCTCTATCAGCGAAGAGTCGCCCTCGAGAGCCTTGTAGATCTTAGTGGCGGACACGTTGGTGATGAGCACACGGGCATCATCCTCGACCGTGATATCCGTCACGTAGTGATCTCCCCCGAACACGCCTCCTCCCATATTGAGGAGCATGAGAAAAGCCGTACCGTCATCATCCTGATAATAAGGGATGGTGATCTGCAGCGGCAGCTTATAAAACTGCTTTGCGATGTAGGTTTTCCCGCTGCTCCTTTTTCTGAATGTCAACCTGAGTTCGCCCTTTGTTTTCGCCATATCCGATCCTTATCTGAAGAAATACAGCTGTGTCGACGGCAGCTTCTCCGCAGGGTCGCAGGTGATCCTTTCTCCGTCGATGAATACCTGATATGTCTCAGGATCGATGGAGATGTTAGGCAGGAAGCTGTTCCTTACCATGTCCTTCTTCGTCAGGTTTCTGCAGTTCTTTACCGGCAGCAGCTTGTCCTTGGAATACGGAACCTTGTCTCCGAATCCGTTCTCGATAGCCGCCTTGGTAACGAATATCTTATTCATGCGGTTGATGTTGTTGCCGTACGCTCCGTACTGACGTCTGTACCACATCGGCTGGGTCCATTCCGTCGAAGCGTTAGGATCGCCGGTGTACGAGTATACGATAGCTCCGCTCTTGTATACCATTCTCGCCTTGACGCCGAAGAATCTAGGATCCCATACTACTACGTCGGCAAGTCTTCCCTCCTGCAGCGAGCCTATGTACTCGTCAAGACCGTTCGTCTTCGCAGGGTTGATGGTGTACTTAGCCAGATATCTGAGAACTCTCTCATTATCGTTGCCCGGCTTGTCCTCAGGCAGAGGTCCTCTCTGCTTCTTCATCTTGGAAGCCAGCTGCCATGTCCTGAGCACCGTCTCACCCACGCGGCCCATGCCCTGTGAGTCGGAACTCATCATGCTGATGGCGCCCATGTCGTGGAGTATATCCTCGGCAGCTATCGTCTCTTCCCTGATTCGCGATTCTGCGAACGCTACGTCCTCAGGAGCGTTAGGATTGAGGTTGTGAGCTCCGATAGTCATCCACAGCAGCTCGGCAACGGAGTTCTTGGTATAAGGCTTGGTGGCGTTTGTCGAGGAAGGAAGCACGTTTTCCTCACCCGTAACGATCATGATGTCAGGTGCATGTCCGCCGCCTGCGCCCTCCGCATGGTACGCGTGTATGGTGCGGCCCTCGAATGCGCTTATGGTCTTCTGAACATAACCGGACTCGTTAAGGCTGTCGGTATGGATGGCTACCTGGAAATCGAACTGGTCGGCCACATCGAGACACGTCCTTATTACCTGCGGCGTCGCGCCGAAGTCCTCGTGTATCTTCATGCCCATAGCGCCGTTGAGAGCCTGCTCTGCTATCGAGTCAGGTCTTGAGGAATTTCCTCTGGCGAGGAAGCCCGCATTGATAGGCAGATCCTCATGAGCCTCTATCATCTTGATGAGGTGGAAAGGTCCCGGAGCGTCTATCGTCGCTACCTGCGAGCCGTTTCCTCCGCCGAGCATCGTTGTAAGGCCGTTGGCCATAGCCTCCCAGACCTGGTCAGGTCCGAGGAAGTGCACGTGGATATCCAGTCCTCCGGCAGTCACGATAGCTCCCTCGAGAGGTACGAGCTCCGTAGCCTGTCCGACTACCATTCCCGGAGTTATGTTCTGAGTGTCAGGATTGCCGCATTTGCCGATGCCGACAATCTTCCCGTCCTTAACACCGATATCGCCCTTGACGATACCTATCGTCGGGTCGATGATTACCGCGTTCGTAAAGGCCACGTCGAGCACTCCCTCTGCGGAAGTCATGCCCGAATTCATTGCCATTCCGTCACGGAACGACTTGCCGCCGCCTGCGGTCACTTCGCTTCCGTAGCCGCCGATCTCTTTGATCAGGTCTCTTTCGATCTCTATCACAAGGCCCGTATCCGCAAGGTGGAGCTTATCGCCCACTGTAGGGCCGCAAACATCATAGTATTCGCCTCTTGTCATTCTATGTGCCATTAATAAATCTCCTTTCCTTTCTTCAACGCTGCTGCTTTGATCTCAGGATCATCGAGCTGTCCTCCTACGAGACCGTCGAATCCGTATACCTCTCTCTTTCCTTCATAAGGAACGAGAGTAACCTCCTTCTCAACGCTCGGCTCGAAGATAACTCCTGTGCCGGACGGAAGATCAAGCCTCATGCCGTATGCCTTTTCACGGTCGAATTTCAATGCGCTGTTGGCTTCGAAGAAATGATAATGTGAATAAACCTGAATGGTCCTGTCTCCTGTATTGCGCACCTTGAGCGTTACAGTATCAAGGCCTTCGTTTATAACGATCGGCTCATCATTTAAAATAACTGCACCTATTTTCATATCCATACGCTTTCTCCTTCTTAACTAATTCATGGACAACAGCTCATCAAACGGTATCGCCTCTTCTCGCTTCTCCAGACGTATAGGATCCTGTATGGAAAGGAGCTTATTGCCGTCCGGGAGAAGTATATCCATCTCTATGGCGTCTACAAGTTCAACCGTACCTTCCATAACGTCTTCTTCCGTTATGATCTGCGATCCCGCCTCAAGAAGCTCGTCGAACGTGTAGCGGCCGTCTCTTGATCTTTCATACATCTCATCCATGATGATGGCCATAGCCTCGATGTAGTTGAGCTTCACGCCACGCTTCCAGCGTCTTCTTGAAATCTCTGCGACCGAAAAAACAATAGTTCTTTCAATCTCTTTCTGTGTTAACTTCATTCCTACCTCCTGACTTGAAACTACGCATTATGCTTCATAAACAACGTTTCCGTCCATTATGGTCATCAGTATCTGTGTATCCTTGATGTCGTCCTTAGGTATGTCAAACAGGTTCCTGTCCATAACTATGATATCCGCCAGCTTGCCCGGCTCAAGGCTTCCCAGCTCGTCGTCACGTCCGTAAACGTAAGCCGAGCCCAGAGTATTGGCTTTGAGCGCTTCCGCGATCGTAAGGTATTCGCCGTTATCAACTCCGGCCTGGGAGCCGTCATAGTTCTTTCTCGCCACGGTGGCGTGTATTCCAGGGAACTGATTGTAATATACTACCGGGAAGTCGGTACCGAGAGCAAGTCTGGCTCCTGCGTCGAGCAGCGATCTCCACGGCCACTCGTATCTGCATCTCTCTACGCCGATCCTCGTAACCTTCTCGTTGTTCTCCTGCGGCAGATGCTCTCCCTGCATGGAGGCTACTACTCCCAGCTCCTTGAATCTAGGTATATCGGCAGGGTCTATGGATTCGATATGCTCTACCGTATTTGCCAGCCCGTGATTGCCGTTGACCTTCAGCGACTCTTCGTATGCGTCGAGCGCCATCCTCACGGCGCCGTCGCCTATGCAGTGGATCCTGACAGGCAGTCCGGCCGCATTGGCGGCTATGACGCTGGCATTGAGCGATTCCTGCGTGTCGAGCGGCGCGCCTTCGCCTGTGGTATCAGGACGATCGGCGTAAGGCGCCAGCAGCAGCGCCGTATAAGTCGATGTTACGCCGTCCAGGAAGCCCTTTACTCCCACTACTCTGAACGTAGGCGTATTGAACTCCTTCTTCCAGGCTACCGCGTCCGAGAAGTCGGTTATCCTCATCAGCGCCGTATAGCAGTGCACTCTGCTAGTGAAGTCTCCGGCATCCGACATCTTCTTGAATACCTTATATCTGTTATAGAACATATCGGTATAATCATCGGCGCTCATCTCGCTGAGGGAAGTAACGCCCTTCGATGCCAGACCCTTCATGAAGTTGTGCATTATCTCTTCTATCTGATCATCAGGGAAATCGTAAAAATTGTTGAGAGCATTCGCCATAGCGTCCGGCTCATATATGATGCCGTTCATCTCTCCGTTCTCATCCACACCGACAGCTCCGGCTACGACCTCCATGTCAGGCGTATATTTTGACTCTTCAAGAGCCTTGGAATTGAGCCATGCAGTATGGGCATCCGCACTGTTCATATATACCGGCTTGTCCGGGATCACAGCGTCGAGCGAATGCTTCGTAGGCAGTGGCGCATCGTTCCAGTTTGCCGGGAACCATCCGTATCCTCTGATCCTCGGTTCCTCAGGGTGCTCGTCCGCATACTTCTTGATCATCGCCACAGCTTCCTCCTCCGATGTGGAAGCCGTGATGTCCACCGCGTGATCGCTGTCGGCCACAGCCCCCCACCAAAGATGATCGTGTCCGTCCACGAAGCCTGCCATGATGAGGTTGTCTCCGTATTCGTAGACCTTCGTGTCAGCTCCCTTGTATGCATCTATAGCATCACCCTTCTCAACGGCCAGGATCTTGTTGCCCTTAACGGCCACCCCGCCCTTGAAAGGTTCGTCCTCACGTCCGGTAAATACCGCGTTGCTCTTCAGTATGATATCAGCATATTCCATTTATCCACCACCCTCTCTTAATTATTAATGATCGCAAATATTGCAGTAATCTTAAAAAATATTCTATCAGTGCTTTAATGCCAGCTTGGCAAAGTGTTCGAAGCTCCAGTCATCGAAGCCGTCGATATTATCGGTGACCTTAAGGAAAAAACATTTAGGTATCTCACCGCATTTCAAACTGTCTTCCACACAGAGGTTACATCCCTGGTCGTGATTTGCCGGATTGAACTGGCAGCTTGTGTCCGTACAAGGGCAAAAATCTAACTTGCTCATAATCTCCTCCTTTGTTGCTTAAATATTTTTGCAATACATAATAATTTGAAATATTTATTATATTTAATAATACTTCTTTGCTCTGCAATTGTAAAGATGTCTTTTTGAAGCAACGGTGTAGCCTCAGGGCTACTCATGCCAACACTTCCGCCCGGCTGCCGCCGCTTCGATCCTTTCGCACTACGATCTGTCTGTCTATGCGTTCCTTGAGCTCCGCAACGTGTGAGATTATACCGACGAGCCTGTTGCCGTCCGCCAGCCCCGAAAGCGCTTCCAGAGCCTGCCGCAGTGATTCTTCATCGAGCGAGCCGAAGCCCTCGTCCACAAACATCGTATCCAGTCTTATCCCTCCTGCCGACGCCTGCAGCTCGTCCGCCAGTCCAAGAGCCAGCGACAGCGACGCCTTGAACGCTTCTCCGCCCGACAGCGTCCTCACGCTGCGCTCCGTGCCGTTGTAATGATCGACTACATCCAGATCCAGCCCGCTCTGGCTCCTGTTGTTGCCCGCTTCACGGCTACGCTTCAGCTCATATTGTCCTCCCGACATCACCATGAATCTCACGTTGGCTCTGCCGATGATCCTGTCAAAGTACGCCATCTGCACGTATGTCTCCAGCATTATCTTCTCACGCCCGCTCAGATTGCCGCCGGCCGTGTCCGCCAGCGCTCTGACCCACGACCATCTGGCGTCAAGCTCATCAAGCCTGGCAAAGCCCTCACCGATGATCTTTTTCGTGCTCCTGTTCGTTTCCAGCCTGTGATGAATCTCCCTGAGATCGCTTTCCAGCCCGGCGATCGCCGCAGCGCACCTGTTCTTTTCTGCGGCCGCAGCTTCGATATCCGTCTCTTCAAGCCCTGACAGCAGCTTTGCCGTCTCCTCGAGCTTTGCCTTCAGCGCCGCCGTGTCCTTTTCCCACTTCTGCATCTCCTGCCGCGCATCGTCGAGCTCTTTTTCCGCCGTCTGCTTTTTCACGCGCATAGCGCTGACGGCCGCCTCCGCCGCGGCCAGGGATTCGCAGCTGAGCCTCTTTTTCAGCGCCTCCACCCCGGCAGCCAGCTCCTTTTCCTTGGCTGCTCTTGCCGCCTGCTCCGTTTCTCTCTTTCTTATATCGTCATCGTCTGCAGCTATCTTCTCCTTCTTCTGCGGGATGGCGGCCGCCAGCTCCTTCATGCGCGCCTCGGCGACCTTCGCCTCCGCAAGGCTTTTTTTCACGGCAATCATTTCCTCCGCCAACGCCTGCTTCCTGGCGACCAGCGCCGCCTCAATGTTCTCCGCCTCGCCCAAAAGCCTGGCTGCTCTGTCCGTAAGCGCTGATCTTTTTTCCTCCAGAGCGCCCCTGATGCTGCCCGCCTTCTCGCTGAGGCCTCTCGCCAGCTCGACTGCCTGTTCCATATCCGTCCGCAATGTATCCAGCTCATCCTTTGTCGGTGCATCCCCGCAAAGCGAGGCCGGCTGCGGATGAACAGCAGAGCCGCATACCGGGCACGGCTTGCCGTCCTCCAAAGACGCAGCCAGTACGCCTGCCTGCTGATCGAGGTACGCCCGGTTGCCCGCATCGTACGCGCTCTTCTTTTTCTCCGCGGCAGCCGCCGCTTCGACATATTCCTCCTGGGCTTTTCTGAGACTTTCCTCCGAGCTTTCCAGCTCATCCATCATCGTCTGCAGCGCATCCAGCTCCGCGTCGGTCTCCTGAAGACGCCGGCATTCGCTCTCGGCTCTTGCCTTGGCTTCGCCGATGCCCTGCAGCTTCGCAAGCTCCGACTCCGACTCCTGCATTTCCCGTTTCAGCTTTTCCAGCTTTTCTCTGTCCTTTGACAGGCGCCCGGCCTCGTCGTCGATCGTCTTTTTCAGGTCGTCTGCTTCCCCACGCTTCTTTTCAAGATCACGGTAATCCTGCATTTCCGCTTCGACGGCGGCAATGCGCTCCGTCAGAGCTGCCGCTTCCTTTCCCGCCGCTTCCGCTTCATCGAGCCGCAGCTTCAGAGCCTCGCGACCAGTTTCCTTGTCCGCAAGAGATCTTTCGGCCGCGTCATGCTGCTCCTTCGCCTGCTCTCTGGCCTCTGCTCTGGCGATAGCCTCATCTGCGACCCCCATCCTGGCCGTCAGCTCCGACCTGCGCTCTTCCGCCTGCTTTTCAGCGGCTTCGTCGCGGGCTGTCAGCTCGCCCATCAGCATCATTATCTCCTCGCCCGTCAGCTCTCCTGCTTTTGCCGCCTCTACTCTGCTCATCACATCCTCATCGCCGCCGCCGAGGATGCCTCCCGCATACTGCTGCAGACTGTCCGCCAGCCGCCGCCTGTCATCGCGCAGCTTACCGGATTCCTCCTTCAGTCTGTCCTGCAGCGCCCCGTAAAGATCCGTATGGAATATCGTCCTGAATATTTCCTTTCTCTCATCGGTGGACGCCAGCAGCAGCTTGAGAAAATCACCCTGGGCGATCATCGCTATCCTGGTGAACTGATCGCGGTCTATGCCCATGATGTCCACGATGGCGCGGTTGACCTCTCTGAGCTTAGTCACTATGCGGCCGTCGTCATAAAAAAGCTCTGCGTTCGCCTTTTCCGTCGTGAAGCCTTCGCCCCTGGTCTTAGGCCTGCTGTACTCGGGATTTCTCCTCACGCGATATTCACGTCCCCCGTACGAAAACACCAGCTCGACCTCGGTAGGAGTGCTGTCGGCGGCATATTTTGATCTCAGCATGCCGGCCGACCTGTTGTTGCCGCTGGCTTCGCCGTACAGTGCGAAGGTTATGGCGTCGAACACGGTGGTCTTGCCTGCGCCCGTATCCCCTGTTATGAGATATATGCCTCGCGTTCCCAGCTTCTCAAAATCTATCACCGTCTTTTCGGCATATGGTCCGAATGCCGACATCGTAAGTCTGACCGGTCTCATCCTTTCACCTCCCAGATCTCCTCTATCAGCTCTCCGACCAGTTTCCTCTGTTCCTCCGACATCGGAGAGCCGTTCTGGATCTCATAAAAATCGGCAAACAGCTCCAGCGGCTGTTTTTCCGCGCTTTGCGGCGCTCCTTCCACCCTCGCTTCATTCCTGGTCCTGCTGTTGTCATAGTCCAGTTTCATGAGATTGCCGTATATCACCCGCAGCCTGGCGAGCGCCTCCGGCACGTCTTCCTCATCAGTCAGCGTTATGTGTACGTAATCGTCTCTGTATGATGTGCCGTCGTAAAAGCTCCTGTCGGTGAGCTGGCTGTAGCTTCCCCTGAGCTCTGCCATATCGCGCAGCGGCACGAGCGGCAGCGTCCTGATGGTCAGATCGCCCTTTTCCCTGAGCTCGGCGACCGTAAGGGATTTTTCGTGCTTTGCCTCCGAAAACGAATATTTCAGCGGCGTTCCGCAGTATCTGATGCGCTGCGTCATGCTCTGCGGTCCGTGTATATGACCCAGCGCCACGTAGTCAAAGACCTCCATAACATCGGCATCCACGTTGTCTGTACCTCCTGCCGAGATCGTCATCTCCTCGGAATCGGAGCGCACCGCACCGGTCACGAACTGGTGCGTTATCAGCACGTTTCTCCTGCTGTCGTCTATATCCATATTGTCTATGGCCGCCTTCACGGCGTCCGTGTACGTCGCTATATCCTCTTCCTGTTCAGGAAAAGCCCGGCGCGCATGCGCAGGCTTTATGAACGGCAGCATGAAGACGTCCACCTCCCCGTAGCTGTCGCTCAGCGTGACCGGCGTCACTTTGCCGTCGAATACCGGCGACAGATGTATACCGCTGCCGGTCATAAGTCTGCTGCCGAAGGCAAGCCTTTCCGGCGAATCATGATTGCCGCTGATGATGAAGATATGCGGCGTCAACTCCGCAAGTCCGCACAGGAAATCATCAAGCAGCTCCACGGCCTCCGCCGGCGGCACGGACTTGTTGTAGACGTCCCCCGCTATGACTGCGGCGTCCGGCTTTTCCTCCTTCGTCAGCCGCAGTATTTCTCCCAGTATGTATCTCTGGTCCTCCACCATGGAAAACCCGTTGACCCGCTTGCCTATATGCAGATCCGACATGTGTATCAGCTTCATGGTTTTCTTCCCTTTCGCACGATTTCAAAAAATCCCCATACCGGCAGCTCCAGCCGATACGGGGATGTCTTCATTATATGATTGTGACTCGCAGACAGCGCGCTCATTAGCTGAGTGCTGCCGTTACGAGAGCCATCTTGTAAACCTCCTGGGCGTTGCAGCCTCTGCTGAGGTCGTTGATAGGCGCGTTGAGTCCCTGAAGGATAGGTCCGATAGCCTCATATCCTCCGAGACGCGCAGCGATCTTGTAACCGATATTTCCCGCATTTATGTCAGGGAAAATGAATGTGTTGGCCTGTCCTGCCACCTTGGATCCCGAGCACTTGACCTTGGCCACCTCAGGAGCAACGGCAGCGTCGAACTGCAGCTCTCCGTCAACATCGAGATCTGGCGCAGCTTCCTTTACCTTGGCAGTCGCATTGGCTACGAGCGTTACCATATCTCCCTTTCCGGAGCCGTACGTCGAGTACGAAAGCATGGCCACCTTAGGATCTATGCCGAACACCTTCGCCGTCTTGGCAGTCTCTACCGCGATCTCCGCCAGCTCGTCCTCGTTAGGCGCGATGTTGATGGCGCAGTCTCCCATAGCCAGCTTGCTGTCGCCCTTGACCATGATGAAGCACGAGCTTACGATCTTGTTTCCCGGCTTCGTCTTGATGAGCTGCAGAGCCGGTCTTACCGTATCCGCCGTCGAATACGTAGCTCCGCCCAGCAGGCAGTCGGCCTTGCCCATCTTCACCAGCATCGTTCCGAAGTAATTTGACTTCTGCAGCGCGGCTCTGACCTCTTCGGCAGTCATCTTGCCCTTTCTCAGCGCTACCATCTCATCTACCATGGCGTCGATATCATCGTACTTTTCAGGGTCGATGATCTCGCACTTTGAAATGTCGAAGCCCGCCTCGTCAGCAGCCTTCTTTACGGCGCTCTCCTCGCCGAGAAGTATCACCTTCAGGATGTCGTCCGCTACCAGCTTGGACGCAGCGTCCAGGATACGGGCATCCGTACCCTCCGTAAACACGATGGTGCGCGAATCGGCCTTTAACTGTTCTGTCAGTTTGTTAAACATTCTTTTCCCTCTTTTCTATATATTTTCTGTATAGCTCATAAACATACATACACATTTATTTTATCCGTTTGCCCGCCTCTTTTCAAGTACCTACATGCAAAATTTGGCGTTATCTGCGGCGCGCAACATCCGACAATCAGCCGCGGATATCCGGACATCTGTAGCGCGGCTTGCCCGTGCTGATATCGCCGTACTCTATGGCCTCTTCCGGACAGCCGGTAATGCAGTCCATGCAGTGTATGCACCTGCCCAGCCATTCCGGTCTTCCGGAAGCCATTCTGATGTCTCCGACAGGACAGACCTCCGCGCATCTGCCGCAGCCCGTACAGTCTTCGCTGACGCGGAATTTACCGTCGCGCACTATCAGGCTGCAAAACACGGAATTGACTATGCTGCTCTTTATCCTGTCCGCCATGCCCGTGTGCTTATCAGGGATCGGCTTTTGCTCTGCGATCAGCTCCGCATATCCGTCCATTACCGGGAGCGCTTTTTTCACGATCTCACGCGCCTCTTCCTCCTCCGGAGCATTGAACATGGCGATATAGTTCTCCGGCATCACCAGCTCGCCGCATCCCATGTACAGAAGCCCTGTGTCGGCGCACAGCCTTTTCACATATGCCGCCGCATTGCCCATATCGCTGCCGCACGTCAGCACGAAATAGGCCGGCGTTTTTCCCGTGAAGTGAGAACGTCTTATAAGGCTCTCAACGATCCGCGGTATCCTCCATCCGTAGATCGGCATCACAAACACCAGACGCTCCTGCTCTCCACCGTCGCGGATACCTTCTCCCGCCTTTATCAGCGGCCTCAGATCGCGCACCTCGTCTCCCGTTTTCTCACCTATGCGCTCTGCCGCAAAAGCGCTGTTTCCCGTTCCCGAAAAATAATATATCATAACTGTCTCCTGTCTGTTTTCATGCCGCCTCTATCTGTTATCCACCTTTTCCGGATACAGATCGTGATGCGTAAGGCGTTCAAAGGCCACCTTTTCCCACGCCGTGCCCGGCTTGCCGTAATTACAGTAAGGGTCTATCGAGATGCCGCCTCTCGGCGTGAACTTGCCCCATACCTCTATGTACTTGGGATCCATGAGCTTTATGAGATCCTTCATGATGATGTTGACGCAGTCCTCATGAAAATCCCCGTGATTGCGGAAGCTGAAAAGATACAGCTTCAGCGACTTGCTCTCTACCATCAGCTCTCCCGGCACATACGAAATGTAAATAGTAGCAAAGTCCGGCTGCCCTGTCATCGGGCACAGGCTCGTGAATTCCGGGCAGTTGAATTTAACGAAGTAATCGTTTTCCGGATGTTTGTTCCTGAATGTCTCCAGCATCTCCGGAGCATAATCCGCAGGATACGTTACCTCTCCGTTGCCCAGAAGCGAAACGCCCTCGAGCTCTGTTTTGTTTCGTCCGTTCATTTCCCTGCTCCTTTCATTACTCTGACCGCTTCTCCTGCGGTCCGTTTCTTAAGACGGCGCTGTGCCGCCTGCTGCCGCGCTATCTGTCACCGTGCATCGCCGCTGCGCCTGACGGCCGCCAGACTCTTTCCAGCGCTTTAACGATAACGACTCCCACTATGCCCGGCAGCACCTGCCCTATGCACAGATTGAGCGCCATCAGCCAGTACGGCATATTGAGGAAGTATGACAGATAAACGGCCACCCCCAGCCCCGGCACGAAAACGATCGGCAAGGCCACGAAAGCCTTGTTCCAACCCTTCATCCTTATCAGTACCACCAGCGCCGTTGTCAGCAGCCCGACGATGCAGCCTCCGACCATATCGACGATGCCGAAGCCTCCGAAGAGCATGTTTGATATCAGGTTCGCAAAACCAAGGGGCACAACCAGGAACGGAAAGATATACGCCAGAGCATACAGCGACGTGGCGATCCTGATCTGATACGCCCCGAAGGAAAAGCTCTGTGTAAAGTACAGTACTACGATGTAAAGAGCCATCATCATAGCCGAAAACGTCAGCTTCTGCATGCGGCTCATGTTATGTATATCCATACGCGTTCACCTCCATTCATA
>CASESB010000006.1 GCA_949290475.1 uncultured Bacillota bacterium
GGAATGCTCCACGATATAGCAAGGACCGAGGACAGGCACTGGGATGTGGGTGCCGACATCATGGAAAAGCTGGGATATGAAGAGGAAGGCAGGATAATAAGAGCTCATATGAAATATCCCGGGTTCTCGCCTCTGGATAAAGTGACGGAGACCGACATGGTCTGCCTCGGCGACAGGCTGGTGAAGGAAGACAGCTATGTGGGTCTGGATGCAAGGATGGACTACATAATAGACAAGGCAAAACGGAACGGGCGTCCGGATGCCGAACGTATCATACTGGAAAAGAAAAAGGATACGAGACGGTTCATAGATGAAATAGAAGACAGGATCGGGGTCTCCATAGATGAACTTCTGGACGGAGATCCGAAAGAAAAGGGAGAACAGGCTGGATGAATATAGACAGAGAACTGCACGGTATGCTCGGAAAAGTCGAGAAACCTGCAAGATACACGGGTGGAGAGATCAATTCGGTGAAGAAGGATCCGGAAAGCGTTTCCGTCAGGTTCGGCTTCGCTTTTCCCGATATATACGAGATAGGTATGTCCTATATGGGACTGCAGATACTCTACGATGTACTCAACAGGAACGATGATATATACTGCGAGAGGGTGTTTGCGCCGGCTGAGGATATGGAAAAGCTCATGAGAGAAAGCGGAAGAGAGCTGTTCACCCTCGAGACGCGGACTCCGGTGAAGGAGCTTGATATACTCGGGTTCACGCTGCAGTACGAGCTTTCATATACCAACATACTCAATATGCTCGAGCTGGGAAACATACCATGCCGCAGTGAAGACCGCGGAGAGGAATATCCCGTGATAGTGGCAGGAGGGCCATGCGCCTACAATCCCGAGCCGCTGGCGGACTTCATTGATCTTTTCATAATCGGTGACGGCGAAGAGATCCAGGAAAAGATATGCGATGTATGGAAAAGAAGCGAGTCGAAGGAGGCTTTCCTGAAGGCGGTCTGCGCGCTGGACGGAGTGTACGTCCCGAAGTTCTATGAACCCGTATACAACGAAGACGGAACTGTAAAGGAGATCAGAAAGCTGTATGAAGGTGCGCCCGACAGGGTGAAGCGCGCCGTTGTGAAGGATCTGGACAGCACAGCCTTTCCGGTCAGGAACATAGTGCCGTTCATCGAGACGGTACATGACAGGGCGGTCGTGGAAACGTTCAGAGGATGCACCAGAGGATGCAGGTTCTGTCAGGCGGGCATGATATACAGGCCGGTAAGGGAGAGAAAAAAGGAGACGATAGAGCGGCTTGCCATGGAGCAGCTGGACAATACAGGACACGACGAGCTTTCGCTGCTGTCCCTTTCCACGAGCGATTATTCGCGGTTCGAGGATCTGGCGACGGAGCTGATGGGGATGTGCGCCGGTCGCAACGTGGCTCTTTCGCTGCCGTCCCTCAGAATGGACTCCTTTTCCTTTAAAGTTCTCGATGAGATACAGGGTTACAGGAAATCGGGCCTCACCTTCGCTCCTGAAGCAGGCAGCCAGAGGCTCAGAGATATCATAAACAAGAACATAACGGAAGAAGACATATTCGGTGCGGTGGAGCAGGCGGTACGGCTGGGCTGGGAGCACATAAAGCTGTATTTCATGGCGGGACTTCCGGGAGAGACGTATGAGGACCTAGCGGGCATAGGAGATATAGCGAAGCGCATAATGGATATAAACTATGCGGTCAGGGGCAGAAAGGGTGGCAGATTCAGAGTGACGGTGAGCGTTTCCAATTTCGTGCCGAAGGCTCATACGCCGTTTCAGTGGGCTGCTCAGGATACGGACGAGATGTTCATAGAAAAGCATAATTTCCTTTCGGGCAAACTGCGCATAAAGGGTGTCACATTCAACTACCACGAGACCGGTACGAGCAGACTGGAAGCTGTACTGGCAAGGGGAGACAGGAAAACGGGCAGAGTGCTGGAGGCCGCTCACGGCCTGGGATGCAGGTTCGACAGCTGGAGCGACAAGTTCAGAAAGGAGTTGTGGGACGAGGCGTTCAGGATGACCGGCACGGATCCTGACTTTTACAGCAGCAGGGAGCGCAGCTACGACGAAGTGCTGCCGTGGGATGTGATAGATCCGCTCATAAGGAAGGAATATCTGATAGAGGAAAATGAAAGGGCCAGGGCGGCGAAGACCACGCCGGATTGCAGACAGGGCTGCACGGGATGCGGCATCAACAGGTACGCGGAGTGCTTCAGCAATGCCGATATGACGGAGGTGCGTGATGTATAGATACATACTGACATTCTCAAAGACAGGCACCATATGTTATATATCCCATCTGGATCTCATGAGGCTGTTTTACAGGTCGATAAAGAGAGCCGGGATAAAGCTCGGCTATTCAAAGGGATTCAATCCGCATCCGAAGATGAGTTTTGCACAGCCTCTTTCGCTGGGATACGAAGGCCTTCGTGAAATGGTGGAGCTGGAGACGGAGACGGAATACGATCCGGATGATATCGGCAGGCGCCTGGCTGAGCTGATGCCTGACGGACTCGACATACTCGGATGTTCCGTCGGCAACGAAGGCAAAAAGACGCTGGCAGCGCGGACGACAGCTGCTTCCTATGTTATGAGGATGCCTGTGAAGAATGACATCACTTCGAGCGGAGATGATATGAAGGCCTCATATATGGGGAGGGACAGGATAACGACGCTGAAGAAGAGCAAGAAGAAAAAGACTCCCGTGGAAGTGGACATAAAGCCCATGATAAGGGATATAACATTCATGCCGGACGGCGATGTGCTCGAGATAAGGGCCGTGCTCGATGCCGGCAGCGTTTCCAACCTGAGCCCGGAGCTTGTCATGGAAACGGTGAAGACGCATTTCGCTCTCGATACCGACAGGGACGAGGCGGAGGTCGTCAGGGAAGAGATATATTTCGATTAAGTTGTTGACAAATACTTCCATTAATTGTAAAATAATACAAAAGGAGGTGTGAGTCATGAAGAGATTTGCGGATCATATAAAGGATAACGGGAAGCTCAGGGGATTTTTCGATGAGAACAAGGATATGATCATAAAGGTGGCTGCTATCGCTGTGGTGATAGTGGTCGCCTTTTTTGCCTTCGCGCCGGGAACGGAAGACGGGGAAGACGAGGTCGTTGCGGAGACGGAAGCTGTGACGGAGACTGCGCCTGCGGGTATACTTGTGGATATCGGCGGTGCGGTGAACGAGCCTATGGTAGCCGAGCTTGAAGAAGGCAGCAGGGTGGAGGATGCCATAAAAGCGGCGGGAGGGCTGACGGAAGATGCCGATGTGAGCGGCATCAACAGGGCGGCCTTCGTCGAGGACGGTGAGAAGATATTCGTTCCGTCTCTCATCGCGGAAGATGCGGATGGACAGCAGTCCGGCACATCTTCGGGAGCGGCTTACTATTCGGACGGTAAGATAAACATCAATACGGCCGATTCTCCCGAATTACAGGAACTTGACGGTATAGGGCCGGTGACTGCCGAAAAGATAATCGATTACAGGGAGGAAAACGGCAGGTTCGATACGATAGAAGACATAAAAAACGTCTCGGGCATAGGCGACAAGACGTTTGAAAAGCTCAAGGACGATATAAGGGTGTAGTGCTGAGGCCGGGGAACCTATCTGTCGAGGCTGTCGTACAGCTCCTTCAGCCGTTCGAAGGTTTCCTGACTTATATGGTGTTCAACTTTGCAGGCATCGTCTTTTGCGGTGCCTTCGCTGACGCCTATCTTCATGAACAGCTTGCTCAGCAGCTGATGACGTTCGTATATGGAGTTAGCGATCTCCTTACCCGATTCGGTGAGGGATATGTGGTTGTCCTCGTCTCTTGTGATGAACCCGTTGGTTTCCAGCTGCTTGAGAGCTATGCTGACGCTGGGCTTTGAAAAGCCCAGGTAGTTTACTATGTCGATGGCCCTTACGGTCCCTTTTTCGTTTTTCAGTATGAGTATGGATTCAAGATAGTTTTCTGCGGATTCAAGTACTTTCAATGTGTTTCCTCCTTAGTGCGCCTGCTGCGTATGCGCCTGCTATTTGATCGCCGCTTCGAGAGCCAGTTCCATCATGTCGGTGAACGTGCTTTCCCTTTCCTCTGCGGTCGCCTTTTCTCCGGTGACGAAATGATCGCTTATGGTCATTATGGCTATGGCGTTGACGTTGTTGTAGGCTGCGTTCATGTACAGTGCCGCGGCCTCCATTTCCACCGCCATTATGCCCATGGACGCCCACTTTTTCCACCATTCGTCGCCCAGCTCGTAGAAAACATCGCAGGATACGATGTTGCCGGCTTTGAACGGTATGTTAAGATCTTCGGATGCCGCGCTTATCTTTGTCAGCAGGTCGTAGCTGGCACATGGCGCGTAAGTGCCGGGCAGATCGAAGGCGTGGATATAATTGGAGTCGGTGGAAGCTGCCATGCCGACAACGATGTCCTTTACCTTGATGTGGTCGTGGAAGGAGCCGGCAGTACCGACCCTTATGAGATTCTGTACGCCGTATTCGGTTATCAGTTCCCACGAGTATATTCCCATCGAAGGCATCCCCATGCCCGTGCCCTGTACGGAGACAGGAACGCCTTTATAAGTGCCCGTATATCCCAGCATACCGCGTATCTCATTGTAGCATCTCGGATTTTCCAGGAAGTTTTCGGCTATGAATTTCGCCCTCAGCGGATCTCCCGGCAGGAGTATGGATGGAGCGATGTCGTTCCTGTTGGCTGCGTTGATATGTGTACTCATGTGGATGGCCTCCGTTTCGTCAGATATTTACATCAGTATATCATATTGGCGGTGTATATAAAACAGGCAACAAAAAAAGATGGGAGACACGTTCCATCTTTTTTTATATTCGTTCTCTTGCTTTACGCAAGCTCTTGCGCGTTTAACTTACGCGCCGGTGGGGACGGGTGAGAACTAGGCGTTAGCCTTGTTGAATCTCTTCGTTAATCTCGATACCTTTCTTGAAGCGGCCTTCTTGTGGATAGTGTGCTTTGCAGCAGCCTGCATGAGCTTCTTTTCCGCCAGAGCCAGTTTTTCCTTGGCGGTTTCCATGTCGCCTGCTTCGATAGCGGCGTCAAATGACTTTAAGATAGCCTTGAGATGACCCTTTATACGTCTGTTTCTGGCTGTCTTCTTATCGATAACACGGATTCTTTTCTTTGCGGATTTAATATTCGCCATTTTAAATTACCCCACTTTCTTAAAATACAGCTAAAAATTCGCAACTTAAAGTATATATGAACGAAGGCCGGTTTGCAAGGAAAATTTGTTGATATACTGCGGATTTTCCAGTAAAATATACAATATATATTTAAGTTAGAGAGGCAGAGATGAAGGATTATCAGAAGTACATAAGAAATTTCAGCATAATAGCACATATAGATCACGGAAAGTCGACGCTGGCCGACAGGATAATAGAGAAGACGGGGCTGGTCTCGGAGAGGGAGATGAGGGAGCAGTTCCTTGACAATATGGACCTCGAACGTGAAAGAGGCATAACGATAAAGCTTCAGACGACGAGACTGGTGTTCAGATCGAAGGACGGCAACGAGTACATATTCAACCTCATAGACACGCCGGGACATGTGGACTTCACGTATGAAGTTTCCAGAAGCCTTGCGGCCTGCGAAGGAGCAGTGCTGGTGGTGGATGCCACCCAGGGCGTCGAGGCGCAGACGCTGGCCAACGTATACCTTGCGATGGATGAGGACCTTGAGATAATGCCGGTGCTCAACAAGATCGATCTGCCGTCATCGAGACCGGAAGAGGTGAAGAGCGAAATAGAGGACGTCATAGGGATAGATGCCGAAAACGCACCGCTCGTATCGGCAAAGGAAGGTACCGGAGTCGAAGATCTTCTCGAAAGGATCGTGACGGACATACCGGCGCCGGGAGGAGACGAGCACGGCAAGCTGAAAGCGCTGATATTCGACTCGTATTACGACAATTACAGAGGCGTCGTAATATATACGAGAGTGTTTGACGGCACAGTAAGGGAAGGCGATGAGATATGCCTGATGAATGCGGGAAAAACTTATGAAGTAACCGAGGTGGGCGTGTTCTCTCCGGGACCGGTGGAGCGCGAGTCACTGAGGGCGGGAGAAGTAGGTTACGTGTGCGCCAGCATAAAGCAGGTGGCCGATGCCAGAGTCGGCGATACCATAACGCTGGCGGACGATCCGACGGATGAACCGCTCCCGGGATACAAAAAAGTTCAGTCGATGGTATACTGCGGCATATATCCCGCCGAGGGAGAAAAGTACGAGAACGTAAAGGATGCGCTGGAAAAGCTGCAGGTCAACGATGCGGCGTTCCACTTCGAACCGGAGACGTCGACGGCGCTGGGATTCGGGTTCAGATGCGGTTTTCTGGGGCTGCTCCACATGGAGATAATCGTCGAAAGACTTGAGCGTGAGTTCGATCTCGCGGTCATAACGACATCGCCGAGCGTTATATACAAAGTGGTGATGAACGACGGCAGCGTGCAGATGGTGCAGAATCCGTCAAACCTGCCGGACCCGACGCTGATAGATCACATAGAAGAGCCTATGGTAAAGGCGGACATCATGGTGCCCAAGGAATATGTTGGCAACATCATGGAGATATGTCAGGAGCGCAGGGGAAGGATGCTGAACATGGAGTATATCACCGAAAACAGGGTGAATCTCCACTACGACATGCCTCTGAACGAAGTCATATATGACTTCTTCGATGCCCTGAAATCCAAGACGAGAGGCTACGGCTCGCTCGATTACGAGTTTTCCAGGTACGAACCGTCCAAGGTCGTCAAGCTGGATATATTGCTCAACAAGGAAGTCG
Organism: uncultured Bacillota bacterium; assembly: GCA_949290475.1. GTDB lineage: Bacteria > Bacillota > Clostridia > Peptostreptococcales > Anaerovoracaceae > Lentihominibacter. Next base: position 6,805 of record CASESB010000006.1, read on the forward strand.
TCGACGCTTTTTCGATGATCGTCCACGAGTCGAAGGCATATGCCAGAGGAAGATTCGTATGCGAGAAGCTGAAGGAGATAATACCGATGCATCAGTTCGAGGTGCCTATACAGGCATCCATCGGACAGAAGGTCATAGCCAGAGAGACAGTCAGAGCGTACAGAAAGGATGTAATAGCAAAGTGTTACGGCGGCGACATCTCGAGGAAGAAGAAGCTGCTGGAAAAGCAAAAGGAAGGAAAAAAGCGAATGCGGCAGTTCGGCACCGTAGAGGTGCCACAGGAAGCGTTTACTGCGGTACTCAAGTATGACGAAAACAAATAAACCGGGTCTGTATCTTCATATACCGTTTTGTGAGAGAAAATGCAGGTATTGCGATTTCCTCTCCTTCGGATGCAATGAGAGCAGGATATTATCGGAATATGCGGCGGCGCTGATGAAGGAGATAGGTATAAGGGCGGAGAAGTGGCGTTATCGCGAGGTCGACAGCGTATACATAGGAGGAGGGACGCCTTCTCTTCTTTCGCCGTGGGATATAGGACGGCTTATGGATTGTCTCAATGACAATTTCAACATAACGGAAGACGCGGAAATAACGATAGAAGCCAATCCGGCCACGCTGAGCGATGAAAAGATGGAGCGCTATCTGCGAAAGGGCATAAACCGACTCAGCATAGGAGTGCAGTCCTTTGAAAACAGCGTGCTGAAAGTGCTGGGACGCATACATGACAAGAACGATGCGTTTTATGCGTTCCAGAGAGCCAGAAAGGCCGGCTTTGACAATATAAACCTCGATATAATGTTCGGGGTACCGGGACAGACCATGAAGATGTGGAAGGATACCGTCAGACAGTGCACGTTCCTGAGACCGGAACATATCTCGCTGTACAGCCTGCAGATAGAGGAGGGTACGGAGATGTACGATATGGTCTACAGAGACGGCAGCCTCGAACCGGTTCCTGATGTCATCGACAGGGAAATGTACCATACGGCGCTGAAGATGCTCAGGCGTGCGGGATACGATCATTACGAGATATCGAATGCAGCGGTTCCGGGACGGGAGAGCAGGCATAATATGAAATACTGGTCATACGTGGAATACATGGGGATCGGGCTTGGAGCCAGTTCGTTCGTGGAAGGCAGCCGCTTCAGGAACTGCAGCAGGATGAGCGACTACATAAAGGCGATAAAGGAAGACGTGGAGCCGGTGGATGTGAACAGTGTGGAACATTATTCGGTCACCGAGGAGATGGGCATATTCATGTTCACCGGACTTAGAAAGACGGAAGGCGTCGATCTCAATGAATTCCGCCAGGTGTTCGGAAAGGATCTTTTCAGCGTATATGACAGGGGCATGCTGGAAAGATACAAGGGGATGCTGGTGCTGGACGGTGACAGGATATACATATCGGAAAGAGGAATGGATATTTCAAACAGGATAATGACGGAGTTTGTCTGATGAAAAGAAAGTACGTTATGGCACTGGATCAGGGAACCACCAGCGCCAGATGCATATTATATGACAGATACGGTAAACAGGTCAGCGTGGCTCAGAAGGAGTTCAGGCAGATATATCCACACGAGGGATGGGTGGAGCACGATCCCATGGATATATGGTCGACCCAGATAGGCGTCGCGCAGGAGGCCATGCTGAAGATAGATGCCGGATATGAGGATATAGATTCCATAGGCATAACGAACCAGCGGGAGACCACAGTTGTCTGGGACAGGAAGACGGGAGAACCGGTGTACAACGCCATAGTGTGGCAGTGCAGGAGGACTGCCGGATTCTGTGACGGGCTGAAGGAGCAGGGTCTGGAAGACATGATAAGCAGCAGGACGGGGCTGATAATAGACCCGTATTTTTCGGCTACGAAGCTCAGATGGATACTGGAAAACGTGGACGGCGCCTATGAGCGTGCGAAAAACGGAGAGCTGCTGTTCGGAACCATCGAAACGTGGCTGATATGGAGGCTTACGGAGGGTGCTGTTCACGTAACGGACTATTCCAATGCTTCTCGGACGATGATGTTCAACATACATACGCTCAAATGGGACAGCGATATACTGGAGCTCCTGGACATTCCGGAGTGTATGCTGCCCGAGCCGAAGCCGTCGAGCTGTATATACGGGCAGACGAACCCGAGAATATTCGGCGGACCGATAACCATATCGGGAGCCGCGGGAGATCAGCAGTCGGCACTGTTCGGACAGGCATGCTTTTCGGAGGGAGAAGCAAAGAATACGTACGGCACCGGAGGTTTCATGCTGGTGAACACGGGCAGCAGACCTGTCGTGTCGCGCAACGGTCTTCTCACCACGATAGCGTGGGGCATAGGAGAGGATGTGAGCTATGCGATAGAAGGCTCCGTGTTCATGTCGGGAGCTACGATACAGTGGCTGAGAGACGAGGTGGGGCTGCTGGATCATGCGGCGAAGTCGGAGAAGATGGCAAGATCCGTGGAAAACACCGCGGGAGCATACATCGTGCCGGCCTTCACGGGGCTGGGAGCACCGTACTGGGATCCCTATGCGAGAGGAGCGCTGCTGGGGCTGACGCGCGGAGTCAACAAAAACCACATCGTACGTGCGGCGCTGGAGTCCATGGCGTATCAGACATATGATCTGATGAATGCCATGGAAGAGGACATAGGTCATGGCATAAAGACGTTCAAGGTGGACGGTGGTGCGTGCGCCAACGATTTTCTGCTGGAATTCCAGGCGGATATAATAGATATGCCCCTTTACAGACCGGAGTGCATCGAGACCACATCGCTGGGTGCGGCTTATCTGGCGGGACTGGCTACGGGATACTGGGAAAGCATGAAGGACATAACGGACAACTGGCAGGTGGATCGCGTGTTCAGACCGGTCATGGGACAGGAAAAGAGAGACGCCCTCATAAAGGGATGGCATGAAGCGGTCGGAAGGACCCTGGGATGGGCGAAAAACGTATGAAAAACGCATGGAACAAGAATGCGTGAAGCCCATGAGACGATGATGAAGTTATGATGTTGAAGGATGCGGGGTCACGGCTCAGTCTTTTCTGTCTTTTTTCGATATGACTATGAGCAGCCTTCCGTCCTTTACCGATATCACGGCGTTCGCGTCGGCAAACTCGTTGCTGACACCGAGGGGAAAGTCCCTCGTGAGGGTGTGATCGTCGATATTGTATTTGGCCCCTTTGATGGTGACACCGCGTGATGTTTCAGAAAGGGAGAACACCGACAGATAACTGTCTTTTTCGTACGGCAGCGTGACGCTGCCGTCTTTTTTTGAGTCGACGATAAAACAGCGGTTCAGGCCGTCCATCATCGTGAGACTGTCAAAGCGGGAGTCGTACCTGTAAAGGAGCTGCAGGTTCGCCACCGTATGATCGAGCCGGCCACCTATGCCGCCCAGTATCAGCAGCTCGTCAAAGCCCGCTTCGGCAGCGGTTTTTATGGCGAGATCGAGATCCGTGTAGTCCTTTTCGGGAGAAAATTCCTTTATGTCCATATCCTCCGGCGGGGAAAGTTCCGTGGAGTCGAAGTCGCCGAGAAGCATATCGGGCCTTATGCCGCATCCGAGAGCGATGTCGTATCCTCCGTCGGCGCATATGACGTAATCGCGTTCGTTTATGAGGGCGTCCGTATCAGGAAGTTTTTCCACGTACGATGTTATTATTACGGCTCTGTTGCCATGCTTGTTGTCGATAGTCCTGTTCATTTTAAAAATTCCCGCCTATTTTAATGATATTGATAATTATAACCCCTTGAAAAACCGTAAAGCAAGATATATAATAACATTGTACAGAACATAATGAGGTGACGGCGCTTTATGGAAGAGCAGATCAAGAAAGTATTAAAGGAAAAAGTAGACCCTGTGCTGGCAGCACATTACGGCGGAGCCGTGCTCACCGGATATGAGGACGGTGTTGCTATGGTGAAACTGACCGGTCAGTGTGCGTCATGCCCGTCGGCTCAGTCCACGATAGAAGAAGTGGTGAAGAGCATAGTGATGGACAATATCCAGGGTGTGAAGGATGTGGTCTTGGATACTTCCGTTAGCGAGGATCTTCTCGATATGGCGAGGAAAATATTGAGAAAAGACAAGCATTAGTTATTTCTGTGACGTTAAAATTGTTCGTGGTTTCTCGCTCCGCAATCAAGCGTTGTGAGAGATTAAATCTAATAAAGGAGTGATTTTAATATGTTAATGACAGGAGCACAGTATATTGAAAGCTTGAGGAAAATGAAGACGAGAGTCTACATGTTCGGCGAAGAGGTAAAGGACTGGGTAGATCATCCTATCATCAGACCTTCGATAAACTGCGTGGCAGTTACTTACGATCTCGCGAACGATCCTGAGTATGCCGACCTCATGACTGCCAAATCCAGCCTTACAGGCGAGACTATCAACAGGTTCACGCATCTTCACCAGAGCACGGAAGACCTTAAGAAAAAGGTTAAGATGCTGAGACTGTGCGGACAGAAGACAGCTTCATGCTTCCAGAGATGCGTAGGTATGGACGCGTTCAATGCTGTATTCTCCACGACATATGAAACTGACAAGAAGTACGGTACGAATTATCATGAAAACTTCAAGAAGTTCCTCGAAATGGTTCAGAAGAACGACTATGTAGTTGACGGAGCCATGACTGACCCTAAGGGTGACAGAGGACTTGCTCCTAGCGCTCAGAGAGACCCTGACCTGTTTGTACATATCGTTGAGAGAAGAGAAGACGGTATCGTGGTAAGCGGAGCAAAGGCTCACCAGACAGGTACTATAAATTCACACTGGCACATCATCATGCCTACACAGGCAATGAAGGAAGCTGACAAGGATTACGCTGTATCGTTTGCATGTCCTACAGATGCTGAGGGTATGTACATGATCTACGGAAGACAGTCATGCGACACCAGAAAACTGGAAGAGGGAGCTGACGTTGACCTCGGTAACAGAACTTACGGCGGACAGGAAGCTCTGGTAGTATTCGACAACGTATTCATCCCTAACGAGTACATCTTCCTCGCAGGCGAGTATGACTTTGCCGGAATGATGGTAGAGAGATTCGCAGGATATCACAGACAGTCCTACGGCGGATGCAAAGTAGGCGTTGGCGACGTTCTGATCGGTGCTGCTGCTCTGGCTGCAGAGTACAACGGTGCTCAGAAGGCTTCCCACATCAAGGACAAGCTGATCGAGATGATCCACCTGAACGAGACTCTGTACTGCTGCGGTATCGCATGCTCCTCGGAAGGACATCCTACTCAGGCAGGAAACTACGAGATCGACCTGCTGCTGGCAAATGTCTGCAAGCAGAACGTAACGAGATTCCCTTACGATATCACGAGACTGGCAGAGGATATCGCAGGCGGACTCATGGTTACTATGCCGTCTGAGAAAGACTTCAAGTCCGACGTAAAGGTAGGCAGAAACGGCGAAACTATCGGAGAGATCTGCAACAAGTACTTCGCTGCTGCTCCTTCGTGCACAACTGAAGAGAGAATGAGAATACTCAGATTCATCGAGAACATCTGCCTTGGATCTTCGGCTGTAGGATACAGAACAGAATCCCTCCACGGCGCAGGATCCCCTCAGGCTCAGAGGATCATGATCTCCAGACAGGGAAATCTCGAAGCGAAGAAAGAGCTGGCTAAGGCTATCGCTCACATCAAATAGTGAAACGGTAAGACTGACAGCTTGATATTTGCGAAAATCCTGAGGCCGCTTTGTAGCCCGAAGCGGTCTCTTTTTTCAGATTTACTGAAAACGATAATTACAAGCATAAAGGATATAACAGTTTATGAAATGCGGAGTTAGATTTTGCGGGGGATGCAATCCCCGGTTTGATCGAGGCAAAGCTCTAAGAGAAATTGAAAAAGACGTAAATGATCTGTCGTTTTCCCACGCGGTCGAGGGTGAGAGTTACGACGCTCTGCTCGTTATAAACGGCTGTCCGGCGCGATGTGCCGCTTACGAACATTTCGATGCCGGCGGCAGGATATATACGTTGTGGGAACCGGAACAGATAGAAGAAGTGAAGAAGCAGCTTGCGGGAATGCAGGCGGAAAATGGAGGATCTATAGTTATGGATTGGAAAAAGATTTACGAAGACAGAAAAATGTCTGCTGATGAAGCCGTAAAACTTATCAAGTCCGGTGATACGGTAGTTCTGGCTCACTGTGTCGCCGAGCCGGTTGCGGTAGTGGACGCTATGGTAGCCAACAAGAACCTTTACAAGGATGTTACGGTATCTCACATGGTTACCCTCGGCAAGGGCGAGTACTCAAAGCCTGAGAACAGCGATGTTTTCAGATATGAGGGATGGTTCACAAGCCCTTCGACGAGGAATTCGATAGCTCAGGGCCACGGTGATTTCATACCGGTATTCTTCCACGAAATACCTAGTCTCATCAGAAGAGATATACTTCATGTAGATGTGATGATGGTAACGGTAACTCCTCCTGATGAGCACGGATACTGCAATATCGGAGTATCCTCCGACTACACCGTACAGGGCATCAGGTCGGCGAGAGCTGTCATAGCCGAAGTCAACGATCAGGTTCCTACGGTATTCGGAGATACGTTCGTTCACGTGAGTGAAATAGATGCGTTCGTTGAACATTCACGTCCGCTCTTTGAAAGTGCTCCTGCCAAGATCACGGAAGTTGAAGAAGCAATAGGAAAGAACTGCGCATCCCTCATCGATGACGGCGCTACGCTGCAGCTGGGTATCGGTGCTATTCCTGACGCTGTACTGGCACAGCTGGGAGACAAGAAGCACCTGGGTATCCACTCGGAGATGATCGCAGACGGCGTCGTAGATCTGTACGAAAAGGGCGCTATAGACTGTACGGAGAAGGGCATCGACGAAGGAAAGATGGTCGTTACATTCCTTATGGGAACAAAGAAGCTGTATGACTTCTGCGACAAGAACCCGGTAGTTGAGCTGAGGACGGTAGACTACGTAAACCATCCTGAGGTGGTTTCCCAGCTGAAGAACCTGGTATGCATCAACTCCTGCGTACAGGTGGACTTCATGGGTCAGGTCGTTTCCGACAGTATCGGTATCAAGCAGATATCCGGAGTAGGCGGACAGGTAGACTTCGTAAGAGGTGCCGGAATGTCTCACGACGGTAAGGGAATATCCATCATGGCTATGCCTTCCGTAACTGTAAAGAAGGATGGAAGCAAGATCTCCAAGATCGTTCCGTTCATCGATCACGGCGCTGCGGTAACCACGTCCAGAAACGATGTTGACTATGTCGTTACCGAGTACGGTATCGCAAGACTCAAGGGAGCAAACCTCAAAGACAGAGCAAGACAGCTCATCGACATAGCTCACCCTGAGTTCAGAGACGAGCTGAAGGCTCAGTTCAAGGAAAGATTCAACGCTGAGTATTGATCGGTTTTAGATTCACTTAAACGTGAGTTTGTAAAATATATCTGAAGTTGTAAGAAAAGAGGTAAAATTATGCAAGCATTAAGAGTAGTTCCTGCTATCCATTACTTTGACACGTTCAAGGATTTCAATGACGAGTTCAAGCTGGGAAAGGGAGACATCCTCGTGACTAACCAGTGGATGTACGATCCGTACGTAAAGCCGCTGGGCATAGATATGCCTGTAATATATCAGGAAAAGTACGGCGCCGGCGAACCTACGGACGAGATGATGGACGCCATGAAGGCTGAAATGGATAAGTATGAATTCGACAGGATCATAGCTTTCGGCGGCGGTACTATCGTTGACTGCTGCAAGGTACTTGCCTGCGACATCCCTGACAAGGTTGCGGATCTGTACACCGGCAAGGTTGCTCCTAAGAGAGTGAAGAAGCTGGTAGTAGTTCCTACTACGTGCGGAACAGGTTCGGAAGTAACCAACGTAGCCGTAGCTTCCATCCCTTCCCTGAACCTCAAGAAAGGTATAGCAGACGAAGAGACTTACGCTGACATCGCTGTACTGATTCCTGAGTCGCTGCAGGGCCTGCCTGACAAGGTATTCGCCACTTCTTCGGTAGACGCTCTGATACACGCTGTTGAATCGTATCTGTCGCCAAAGGCTTCTCCGTTCACTGAGATGTATTCGGAAAAGGCTATCGACATGATCATGAACGGCTACAAGAAGATCATAGCCGCAGGCGGCAACACTGCCGAGAACAGAAAGCCTTATCTGAAAGACTTCTGCCTCGCTGCCAACTATGCCGGAATCGCTTTCGGTAACGCAGGATGCGCAGCAGTTCACGCTCTTTCCTATGCTCACGGCGGAGCTTTCCACATCGCTCACGGTGAAGCCAACTTCATCTGCTTCACGGAAGTATTCAAGATGTACATGAGAAAGCAGCCTAAGGGCAAGATAGAGGTTCTTAACAAGATGCTGGCAGACGTTATGGGCTGCGATGTTGATAACGTATATCCTGCACTGGATGAGTTCCTGGGCAAGATCCTGGAGAAGAAGCCGCTCAGAGATTACGGCATGACTCCTGAACAGTCAGCTGAGTTTGCTAAGTCGACTATCGACAATCAGCAGAGACTGCTGGGCAACAACTACGTAGATCTTTCAGAAGCTGAGATCAAGGAGATATTCGACAACCTGTACTAATCAGCTGCATCTGAAGACGATGCTACAGTAAAAACACGATACAAGAGGCTGCCGCACCGGATATATCGTCCGCTGCGGCAGCCTTTTCGCTGTGTCTGAAAATGGTGTGGTCAGATCGCTTAAGGCTCTTTCGCGGTTGCCTGATGATGATATTTGTGGTAATATAATTAAGATTGAGTAACCGCCGTCTCGCCATGGCGGTGTAAAACGGTGAAAAAGAGAGGTAACGATATGCAACAGAATATGATGGGACCGAACATCATAATCACGGAATCCAGCAGCAATCTGAGAGCGCTGGGCAGAAATGCCCTGGCAGGCAAGTGGAAGGTGGCTGTGATAGCTCTGGTGATCTATGAATTGTGTATAGGCATCCCACCTGTTATTTTGAATGAGCTGTTCGGCGTGAATGTAGCCGATGTTTACTACAATTACGGATCGACGCAGGTGTATTACGACTACAGCTATGTATATGAGAGCATGCCGTCGTACTCGATCCTCAGCAGTATATACATCATACTGGTGACGGGAGCCTTTACGCTGGGAATAACGCTGTTCTTCCTGGCGCTGTTCAGAAGGCAGAACGTAGGCGCCGGCGATATATTTCTGGGCTTTGAGCAGTTCGTCAGGGCTATGGGCCTGCTGCTGTTCCAGACGCTGTTCATCTTCCTGTGGTCGCTGCTGCTGATCATACCGGGAATAATAGCCGCTATAAGGTACAGCCAGGCGTTTTTCATCTTCGCAGACGATCCGGAAAAGAGCATAAGACAGTGCATGAATGAAAGCAAGCAGATGATGAAGGGCAACTGCTGGAAGTATTTCTGCCTCGATCTGTCGTTTATCGGCTGGATACTGCTTTCGGCGCTGCCGCCGGTGATACTGGAGCAGCTGGCAGCGACGCTGAACGCACCGGTGTTCATTCAGGCGCTCATTTCAGTGTTCGCTTACCTGTGTCTCGTTCCGGTGACCGCATACCGTTTTTCGGCCTTTACAGGATTTTATGAGATCCTTGCCGGTCATCTGATAAAGGAGACGGAACCGGCGCCGATAGACCCTGAGGTCATAGCGGCGGCGGCAGCCATACCTGAAGAGGTGCCGGAGCGCAGGGAGGATGTCGGCTCTGAAGAGAGCACAGCGGAAGAAAGCTCTGATAATTTGAGAGCAGAGGGCAATACGCCGGCTGAAGCGCTGGCTGAAACTGCAGACGAAAAAAGCAAGGCCGAAGAAGCCGATGCAGCTGAGCATTTCAATGTAGCCGCAGTCATGGAAAACGATGATAGCAGGAATCAGGAAAAGAAGGACTGACTTTGATCATAAGTTTTTTCTGTTCTTTGCAGTTGTTCTGTGCTTTTGGCCTGGATGACTGCATAAATCAATGGGCTTGAATGATTTTGAATGATGTGAACCTCTTTATAGAGGGTTTGAATGGGCTCATTCGTGGCTTTAATCCTGCAAACGCACAAAATTTTGCAGTCATATATAATAAAATTTAAAAATGACTGCAGACAATCGGTGCCAACAACATAGCAGGTGGTTTATTTGCCGTTCATGTCATGCGTGAACGGCGAGGACTTATATGCCTCGCAAAAGAGCCGGACGCTGACAAGTTTCGCAAGTCAGCGTCCGGCAAAAATTTAAAACCCCGTGTGCAGACACGGGGTTTTTATACTTTGCGTTTCTGATTACTGCTGTTCGAAGAAGGCTCTGACCCACTTCTCTGTTTTGGCAGAGGATGCGCTGCCGATATCGGCATTTGTCGTTTCCTGTTTAGGCGTCGGGATGACTACCTCGCGATAAGGTACGCCCGGATTCTGAGGGCGTGCAGCCGTGCTCTTTACAGGCGCAGATTTCTCATCGTTTATGCTTCCGGCATCGCTTTTTCCGCTTGCTTGCGGATCCTGATTGCTTGTCTTTGGCTTTTGCTGATCCGTCTGTGGCTCTTTCTGCTTGCTGTCCGTCTGCGGTTCGTTATTCACCTCCGGCTCGCTCTCTGTGTTCAGCGGTTCGGAAGTATTGTCATCGACAGCATCGCCATTTTTTCCTGTATCGTCTGTATCATTTGAAGAGCCGTCCGACGCTTCCTCCGGCTGCTGATCGTCAGCGGGGATTTCGTCGGCCGCAGTGTCCGCTTCGTTTGCTGTGGGCGCATCTGCAGTATCTGCTGCGTCTGCAGGTTTGTCAGCTGCAGGTTCGTCAGCAGTATCTGCTGCGTCTGCGGCTTTTGCTTCGTCAGCTGCAGGCTCGTCTGCTGCTTCTGCAGACGGCTCTGATGCAGAGGCTTCTTCCGGAGCTTCAGGAGCCTCTGCGCTCTCCTGGGCGTCAGTCGGATCGCTTTCCGTGCCGGCAGATGATTCCTCCGGCCTTTCCTCGTATTCGTCTTCACCCTCGTAGATATCGTCCTCGAAGTAGTAGACCTGCGGAGAACCCTGCTTTCGCAGCGAGAGGATGATGAAGCCGCAGGCAAAGATCAGGACGGCAAACCCGATGTAGCTTCCTGAAGAGGATATCACATATTGAAGGGCGTCCTCGGAGGCTATGGTGGATATTTTCTCATAGGTCTCTATATAGTCCAGGGAATATCCGATCATGTAGATGCCGTAGCAGAGAAAAGCAGCGGCGATGATAAACAATATTATCGCCACAATGATATTGGATTTTTTCGATCTGTAGTTCATTAACGTTCCCTCTTTTCGATCAAATATTTTTGACAATCCGTATAAGATTCACAAGTCTATTATAATCACTTTATACCATAAAGGGAAGCAAAAAATTCAATGTATCCGGGCAATATGTGTCTGACGGTTCGCGGCCGGCGGCGGAAGCATATTACATCGCAAATTGAGAAGCATATTACATCGCAAATTGAGAAGTATATTTCACGGCCGGCAGGAAGTTTATTTCCGAAAGGCAGTTTGTTTCATGCTGGGTTTCCTGAAAATGGCTGTAGGCGTACAGCATCAAAAGGAGACGCGATGCGCAGTCATGCGGCGTAAGGCTTGAAATATCAAGGGATTAAGAGCGCGAAAAAATATTATTGTAAATAATCTGCGATAACGGGATGTTTGGCACGGAATTTGATATATATATTGGCAAAGAAATAACTCAGTGCCGGGGAACCTCAGGGATCTCCAGGCAACAGAGCGGCAGAACAAAAGGAGTTATGGCATCAGGCGTACGCCAAGGCTGAACTCACACCGTTACTGCCACTTACAGAAGAAGGAAATGCGCTCTCAGGGCGGTTGCGGCGGCTGGATTTTGCGGACCGCAGGCCATGAAGGCTCTGCTGCGTATCCCGGTTTTGAAGTTTACGGGAACGAACATGCGGAGAAAAAGGTGAGAGGCTGACGCGGATCCTTGTTATAGAGAAACTGAGAATTCTGTGGTATACCGGACAACAGTGATAACAGCTATGGCAATCGGCGATGTGGTGTTTTGCTCTGCTGCTCTTATTGATGGTGAAGGCTATGGTGCTGTTGTCCCGGGCTTACCAACAGATCGAGACGAAATCTACAGTTTATCCCCTTTAAATAAATTCTCGAAACGGTAAAGTGGCAACGGCCGCTTTACTGTTTTTTTTGGATGTAATATAATGGGAGGAGTGATCTAGTAAGAAGTGGAGAAGGATAAGATGGAAAATACCGTAAGCAGAGCGCTGGGAAGGACAGACATAATAGCGATAGGCTTTGGTACGATGGTCGGCTGGAGCTGGGTGATGCTGTCGCCTTCATGGGTCAATGAAGGCGGGCTTTTGGGAGCGCTGCTGGCGTTCGCTGTGGGAGGCGGCCTGATACTCGCCGTCGGACTGACATACAGCGAGATGACGTCGGCTCTGCCGCTGGCAGGCGGCGAATTCGTATTCGTATATAGGGCGCTGGGCGAAAAGGCTGCCTGGCTCGTGGGCTGCATAATGTCGCTGGCGTATATCGGCGTTGTGGCTTGGGAGGGGATAGCTGTCGCTACAGCCGTTAGCGAGCTGTTTTCGATACCGCAGGCGATACCGTTGTGGGAGGTGGCCGGATATCAGGTGAGCCTGTCATGGGCTGCCGTAGGCGCCGTGGGAACAGTATGTATAACAATGCTGAATTACTTCGGCACCAGGCCGGCGGTGCTCTTTCAGGTCATGGCCTCCGCCGCCATCATAATGGTGGTCTTTTTCGTGCTCTTCGGCGGCATCGCTTTCGGTGATATAAGCAATATAGGTGAGCTAATGGGAGACAGGAACGGAGTGTTTTACGTGTTCTGTACGGTTCCGGCGATGCTGATAGGCTTCAACGTCATACCGCAGTCGGCTGAGGAGATGAATATCAGTGAAAGGAACATAGGCAAGATGATACTCGTATGTATAAGCCTGAGCATCATCTGGTACTGCATCCTCATCATCGGCGTCGCGCTGGCTGCACCGAAGGAAATACGGGCCTCAGGAGATATCCCGCTTGCAGACGTAGCCGTATACCTGTTTAACGGCGAGATATTTTCCATGATGATAATCCTGGGCGGGATATTCGGTATACTGACTACGTGGAACGGTTTTTTCATCGGCGCCACGAGGCTGCTGTATTCTCTCAGCAGAGCAGGCCTGCTGCCGGAGGCGCTGGGAAGGGTGCACAGAAAGCATAAAACGCCGTACGTGGCGGTGCTGCTCGTAGGGGCTATATCGATCGTGGCGCCGTTTCTGGGCAGAAATGCGCTCGACTGGTTCATAGATACGAGCTCGCTGTGCTCGCTCTTTTCATATATCCTCGTAGTGCTGTCATACGTAGTCCTGAAAAAGAACGAGCCGGAGCTGGCAAGACCGTTCAAGGTCGGAGGCGGAGTTAAGTTCGGCGTCGCAGTGCTTATAGTAACGTGTCTGTACTTCGCGCTGTATGTGGCGGAGAACTTTTCCTTCGCATCAGTGGAACCGGAGTTTATCATAGCGGCGTGCTGGATAGCCATATGTGCTGTGATCACTGCAGTAACAATGACGGTGAGGAAGCCTATGGATGATGATGAGCGCGAGATAATGGTATTCGGCGAAAGATTTGCGCGAAGGAGGGGTAAGTGATGAAGAGCAGATATTCTCAATATGTGTTTCTGGCAGTGATACTTCTTCTGGTGAGTATGATCATCATATACGGAAATAAGGAGAGCGATGTCGATCTGGTAACAGACGATACGAGAAGCCCGGTGTTCACATCGAGCGAGAGAGCGTATATTGCTGAGGATAACGAGGTCAGCATCTACATAGACGACAACATAGGTTACCTCACGGATGAGAGGGTTGACGGGTATATGCCCGGATATATAGACGACGTGTTCGCACGTGCTGATATCGACGTCAGCATAACGGACGACGCCGGGGAGGCCGACGGACGTCTCATGGCTGTGACCGATACGGAAAGAGCGGAGAACGATGTCTATACGGCGCCGCTGATGCAGACGGGATGGGCAATGTATATAAGGGACGATATCGGCGGTACGGGTGCGCTTAAAGGAGTGGTCGTCAGAGGCTGCGACAGCGAGAAAGTAACCGAGATGGAGTACGACGGCAGAGCTCTGACATTTGCAGAGGCGAAGACGGCGGATGAAGCGCTGGAAATCGCCAGGGCCGAAAATCTGGACTTCATCGTTGCGCCGAGGAGCGCTGCCTGGCTGGCGCTTGACGGCAGCAGCGAATACATACCTCAGGAAGAGGACCTTTTCATGTATAACGTCTGCATAGTCATGGAAGACAATACGCTGTACGGCATACTCGACAAGTGCATCAGCGAATCCGACAGGCATTACATAAGCTATGAGGAGGGGCAGCGGTGGTTTGACGGCAACGGCCCGTACTATATGAAGAATCGCAATGAAGACATATATATGCTGGTGCTGATCATATTCACGTCGGTGATGATAGCCTTCTTCATATATTATCAGACAAACAAGAACCTCTACGCCGAGCTTGAGGACAGGATGGGAAAACTGACGGAGAGCAAGAAGGAACTGAAAACCACGTTCAACGGCGTCAATTACTATCTGGCCGAGCTCGATCTCAACGGAACGATACTCGATATAAACAGATATTTCTTCGATAAGGTGAAGGAGGGCGTCGCCGGCAAAAGCCTGTGCGAGGTGCTGGATCTTGACGAGGAGAACAGCCGGCGGCTGCAGGAAAAGATCGCGAAAGCATCGAGAGACGAATTCGGCGGCAGTGAAGAGATATCGCTGGGCAGGGCGATACTGGAGGTGGATATATTCCCGATAGAGGGCACGGGCGGCGGCATAGAGAAGCTGCTGTTCATAGGCAGAGACATAACCAAGGAGGTAACGACTGAGAGGCAGATGCTGCAGGACAACAAGATGATCGCCGTAGGTCAGCTGGCGGCCGGCGTGGCGCATGAGATCCGCAATCCGCTGGGGATCATAAGAAATTACTGCTACGTGCTCAAAAATATGAACGATAACAGGCAGATACGTGAAGATGCCATAGAGCACATCGAAGCGGCGGTCGTCAGATCGGGAGACATCATAAACAATCTGCTCAATTTTTCCCGGGTGTCATCCGATCAGGAGGAGATGATAGATGTAGAGGAGCATATCAGGTCGCTGGCATCGCTCAACGATAATGTGCTGCGCAAAAAAAATATCAAATTTAACATTGTATGCGAGGAGAAGGTCAGGACCTTGATTTTAGTGGAATCTCTCAACATGATCCTGATAAATCTCGTGCAAAATGCCGTAGATGCAATGAAAGAAAATGGCAATTTATTGATAAAAGTGGTAAAATATAAGCGAGAATTTAAGATCGAGGTTCAGGACACGGGCACGGGCATAGAAGAGGATATACTGCAGAACATATTCAACCCGTTCTTCACTACCAAGGAAGGCAATAAGGGCAATGGATTGGGGTTATATATCGTCTACAACGAAACAGGCAAACTGAACGGCAAGATCGACGTACACAGTGAGGTGGGGGTCGGATCGGTATTCACGCTGACGCTGCCATTGCGCGAGGACAGGAGAGGGGAGACTCAAAATGGGGAAAAAGAACTTGAACATACTGGTGGTGGACGATGAAAAGGATTATTGTGATGTATTAAAGCTGATTCTGGAGGATAAGGGGTATTCGGTAGACACGTGCTTCAACGGTCAGGAAGCGTTGAAGGCCATGGAGGGAAAGACGTACGATATCGTCATTTCGGATCTGAAGATGCCGGTAATGGACGGTTATGAACTGCTCAAGGCTATCAAGGAGAAGGAATATGATGCCGAGGTCATCATGCTGACGGCTTACGGAACCATAGAGAAAGCGGTGGAGGCCATGAAGGCCGGCGCGTATACTTACGTTACGAAGGGCACTGATCCGGCGGAGCTCCTTATAGAGGTAGACAAGATCAGGGAGAAGCGCGATACTGATATGAAGAACGCGGTGCTCCAGGAAAAGACGAAGAACAGGTACATGCTGGAGAGCAAGAGCCCGCGGTACAGGCGCATGCTGGAGGTGGCCGAGAAGGCGGCCGCCAGCGAATCGAACATCATGCTGTTCGGTGAATCGGGCTCGGGCAAGGAGGTAATGGCATCCTTCATACATGAGAAGAGCAACCGCAGAG
This sequence comes from uncultured Bacillota bacterium, assembly GCA_949290475.1. Taxonomy (GTDB): domain Bacteria; phylum Bacillota; class Clostridia; order Peptostreptococcales; family Anaerovoracaceae; genus Lentihominibacter. The sequence goes on from CASESB010000006.1 coordinate 22,959, forward strand.
ACGCCAGCCTGCTCGATCTCAACTGCCAGGCGCTTTCTGATTCCATACTGGAATCGGAGCTATTCGGCCATGAAAAGGGCGCGTTCACGGGCGCGACAAACAGGAGAATGGGTCTGTTCGAGGCTGCCAACGGCGGAACGCTGTTTCTCGATGAGATCGGCGGCGTATCCATGAACCTTCAGGCCAAGCTGCTCAAGGCGATCGAGAACAAGACCATATACAGGATGGGCAGCAATACGCCTGTAAATGTCGATTTCAGGCTCATAACGGCTACCAACAGGAACCTGAAGCAGGATATGGACGACGGGCTGTTCAGGAGCGATCTGTTTTACAGGATAAGCACCATAGTCATCGAGATACCGCCGCTGCGCGAAAGACGCGAGGATATCCCGCTTCTCATAGAGCATTTCGTAGACAAATACGCCAGGGAAATGAAGAAGGAGGGACTGCAGATAAGCGACGAGGTGATGGATATCCTGACGGGATACGATTATCCCGGCAATGTCAGAGAGCTGAAAAACATCATCGAACGCTGCATGGTGCTTTCGGAAAAAGGGGAGATAGAGAAGGAATATCTGCCTGTGGACATGATATCCGAGGACATGTCGCAGAGGACGAGGCATCCGCAGGGGCATATCTTCGCGACGGACTATACGGAGTCGCTCAAGGAATACAGGAGCAGAGCCGAGAAAGCGTATATCGAAGAGCTGTTGTCGAGGTATCCGTCGGATATGAACAAGGTGGCTGAGATACTGTCAATATCGAGACGACAGCTGTTCAACAAGCTGGTGGAATTCGACCTCAGATAGGAGAGAGGCGGCCTGTGATGGGAAATAACGATAGAAAAATTCTTGAAGCCGATGTTACGGATATGCTTCATGAAATAGGTGTTCCGGCCAATATGAAGGGCTATCGCTATCTGCGGACGGCGGTCATCATGGCGGCGGAGGACATGGATATCCTCTGCGCCGTAACCAAGGAGCTCTATCCTGCTGTGGCTGCTGCGGAGGGCAGCGGAGCTGAGCGCGTGGAAAGAGACATCAGACACGCGATCGGTGCAGCATGGGAAAGAGGCGGACGTACGGCGATGGAGGAATTGCTGGGAGCTTCGGCGAGGCGAAAGGATCGTCGCCCGTCTAATTCCGAGATCATAGCCGCCGTGGCAAACAGAGCGAGGCTCAATGGTAGAGAGCGCAGGTGCTCCGGACCGGGAATAAGCTGAGAATAAAAAACAGCTGCGATCACTGTCAGTAAAGGACAGACGTTGCAGCTGTTTTAATGTGCATGTATCTCGTGCGGCCGACGCGGACTCCGGATTTCAGCGGGCAGCCGCTATGCGTCTTATGAGCGTGCCTGCTATGCCTCCGGCTATCGCGAAGACGCACCAGCCGAAGCCGATGGAATACAGAGGCATCTTGCTGACGAACGGCAGCACCAGGAGCTCGTAGCTTTGGAGTATCTCCAGCAGGCTGCCGATGAGCGCACCCAGCACGGCGCCTCTGAGCGTGAATGCCGATACGATGTTTGGGAACAGCGACATGACTATCAGCGTCAGGGCACCCGGATATACGAGGCTCAGTATCGGCTCCGCCAGCATGACGATCTGGTCGATGCCGAAATTGCCGATCACGGCGCTGAAAAGACAGGTGATGACGGCCAGCAGCTTGTAATTGAGCTTTCCGCCTGACAGCGTCCTGAAGTAGTTGGAGCTGGCGCTGACGAGAGCGACTGCCGTCGTCAGACAGGCGAGAGTGACGACGATGCCGAGTATGATCACGCCTGCTTTGCCCATCAGGATCTCGGTGATGCTGATGATCAGCGACGAACGGTTGATGTCGAGCGAGTAGAGCGAGGACGCTGTGGCACCCAGATATGTGAGCCCGCAGTAAACGACGAGTAGGCCGAACGCCGCTACGAGGCTGGCGTTGCGGACAGCCCTGTACTTTGCCTTTGGCTGGGTATAACCCTTGGATATGACGCTCTGGACGATGATGATGCCGAATATCATGGCCGCCAGAACGTCCATCGTCTGGTAACCGGCCAGCACGCCGGCAGGAACTATATTGTCGATCTTAGGGGCGGCGGAGATCTCACCGACAGGCGAGACGATACCGCAGATTATGAGCGCTATCAGTCCGAGAAAAAGGAACGGCGTCAGAAACTTGCCGAGTATGTCGACTACGGCGGCCTCCTTGATCGTCAGTATGAGAACGATGAAGAAGAACACAAACGAGGTGACGATGGGAGAGATGCCGTCGGTAAGCGGCATCACCAGCATCTCGTGAACGGAAGCGCCCGTTCGCGGGATGGCGATGAACGGACCGATGCAGAGAACGATGACGGACAGCAGCACCTTGCCCGGAATCCTCCCGATCTTATCCGTTATATTCGATATCTCTCCTTCGTTTCTGATCAGTGCGAATATGGCGACGACCGCCAGGCCGATATCGGCCATGTAGTAGCATATGAATCCCAGAAACCACTGCGGTCCTGCTTCGAGCCCCAGGTAGGGAGGGAAAATTATGTTTCCGGCTCCGAAGAACATGGAAAACAGTGCGAAACCTATGACGAGCGTATTGATGATGTTGATCTTCATGACTCAAGCCTCTTTGATAAATGATAATTGATGCTCAGATAACGGTAACACATGGCAGGATAAAAATCAATAAAAATCGCTGCCGCGCATACGGAAGCACTTGAAGGCGAAGGCCGGTTCCGCTACAATTATATAGTTGGAGAAAAGAAGGGAAAGGAATTCGATGATGGAAAAATTGCTGGTCATAGGCAGCGAGGGACGGCTGGCCAGGTATACGGCCGACAGCAGTCTCCTGCAGCGCTACGACATATCATACGCACCGGTGGGGAGCGAAGACGACGAAATACTGAAAATATGCAGGGATGCGGATTATATACTGGTTGACGCTATCGCCGGAGTGTCGGCGAGACTGATCGAGAGCATGCCGAGCCTGAAGCTCATCCATTCCGAGGGAGTGGGGTATCAGGGCGTCGATACGGAGGCGGCCGCTGCCAGAGGAATATATGTGTGCAACTGCAAGGGCATGAATGCCGCCGCCGTAGCGGAGCAGGCCGTACTGCTGATGCTGGGGCTGCTGCGCGATGTGTGCGGCGGAGACGCGAGCGTCAAAGCCGGCGGACAGATAGAAACCAAGGAGCGATATATGATGGAGGGCAGTCTCAGGGAGCTGGGAGAATGTACCGTGGGCCTGCTCGGATTCGGCGATATAGGCAGGGCGACGGCGAAGCTGCTGCAGGCCTTCGGCAGCCGCGTGGTCTACAGCAAACCGAGGCGGCTGACAGAGGAAGAAGAGAGGATGTACGGCGTGACCTTCATGGAGCGTGACGAGCTGCTCGCCGCATGCGATATAGTCAGTCTCCATCTGCCGGCAACAGAGGAGACGATGTATATGGCGGATGAGGATTTTCTTAAGGCGATGAAGCCGGGCTCTTACCTGGTGAATACGTCGAGGGGGCAGCTGGTCGATAACGTGGCGCTGGTGAAGGCGATCGCGGACGGACATCTGGCGGGAGCCGGTCTGGACACCATAGACGGGGAGCCGGTGCAGCCGGACAATACGCTGCTGACGGCGCCGGAGCATGTGAGAGACAGGCTGCTGCTCAGCTGCCACATAGGAGGCATTACAGGCGCATCGTTCAGGCGCGGATACGCTACCGTGTGGTCAAATATAGAGAAGGTGAGCAGGGGAGAGACTCCGGATAATATAGTCAACATGTGAACAGCCGATATGTGACACGGGAGCGCATATGTGTTAAAATGACAGAGTAATCTGAAGGAAGGGGCGGCTTTGATATGGTAAAGACGGTAAAGCTGAAATGCGGTACGACGCTGGTGATGGAAAAGACCGACTACGTCCAGTCGGCGGCGCTCGGCATCTGGGTAAAGGCCGGGGCTGTAGACGAAAGCGAGGATGTGTCGGGAGTGTCGCACTATATAGAGCACATGATGTTCAAAGGAACGGAGAGCAGGACGGCTAAGGAGATCGCAGCTGATGTGGACAGGATAGGCGGGATGTTCAACGCTTTTACCGGCAAGGAGGCGACGTGCTATTATATAAAAACTCTCTCATCCAACATCTGCAAGGGGGCGGAGATCCTGCTCGATATGCTGACGTGCTCGAAATTCGACCCCGAGGAAATGGACAAGGAGCGTCAGGTAATATTCGAGGAGATAAAGATGGTCAAGGACAGCCCCGACGACGATGTGTTCGATACGATATCGGAGCTGGTGGCCAGCGGCAATCCGTTCGGCAGGAGCATACTGGGAACGCCGGAGAGTCTTTCCGGCATCGACCGGGATAAGCTGACCGGATACTACAGGGAAAAATACGCCAGAGACAGCATTGTGGTCGCCGTAGCGGGGAATTTTGACGAGGACGCGGTCAGGGAGATATTTGAAAACAGGCTCCTGTCGCTCAATGAAAGCAGGCAGCCGCGGCAGCTCGAGGTCGGCGCGTATCGGCAGAGCTTCAACGTCAAGGAACGCGATATAGAGCAGACGCATATATGCCTGGCTGCGCCGGGCGTTTCGCTGGACGACGACCGCTATTACGCCTTCGTGCTTATGAACAGCATACTGGGCGGCAGCATGAGCTCCAGACTGTTCCAGAACATCAGAGAGGAAAAAGGTCTTGCGTATTCGGTGTATTCGACGAATTCATTTGCCAGCAGCTGGGGATATTTCAGCATATACGCCGGCGTGGCTCACGATAAGGCGGAGGCGGCGCTTGACGCCATAAGGTACGAGCTCGACGAGCTGCGAAAAAGCGGCGTTACGGCGGAGGAGCTGGCCATGGCCAAGGAACAGGTGAAGAGCGCATACATATTCGGGCTGGAGAACGTAAACAGCAGGATGTTTTCCATAGGGAAGAACGAGCTGCTGCTCGATAAGGTATATACGCCGGAGGAGGTGCTGAGAGGCTTCGACGGCGTGACGGAAAACGATGTGCTGGAGGCGGCGTCGATGATAGGCGACTACAGCGCCTATTGCGGAGCGGCCGTTACCGGCAGGAGCTTTGATCTGGAAGGGTTAGTGAGAGGATGAAGATAAGGATAAAGACATTGTCAGGCGTGATGCCGAAGTATGAGACGGAAGGCTCGGCAGGCATGGACATAAGAGCGTTCTTAGAGGAGCCGGTGACTATAGAGCCGGGCGGAAGAGCGCTGATACCGACGGGACTGTTCATGGAGATACCGGAAGGATACGAGGTGCAGATAAGGGCCAGGAGCGGTCTGGCCGTGAAGCACGGCATAGGGCTGACGAACGGCATAGGAACGATAGACAGCGATTACCGCGGCGAGGTGAAGGTCGCGCTCATCAACTGGGGCGAGGAGCCGTTCGTGGTAAACGACGGAGACAGGATAGCGCAGATGGTGGTCGCCGCATACGTCAAAGCGCAGACGGAGGAGGCGGAAGAGCTGAGCGAAACGGGACGAGGCGCCGGCGGCTTCGGCCATACGGGCGTGTGATAACGAGCATGGGGGACAGATGATAGGCAGGATTGATCTGGAAAAAAGAGAATATGAATATCTGACCCGGTATGCCGCCAAGGCTGCGGAGAGCAGGGGCAGAGCCATATACGAGGAAAAATGCTCCGTGCGTACTGATTTTCAGCGCGACCGTGACAGGATAATCCATTCCAAGGCGTTCAGAAGGCTGATGCACAAGACGCAGGTGTTCCTGGCGCCGGAGGGAGATCATTACAGGACGAGACTCACGCATACGATAGAGGTGTCGCAGATAGCCAGGACGATAGCTAGGGGCGCCGGACTTAACGAGGATCTCGCAGAGGCTATAGCCATGGGTCACGATCTGGGCCATACGCCGTTCGGTCACAGCGGAGAGTCCATCCTGAACGGGATATATCCGGGCGGGTTCAGGCATAACGTCCAGAGCCTGAGAGTGGTGGACGTGCTGGAATCGGGTTCGTCGGGAAGGCGCGGGATGAATCTCACCTTCGAGGTGCGTGACGGGATCCTGAACCATACGGGCAGCGTGATGCCGGCAACGGCCGAGGGGCAGGTGGTAAAGACGAGCGACAGGATCGCATACATCAACCATGATATAGACGATGCGATCAGAAGCGGCATCATAACGGTCGATGATCTGCCGCGAGAAGCGATAGAGATCCTGGGAGATACTCACAAGAAGAGGATAGATACTCTCGTCAGGGATATGATCGAAAACAGCTTCGACAGACCTACCGCGCAGCTGAGCAGGGAGAAGACGGAGGCCATGAACAGCCTGAGAGCGTTCATGTTTGAAAACGTATATCACAACAGCAGAGTCAAGAGAGCTGAGGACATGGAGCATGCAGAGCAGATCATAACCTCGCTCTACGATTACTATCTGCATCATCCGCAGTCGCTGCCGGAGGATCTGAGGGCGATGGAGGGCGAGTTCAGCACCGAAGAGCTGGTCAAGGATCATATCGCCGGCATGACGGACAGGTATGCCATGAATCTGTACGACGAGCTTTTCTGACGGATATGCGAAGCCGCCGCATGCGGCAACTTTTTACAGGCATTTAAAAAGGAAAAGAACCGCTCGCGTCGTATATATATAGTGAAGTGTGTTGTACAGAGAGGCGGACGTGAGCGGAAATAATCAGACAAATATAGTAGATGAGATAAAGAGCAGGTGTAATATCGTTGATATCATAGGCAGAGTTGTGCCTCTCAAACGGGCGGGGAGCAACTACAAGGGCATATGCCCTTTTCATAACGAAAAAACACCTTCTTTTGTTGTTTCTGAGACAAAACAGATATTCACGTGCTTCGGCTGCGGCGCTACAGGCGATCTGTTCGAGTTCGTCATGCGCTATTACAACCTGGACTTCAGAGGCGCTCTCGAAATGCTGGCAAAGGAATACGGCATCAGTCTGGAGGGCGCATTCAGCGGCGGAAACAAGCATAATGAGGAGCTTTACGAGGTAAACCGTCAGGCGGCCAGATTCTTTTACAGAGCCATGCGTGAGCGCGCCAATCCCGGATATACCTATATGAAGAACAGAGGCATATCGGAGGAGACGCTCAACCGCTTCGGCATAGGATACGCCGACGACAGCTGGGACAGCCTCTACCACTACCTGAGAAATCAGGGCATAGAGGATGAAAAGATGATAGAGCTGGGTCTGGTATCCAAATCAGGGAAGGGTCATTTTGACAAGTTTCGCGGCCGGGTGATATTCCCGATCCAGAATACGCGGGGCAAGGTCATAGGCTTTGGCGGCAGGATCATAGGGGACGGCGAGCCCAAGTACCTCAATTCGCCGGAAAGTCCGGTCTTCAAGAAGAAAAACAATCTCTACGGGCTGAACCTGACGGGCAGCGATGTGCGCAGAGAGGATGCGATCGTGCTGGTCGAAGGGTATATGGACGTCGTCTCGCTGTACCAGGCCGGCGTCAGGAACGTGTCGGCGTCACTGGGAACGGCGCTGACGGAGAACCAGGTCAAGCTGATAAAGCGCTATACGAAAAACGTGTTTCTTTCATACGATGCGGATCAGGCGGGACAGAAGGCAGCTCTCAGAGGAATGGAGATCCTGTACGGCGAAAACTGCAACGCCAGGGTGCTGAAGGTGACGGAGGGCAAGGACCCCGATGAGTTCGTAAAGAAAAACGGCAAGAGCGCTTTCGTCGGGCTGATGGACGAGGCGCTGCCTTACGGCGATTTCAGGCTGGGGTATCTGAGAAACGGATACGATATCGACGACAGTCAGCAGCGCATAGAGTATACCGAGGCGGCCATAGACGTGCTCAGAGGGATGAAACCGGTCGAAGCCGATATATACATCAAGAAGCTGGCGGCTGAGACGGGAATATCGGAAGGGGCGATAAGGTCGCAGTACTCCGCGGGCGGAAGCGGCGACACGTATGCGTCACGGCCTCCGGCGACGATCTACGAGGAGCGGAGCGGTGAGAAGGCCGAAGCAGATATGCCTCTGGTGGAAAAGGATCTCATAAAGCTGATGATGCTGGACGCGTCATTCAGGGAACTGCCTGAAGACATCAGAGAAGAGGCCTTTCGCAGTGAACAGGGCAGGAGCATATACGAGAGCCTGATGGCGGCCTCCGCTGACGGAGCCGCAGACCCGGCGAAGATCAGGGAGATGCTGGGAGAAGAGGCTGCGGAATGCTTCGCCGATATAGAGGAGATGGTGATACCGGCAGGCAGGGAACAGGAGATGTTTGAAGACTGTACTGCCAAGATCAGGCGCGAAATGCTGAAGCGCAGAGAGCATGAGCTGATGATAAGGCTTTCCATGGCGGACGACGATATCGGCCAGGAGGAGATAGAGGCTCTGATGAAGCAGTTGATACAGATACAGAAGGAATTGAAGAACTGAGGTGGAACGGGAAAATGACAGACATAAAAGACAATGTGATAGATGAAGCGGCAGTGGAAGCGGCGGAAAACGAGATGTTCGACGGCGAGCTGCCGGAGGAAGAGGATATGATACCTTCCGATCTGGATCAGGAGGAGAGCACGATCGACGACGAGACGAAGACGAGGATAATAAACGAGCTGGCCGAAAAGGCGGCGGCCAGAGGGAAAAAGGTGCTTTCGTATTCGGAGGTGTCGGACAAGCTGGGCGATATGGATATCGACAAGGATCAGATGGATGACATATACGACAGCCTGATGAGCAAGGGTATAGAGGTGAACCTTGACAATGAGCCGGATGATATGGAGCTGATGGAGATGGACGACGACGATGTGGACGATCCGGAGGTAGACGCGGTTATCGCGGAAAACCCGGACGCCAAGGAGATCGACCTTGAAGCCACAATCTCCAAGAACATAGCGGTGGACGACCCGGTGAGGATGTACCTGAAGGAGATCGGCAAGGTGCCGCTGCTTACGGCGCAGGAGGAGATCGATCTGGCCAAGAGGATGGAACAGGGCGACGAGTACGCCAAGCAGAAGCTGTGCGAAGCGAATCTGAGGCTGGTAGTAAGTATAGCCAAGAAATACGTAGGCAGGGGCATGCTGTTCCTCGATCTTATCCAGGAGGGAAATCTGGGTCTCATCAAGGCCGTTGATAAATTCGACTGGACTAAGGGCTACAAGTTCAGTACATACGCTACCTGGTGGATAAGACAGGCCATAACGAGATCCATCGCCGACCAGGCGAGAACGATCAGGATACCGGTACACATGGTCGAGACCATAAACAAGCTGATCAGAGTTTCCAGACAGCTGCTGCAGGAGGAAGGGCGAGAGCCGACCCCGGACGAGATAGCTGCCGAGATGGGGATCTCGGTGGAAAAGGTGAGAGAGATACTGAAGATATCTCAGGAACCGGTTTCACTGGAAACGCCTATCGGCGAGGAAGAGGACAGCCATCTGGGCGACTTCATACCGGACGATGATGCGCCGGCGCCGGCGGAAGCGGCAGCGTTTTCCATGCTCAAGGAGCAGCTTGTAGACGTGCTGGGTACGCTGACGGAGAGGGAGCAGAAGGTGCTCAAGCTCAGATTCGGACTTGAGGACGGCAGAGCCAGAACGCTGGAAGAGGTGGGCAAGAAGTTCGACGTCACACGTGAAAGAATAAGACAGATAGAGGCTAAGGCTCTCAGGAAGCTCAGGCATCCTACCAGGAGCAAGAAGCTAAAGGACTATCTGGAATAGAGGTTGATGATGAATCTCAACGAGAGACTGCTGCGGATAGCGGACAGGATAGAAAACGGAGAAACCATGGCTGATATCGGCACAGACCATGGTTTCTTGCCTATATATCTCCTGGAAACGGGCATATCACCGAAAGTGATCATGACGGACATCAGCGAGCCTTCGCTGATGAAGGGCCGTCAGAATTTCAACGGACGGCTGAGCGGCATGGAGGATCGCGCCGATTTCAGAGCGGGCAGCGGCATATCCGTGCTGGCGCCGGAAGAGGTGTCAACGGTCGTTATCGCCGGCATGGGCGGACGCCTCATATGCGATATATTGGCGGAGGATATGGAGAAGACGAGATCGTTCAAAAAATTCATACTGCAGCCGCGGACGAAGCAGGGAGAGCTGCGAAGGTGGCTGCTGGAGAACGGATTCGCGATAACGCACGAGGATCTGGTGTATGAAGGGGCGCATATCCCTGAGATAATAACGGCCGTGCCGTATCGCGGAGACGCCGGTGCAGCAGCGCTAGCCGCAGCCGGAGACGCGGCCGGAGATGCGTCCGCGACGTATGAGGGTATCGATAAGCCGGCCGTATTCTACGACGTGCCGCCGTGGATAAAAAAAGCCACGGGCCCGGTGGAGGAGTTTATCGAGAGAAGGCTGAATACGGAAAAGCGCAAGCTGGAGAGGGTCATGCTGTCCAGCGTGAGAAACAGAGAGCTGGAGAGCAGGATCTGCGACAACATATATTACCTTAAACATTTGCAGGGGGAGAAATGAAGATGGAAGACAGGAACGAAAAGGACAGGGGTCTGACGGTGAACGACATAGCGCAGGCTGTAGAGGAAACAGCGCCGGCGGCGCTGCAGGAGGCCTGGGATAACAGCGGCCTTCTCATAGGCTTCGGGGAAAAGCGCGTCGATAAGCTGCTCATATGCCTGGAGATCGATGAGAGTGTAGCCGACGAGGCTGTGGACATGGGAGCCGGGATGGTGATCACGCATCATCCGCTCATATTCGACGGGATAAAGGCGCTCGACAGCCGCGATGCTGATGACAGAGCTGTGATGAAGCTGATAGAGGCGGGGATATCGGTATATTCGTGCCATACGCCTTTTGATAAGGTCAAGGGCGGCAACAACGACGCGCTGGCGGCCATGATAGGCTTGTTGTCGGTGCGCAACCTCAGAGGGGGCGCAGTAGCGGCCCCGTCAAAGATGATCGCTGAATACGACGAGGCGGACATAGGGCGCATGGGCAGGTTCAAAAAGGCGATGAACTGCAGAGAGGCGCTGAACCTCGTGGCCGCTCAGCTGGAGATGAGCCTCAGACAGCTGAGGTTCGTGGGAGATCTCGACAGAGAGGTTACGACCGTGGGAATCTGCACGGGAGCGGGAGCGGATCTCATGAAGCTCGCTGCCGAAGCGGGCTGTCAGCTTTTCATAACGGGAGATGTCAAATACCACGAGGCCAGATATGCGCTGGCACACGATATATGCGTCATAGATGCAGGCCATTACGGTACCGAAAAGCACTTCGCCGCGACCATGAAGGCGATGCTGGAAAAGAAGCTGCCTGATGTGGAAATGAGCTTATCGGCAGTCGATCTGGAACCGTTCAGGATGATGTAAGAGTTTTCTTTACAAAGAAAGCGATCTGTGATATAAATAATATCGTTATGGACTTATATGGGTAAGACTGGCAATCGCGTATACCCGTGCGGTATATGAGGAAAGTCCGGGCTCCGCAGGGCAGGGATGCCGGATAACGTCCGGCGTAGGTAACTATAGGGAAAGTGCAACAGAAACACACCGCCGAAACGGGTAATGCCGTGGTAAGGTTGAAATTGTGAGGTAAGAGCTCACAGAGAGGTATGGTAACATATCTTTCGTGTAAACCCCATCCGGAGCAAGACCAAAATGGACGCGAAAAAGCGGCGGCCCGTCGCTGTCCGGGATGGTAGGTCGCATGAGCCTGGCGGTAACGGCAGGCCAAGATAGATGATTGTCTGATACAGAACCCGGCTTACGTCTTGCCCATATATTTCGTAAATAATAAAACGGCGATATTTTGCAATTATTCTCTTGCATTAATCTCAAATTATGGTTATAATATAAAAGTCGCTGGATATGCGGATATGGCGGAATTGGCAGACGCGCACGGTTCAGGTCCGTGTGAGGGCAACTTCATGGGGGTTCGAATCCCTTTATCCGCACCATGATAGGAGAAATGCAGATTTTTATGACGGAAGCCATGAAGATTTGCATTTTTTCTTTTAGCGAGCATCAGATCGCGTTGATATACGAAAGGACAGGAAACAGTGGAAGAAAATCGCAGAGGACCATATTTCAGCAACGGTAATCCGAGAACCGTGATCAAGGGAGTAGTCGTAGGCGGCACCATGCTGGTGCCTGGCGTCAGCGGTGGTTCCATGGCCATAATACTCGGTATATACGACGATCTCATCTATTCGGTCAGCTCCTTCATGAAGCACAAGCTGGCCAGTCTGAAATTCCTCATACTCTTCTCGCTGGGAGGAGCGCTGGGGATGTTCCTGTTCTCAAGGCCGATACTTTACATGATAGAGACGTTTCCCAAGCCTACGCTTTACTTCTTTATGGGCGCTGTTTTGGGAAGCGTGCCCATGATATTCAAAAAATCAGAGCTTAAGGGCTTCTCGATAAGAGGTCTGTGTTATATAGTGGCGGGCGCCGTGATAGTGCTGGCCATATCGTTCATACCTGCCGTGGGAGCGGATACCGATCTGGAAGCAAATTTTACCGGCATGCTGTTTCTGGCGCTGGCCGGGTTCATCGCGGCCGTGGCTCTGGTGCTGCCGGGTATAAGCGTGTCCTATCTTCTGCTGATACTGGGACTTTACGATGAGACGGTGACGGCGATAAGTCAGATGTATATGCCGTTTCTTCTGCCTCTGGGGATAGGTCTTGTACTGGGAATAATAATGACTACCAAGATACTTGAGAAAGCGATGACGGAGTATCCTCAGCCTACGTATCTGATGATACTGGGATTCGTGCTGGGATCTCTGGGAGAAGTGTTCCCGGGCATACCTGCCGGCATGGAGATACTCGTATGCATCGTCGCACTGGCGGCAGGTATCGGGATAATCTACTTGATTTCAAACAAATTCTGATGCCGGCACGTCAGATCATGGAAGATATGATGTGCAGTTAGGGCATCTCGTAGCCTCTACAGGGACCTCGCTCTTGCAGTAAGGACATTCCTTCGTCGTAGGAGCTGCCTCTTCTTCCTCCTTGTTTTTCTTGCCGAGCGCAGCGGCCTTGTTCATGAACTTGATCAGTGAGAAGAGCACGAAAGCCACGATGAGGAAGTTGATTACAGCCATGATGAAGGCTCCGTACTTGAGGTCCACGCCTGCGATGTTGACCACGAGATCGCTGAAGTTTACTCTTACCAGCAGTCCGATGATAGGTGAGAGTATGTCGTTTACCAGCGAAGTGACGATGGCCGTGAAGGCGGCGCCGACAATGATACCTACTGCCATATCGAGGACGTTGCCTCTCATGGCGAATTCCTTGAATTCACTTAAAAACTTTTTCATTTTATCACCTGTCTTTTCCTTTTCACATTAACCCACGATGTGCATTTTAACATTCTTTTGCGCAGATGTAAAACCCGAATTTTAAAAAATACTTAAATTGGACTTAAAAAATATAAATATTGTTTCTAGGGCGCTGAAGGTGATATAATATATGAGGCATGTAAAGAGGAAGGATGATATCATGAGCAGAGAACAGCGCCGCATGGAGAGGCTGAGAAAAAAGAGAAGAAGACGCACCATACTGGCGTTGATATTTATATTGCTGATCGTAATCGTCGGCATACCGTTCGCCGTATCGCATTTTTCCACCGACGTCTATCAGGACGCCGATGAATTTGAAAAATACGCCGATGCGGAGCTCGATAAGTACGGGCAGTTCGTTCCGGACGGAGACGCCGAGACGGAGTACGCGTACGACTCGCCGATATCGTACGCTGTAGAGAACGGAAGCTGCGACGACGAGAGCATAGCCTCATACAGGGACGGCGTTTTAACCAAGCTCAGAGAAAGCTTCAGTCAGGAAAAGACGGCTGAGGAGGCAGAGCGGGCGGAGAAGCAGAACGATGACGATCTCAGGCCGCTGGAGCACGCCATGCTGATCAGGACGGGAGTCTTTTCGGCTGAGCGGGGCATCAGGAGTCTGGTGATATATCGCGCTGATCAGGTGGAAAAAGACAAGGAAATGGTGCAGGAGGCCTCGGCCGTATATGCGTATAACTTCTATGCCGATACCGGCAGGCAGCTGCTTCCGCAGCAGATATTCACCGAGCGTTACCGCGAGGTCTGCGCGCAGTATTTCAGCGAGTACTTCCCTAAGAGCTACAAAGAGGAGGAATTGGGAGAAAGCTGGAAGGATTTCATCTCCGCGAGCGAGAACAATTACAACAAGTTCGCCGTTACCGACAAGGGCGTGACGTTTTATTTTGACGAGGGCACCGTGCTGAAGAGCTCTTACGGCGTCGTGGCTGTAGGAATGACGGTGTCGGATCTCGGCGGAACGCTGAGGGAGAAGCCGATATACAGGATCGTGGATCCCGATAAGCCGATGGTGGCGCTGACGTACGACGACGGGCCGGGAGGAAAGGCGGAAACGCGGATCCTCGACTGCCTGGAAAAGTACGGCGAGGTGGCGACGTTCTTTTATCTGGGCAACAGGGTGTCTGGGGATAGCGAAAACGTTAAACGGGCCTTCGACATGGGATGCCAGATAGGAAACCATACCTGGAACCATCCTAACCTGTCGAAGCTGAAGGAAAAAGAGGCGGTGAAGCAGCTTACCGATACGAACGCCGCCGTGAAAGAGGTCACGGGCGACGAGCCGTCCGTATTCAGGCCGAGTTACGGCATAACGAGCGACGCCATCAACAAGGCGTCGGGGGTGCCGGTGATAATGTGGGACGTCGACACGCTCGACTGGAAGAGCAGGGACGCGAAAAAGGTCTTCAAGGCAGTGAAAAAGAAATCCAGCCTTGACGGCAGCATAATACTGATGCATTCCATATACGATTCGACAGCCGAGGCTACTGAGCTGATAGTGCCGTGGCTCAGGGAAAAGGGCTACCAGATGGTGACCGTCAGCGAGCTCATAAAGTACAAGAGCGGACATGAACCGCAGGCCGGACATGTTTACAGTGGCTTTTAACTGTAATACAATTTACATGGCGGCGATTTCGTGGTATGATTAGTATCAGTACGTGATATGATGAACGAAATGAACGATTTTTATATGGAGAGTGTTGAGATATGTTGATCACGAGACGAAGCGACTACGCCATGAGAATATGCCGTGTGCTGCGTGACGGGAAGGTACACAACGTAAGAGAGATATGCCAGAAGGAGGAAATACCGCGTGCATTTGCCTATAAGATCCTGAGGGAGCTGGAAATGGCTGACCTGGTGAAATCCGAGCGGGGCAATCAGGGCGGGTATTATCTTAACAAGCCTCTGGAGGAGCTGACGATCTACGATGTCGTGAGCATCACAGAGGGAGACCTGGCTATACTTCACTGCATGAAGGAGGACTGCAACCGCAACAGCGACGCCATGCCGTGCAAGGTGCATCAGGAGATCGAGAGGATACAGAACATCCTGATCAAGGAAATGAAAAAGAAAACGATAGCCGAGATAATGGATTAGTAAAAAAGAACCCGTTCTGCGAGATGCAGGACGGGTTTTGTCATGCCCTGAGTTTTTCGAGAGCCTGCAGCATGTCGTCCGGAACGGGCGCTTCAATATGCAGCTGCTTTCCCGTCATCGGATGACAGAACGAGAGCTTGGCGGCGTGCAGGGCCTGGCGCGCTATCAGGTGGACGTTCTCGCCGCCGTACAGCCAGTCTCCGAGAACGGGATGACCGATATGCGACATGTGTACGCGTATCTGATGGGTGCGCCCCGTTTCCAGCAGCAGCTCCACCAGGGTGTGCTCCGTATCGTATGACGTCGACGGCAGCCTTTCCAGGACTTTGTACCTGGTTACAGAAGGCGCGCCGTCCTTCATGACGCCGCGTCTGACGTCGACCGGGTCGGGTCTGCCGATGGGCAGATCTATGACTCCCGTATCGGAATCCATGTGGCCGCGGACGATGGCGACGTATCGCTTTTCCACGAGGCCCTCCTTCATCTGACGCGTGTAATCGTTTTGACAGTAGGCGTTTTTTGCTACCACGAGCAGTCCGGACGTGTCCATGTCCAGTCTGTTGACAAATCTGATCTTGAAGCGATGCCCGGTTTTTTCCATGTAGTGCATCAGCGCGTTGGCGACCGTTCCCGTCGGATGACCCTTGGTGGGGTGGACGATCAGACCGGGCTGCTTGTTGAGTATCAGCAGGTGCTC
Source organism: uncultured Bacillota bacterium (assembly GCA_949290475.1). GTDB lineage: Bacteria > Bacillota > Clostridia > Peptostreptococcales > Anaerovoracaceae > Lentihominibacter. The sequence continues at coordinate 39,033 of CASESB010000006.1, forward strand.
GTCTTCGAATACGGGATATACAGGTATGTCCTGAGGCGGGAAATGGCTCTGTTCGTCGGGCAGCGTGATGCTGATGATATCCCCGGCGGCGGTTTTTATCCAGCCCTCGGTCTGACGGCCGTTGAGCATGACGAGCTTTTCCCGCTTGATCCTGTTTCTCAGCCTAGCGGAAAAATCAAAACGCTGTCTCATTATGTCCTTTACTTCAAGTCCGCTCTCCTCAGGCGTGACCGTGTGCGTGAATTCTGTCATTGTTAATGGGTTTCCTTTCGGATGTGTTGATGTCCTGCTGTGCGGCAGTGTTCTGTGCCGTATGCGCTCTGTACCGGCAGCGTTCTGTGCCGGCTGCGCGAGGCGGGCGGCTTAGAGGAACTTTGTCTTTACCTTGTTCCAGAAGTCGTAGTTCTTGAACCTCATCAGCTGTACGTGGGTGTCGGATATCGTCACTTCGATCTTGATGACGCCGGAATATCCCGTTTCCATTCCGTCGTTGACGATGAAGATGATGTCGTCGCTGCTTTCAGGCGTAACGCTCAGCGACAGCTCTGCCGGAAGCAGTATGCTGGAGGTGAAGGAACGGTAGGCGGTGGTGTTCATCGGGGCTATAGGTGTGACCTGCAGCAGCTTCAGACGCGGATCGACGATCGACCCGCCCAGCGAGTAATTGTAGGCTGTACTGCCGGCAGGAGTCGCCACGAGGATGCCGTCGCCGCTGAAACGCTCTATAGGCGTGTTGCCGATGGAGATGCCCAGGTGTATGGAATAGGAGTGGCGCCCCTTGATGAGTATTTCGTTGAGCCCGAGATGGGAGTCGCGCACGCCGTCCTCGGTGACGACGGCGGCTTTCACGGTGCTGAGGCTCTGTATGGAATACTCGCCCTTCTCGTAATCGGAGATAAAGGCGTCGAGGTTGTCCGGAGATATTTCCTGGAAAAACCCCAGGTGCCCGGTGTTTATGCCGATGATAGGGCACTGCGGGAAATTGCAGGAGTGGACGGTCCTTATGAGGGCGCCGTCGCCGCCTATGCAGATGATGAGCTCGGTGTCGGCAGAGTATTCGTCGCTCGTTTCATAGCCTCTGTCGATGAGCTTTTTCATGAGGACATCACGGTTTTTGAGAGAAATGTCCGTATCGTTTGTAAAAATGCTTACGATCCTTTTTTTCATTTTCTTCTCCGTAGAGGTGGAACGGTAACGGTTAAACGAGCTTCTCGAATTCATCCAGCAGTCTGTTGAAGGTGTCCATAGCCTTTTCGATCGGCTCAGGCGTGCTCATGTCGACGCCGGCTATCTTCAGCAGCTCTATCGGGTAATCCGATTCTCCCGTCTTGAGGAATTCTATGTAATCGCCGGCGGCAGCTCTGCCGCCGTTTATGATCCTGTCCGATATAGCCGTGGCGGCCGAATAGCCCGTAGCGTACTTGTATACGTAGAAGGCGTTGTAAAAATGAGGGATGCGCGCCCACTCATATTTTATCGTATCGTCCTTTGCGACGGCATCGCCGTAGTATTTGGCGTTCAGCGCCTCGTACTGCTCGCACATGTTGTCGGCGGTGAGAACCTGTCCGCTCTCGACTGTCCTGTGAGTGATATCCTCGAATTCGGCGAACATCGTCTGTCTGAAAAGCGTGGTTCTGAAGGCTTCCAGGTGCATGTTGAGAAGGTACTTTCTCATCTGCGGATCAGTTTCGTTTTCGAGCAGATAGCGCATCAGCAGCGATTCGTTCACCGTAGAGGCCACCTCGGCCGTGAATATGGAGTGGCTGCCGTAGATATACGGCTGGAATTCCCTGGTGTAGCTGGAGTGCATGGAATGACCCATCTCGTGTACGATGGTGAACACATCCTGCAGCGTGTCGGTGTAGTTGAGCAGGATGTAAGGATAGCTGTCATAGCAGCCGAAGCTGTAGGCGCCGCTGGTCTTGCCCTTGTTCTCATATACGTCTATCCAGCCCTGAGCTATGCCGGTATTCATCCTGTCGATATATTCTTCGCCGAGAGGCGCAAGGCCGGCTCTCATGATATCGAGGCCTTCCTCATATGATATCCTTTTCTTCGGCAGCTCTATGAGCGGCACGTACATGTCGTACATGAACATCTCGTCGAGGCCGAGGAGTTTTTTTCTCAGCTCGACGTATCTGTGCATTGAGGGCAGATTTTCGTTCACCACGCTGACGAGGTTGTCGTATACCTCTGCCGGAATGTTATCCGATGAGAGGGCGGCGTCTCTGGCTGAATCAAATTTTCTGATGCGGGCGCTGACCACGTCGTTCTTTGTGTTGTAGCTGTAGCATGTGGCCACCGTATTGATGAGGTCCTTGTAGGAATCGTACATGGCGTTGTAGGCGGCCTTTCTTACGTTCCTGTCATGGCTCTCCATGAAGGTGATGTAGTTGCCGTGCGTCACAGCCACTTTGTCTCCGTCATCATCGGTGATCTCCGCGAACTTCAGATCGGCGTTGTTGAGCATGGTGAATATGTCGCCGGTAGCACCGGTGACCTCGCTCATCTGCGCCATTATGCTCTCTTCGGCCTCCGAGAGCACGTGAGCCTTCAGGCGCAGCGTATCTCTGATGGCGAATTCGTATTCGCGCAGGCCGTCTTCGGCCTCGATGAAGCCGAGGATCTTTTCCTCCGGCGCCATCAGGAGCTCGGGAGTAAAGAAGGCCATGGAAGCGGAAACTCTGGCGATAACGGCGCTGCACTTGCTGGACATGGCCTGGTATCTGCTGTCGGCGTTATCCTCGTCGCGCTTCATGCGGGCGTAGACGTAGATTTTCTCGAGACTGCGCCATATGGAATCCCTGTCCCTGTACGCCTGCAAAAGGGTGGCGGCGTCTCCTGTCAGTCTGCCGGCATAATCGGCGGCAAATTTTTCCGCGCTGTCGGAAATCCCGTCGAGCTGGCCGTCGATGACCGATTCATCCGGCATCATGGCCTCGATGTTCCACTTGTACCTGCTGTCTATCTGATCGCGTGTTTTCAGTTCCTTTGAATCCATTTTTACCTCCGTAGTATTTTACTTTATCCATGTTATATGATATGATTCAATGAGTGATTTTCAGTAAATATCATGTTGCGGCGAAGCCGTATTAATTATAACAATCATTATACCACAAAACGAAAGGATTATTACCGCAATGGACAACAGACCGATAGGTTTTTTTGATTCGGGGCTGGGAGGCCTTACCTGCATACCGCCGCTGATGAAGCGGCTGCCGGAGGAAAGGATAATATACTTCGGAGATACCGCCAGGACGCCGTACGGATCCAAGGCTACGACTACGATCAGGCATTTTTCCATGGAGATTGCCGATTTCCTCGTCAGAAGCGACGTGAAGATGATAGTGATCGCCTGCAATACCGTCAGCGCTACGTGCGTGGACGACCTGCGCGAGCGCTTTCCGAACATACCGATACTGGGGATCATAGAGCCGGCGGCCAGAAGCGTAGCCGAAAGCTGTACGACGGACAACAACATAGGCATAATAGGAACGAAGGTCACGATAGCCAGCAGAGCCTACGAGTCATGCATAAGCAAATACAGCCGCGACCTCAGCATATACGAGACATCGTGTCCGGCGTTCGTGCCGCTGATAGAAGAGGGGATAATCGACAACGACATCATGGATCTGACGATAAAATACTACATGGACGATTTCGTGCGCGGCAACGGTCTGGATACGGTCGTGCTGGGATGCACGCATTATCCGCTCATAAGCCGGAACATAAGGAGGATATATCCACAGCTGAGGATAATAAATCCGTCCAGCATCATGGCGGAGACGATAGAGCGCATACTCGGAGAAAGGGACATGCTGGCGAAGGGCGCGAAGACCGACAACATTTTTTATGCCAGCGACCTTTCGGAAAACTTTATCAATATGATAGATCACATATTTGAGGGGGAGAGCGACGACGCGAAGGTGAAATTCCTGAATTTTGATCTGGAAAACGGAGAAAGGCATATATGAATTACGAAGAACTGCTAGAATATCTGGAGCTGGAGAGCGGCGGGGAGCTTGAATACTTTGAAGCCATGGCCGATCTCATAGAGAGCGAAGAATACATAGAATACGAGGCGATACAGCGTTTGTTCGCGGAAGCCGACAAAACGATGGTCGAGGAGCTGATAAACGATTATTTCGAGGATGTGCTGGAGGGACTGCCCGAGGATTCAGGGGAGATCTTTTCTCTGCTGCATCAGATCAAGCTGAGCCTGAGCGGGCTGGCAGCCGCCATGGAGGACGATGATGACGTCAGGAGGTTCGTCGATGAATTTTACCGGTTCCGCAACTGGTATGCAAGCGAGTCCGAGGTAAGGCTGACGCCGCAGGAGGGCGGCGAGGCGCTGTATCATACGGTCAGAGATGCGATAACGGCTTCGCGCATAGAGAGGCTTGGCGGCGAGAAATACAGCTACGATTTTGAGAACGCTCTCGACTATCCGCTGGACAGCTATACGGTGCCGTTTTCGGAGCTGGCGGCGGCAGAGGACGACAGCGAGGGAACGATCGTGTATTCGCCTGAGGACGGAGAACCCGGAGACAGTGATGATGACGGACGATAAGCATACCATAAGCTACGATGAAGTCTTCAACGTTTTCGGTGAGGATTTCGACAGATTCAAATTCCCGGCGCCTGTACACAGAGTTACAGCCGATTACGGAGGCGAGGCGCTGCTGGTCGTCGGCAGCGAAAGGACGGCGCTGATCGACTGCGGCATGGCGTATTGCGGGGAAAGAATGACGGAGAACCTGGCAAAGCGTCTGGCTGACGAAGGCAGAGACACTCTCGACTATGCGATACTCAGCCATTCTCATTACGACCACATGGGAGCGCTGCCGTATGTGAGGAAGAGATTTCCCGAGGCGACAGTGCTCGGCAGCCGTCACTGCAGCGATATACTCTCGCGGCCGAACGCCAGAAGGCTGATAAAAGAGCTCGGCACGGCGGCGAGAGATCTCTACGCGCCGGAAAGCGCTGCTGAGATACCGACGGACGGTCTTTCGGTGGACGCGGTATTGGCCGACGGCGAGGAGATATCACTGGGCAGGGAGAAGCTGATCGCTCTGGAAACAAAGGGGCATACCGACTGCTCCATGAGCTTTGCGCTGGAACCGTACAGCCTGCTCTTTACGAGCGAGAGCACGGGGATGCTGGAAACGGCCGAATACGTGCATACGCCGATACTGAAGGATTATGCGGACTCCATGCGATCGCTGGAAAAGTGCAGAGGCTACGGCGCCAAATACCTGTGTCTGCCGCATTTCGGCATGCTGCCGGAATACTTCAACGACAGGTACTGGCAGATGTTTGAAGCGGCGTGCCGCGAAAAGCTCGAATTTGTGGCCGGCATGAGAGCGCGTGACCTCGACGAGGACACGATGGTTGACGAATACATAAAAAAATACTGGAATCCTGCCCTGGAGCAGATCCAGCCGATGGAAGCGTATGTGATAAACGCCAGAGCCATCATCAGAGCGATGATGAAGGCTCTGTAGACTGCGGCGCATACAGCATGTAGGTGTTGGTAAAGCCGAACCTTGATGATGAGGTCTCGCCTATGATGTGAAAGCCGAGGCTCTGATAAAATCTGATATCGTCTTCCGTGTTCGTGAAGAGCATTATCGGCAGGCGAACGCTGTCTGCGTATCGGCATACCTGTGACATGAGCCTGCGGCCGCGTCCCTGATGCTGATAAGCGCCGGCAACACCGAGAAAATCAGCGTATATGTGCGGCGTAGGGATGATATCGCCGATCGACTCCTCGAGACGATCGAGCTCATCAAAAAGAGCGGCTCTGAGCTGTTTTTCTTCATCTGTGAGCCTGCTTATGACAGCGCGGTAGCCCTTGCTGTAGCTTCCGGCCAGAAAATGCTTAAGCGGCGTGTATTTCATCCTGTCGGAATGGACGAGCATGACGGCTTCATGTATGTTTTTATCGAGGCTGAAGCCTGATCCGTACGCCATATCAAAGGCCGTATAGTACCTGAGCGTGGCCTCGAGGGCTATGAGCCTTGTCCTTCTGTCAGCGAAGGTTTTCATCAGCTTCGGATATTCCGAGAAGGCGTCGAGGTATGTGAGGATCAGCTTTTCCATATCCGATCGCTTCAGTTTATAAAGTTTTGGTATATTTATCGTCGTTTTCATAGTATCATGATAACACGGGCATCATATATGTTCAACATGTTAAACAGGGTTTGAGAAAGGAGCGGTGCAGAGCATGAAGATCCTCATAGTAGTCGATATGCAGAGGGATTTCATAGACGGCGCTCTCGGCACGGCCGAGGCGGAGGCCATCGTACCGGCTGCAAAGCGCAAGATCGCCTCATATCTGGGAGCGGGCGGCAGCGTGATATTCACCAGGGATACTCACGGGCCGGATTATATGGATACTCAGGAGGGGCGGAAGCTGCCGGTACCGCATTGCATACGGGGAACGGCTGGCTGGGAGATACCTGATGATATATACTGCGAGGGCTGCCCGGTCATCGACAAGCCGACGTTCGGCTCCTGGGAGCTGGCGGAGAGACTGTCGGAGACGGATGCCTCGGATAAGATAGAAAGCGTGGAGCTCATAGGGCTTTGCACGGATATATGCGTGATCTCCAACGCCATGCTGATCAAGGCGAGACTGCCTGAGGCGCCGGTCACGGTCGATGCCGGATGCTGTGCGGGAGTGACGCCGGAGAGTCACGAAAGAGCTTTGAAGGCCATGGAGGCCTGTCAGATAGAAGTGATATATTAAATGGGAAGGATAGGAAATATCAATGTTCAATGCAGAAAAGACAAAAAACGATATCGTGAAATGGATACGCGACTGGTTTGAGGAAAACGGCAAAGGCTGCAGGGCGGTAGTAGGACTTTCGGGCGGAAAGGACAGCTCAGTCGTCGCCGCACTCTGCGTGGAGGCGCTGGGAAAGGAGCGCGTGCTGGGCGTCATGATGCCAAACGGCGAGCAGTTTGACATCGACGTTTCACACAAGCTGGTCGAGCATCTGGGCATAGAGGGCATAGTGGTGAATATCAAGGACGCCTACGACGGAGTAGTAGGAGAGCTGCAGAAGCATTTCGGCAAATTTGAAGGTCAGGCCAAGGTCAACCTGCCGCCGCGACTGAGGATGGCAGTGCTGTACGCAGTTTCTCAGAGTGTGAACGGAAGGGTGGCCAACACCTGCAATCTGTCTGAGGACTGGGTGGGATACAACACGAAGTTCGGTGACGGAGCAGGAGATTTCAGCCCGCTGTCAAAGCTGACGGTGCAGGAGGTAAAAGCGGTAGGCAGAGCTGCAGGACTGCCTGATATGTTCGTAGACAAGGTGCCTATCGACGGGCTCTGCGGGCTTACGGACGAGGACAATCTGGGCTTTACGTACGCCGTGCTCGACAGGTATATTCGCGAAGGAGTTTGCGAGGATCCAGAGACGAAGGAAAAGATCGACCGCATGCACAGGATGAATCTGTTCAAGCTGCAGCCGATGCCGACGTTCCAGTACGAGCCTGAGAAATAGAGCGGCGGGTGCGGATGGATGCGCTGATGACGGATGCGCTGATGGACACAGACATTGACGGATGCCGTCAGCTCAAGCTCCGGCGGGCTCCGGCGGGCGCGAGTGCACAAAAGATCTCTTTTTGGCGCAAAAAAAGGCAAGAAATTTATTTTGTGCACTTTTTTGATCAATATCTGCATTTTGAGGGCAAAAGGCGGATGAGATAAATAGCAAAATATCCCTAAAATGTAAAATAAATATAAAATATTGCACATATTTCAGTTGATAGAGGTTTATTAAGTATAATTTCTGTCAGCTGAAATTTTTTTGATTGCACTCAAATCGTGATCAATTCGCAAAAATGTGCACAACAGCCGGCTATCGTCCGACAATCGCATGATATATGCTGTGGATTTGCTCCGCAACGCGCGTGCATACGTATGCCGCATATACCGCATACGGTCACTGGGGAGATTTTTCCTCTGTGATATGTGGATAATATAAAGCAGGATAAGGAGTGGTGATGATGAATCGGAAAGGAGCGGGCATATGGCGGGATATTTTACACACAGCGGGTATATGGGATATGTGGACAGCAGATATATGCTGTTCGCCAGCGAAGAGGATTACGAGGAATACGTCGAGGATCTGATGAGAGAGGAGAAATGAAGATGAAGAATGTATACATAACGGTTACCGGAACGCGTCATTATTACGGCACGGATTTTATGAAGAAGGGTATGAGACTGAAGCTCGTTAAGGATAAGGAAAACGAAATTGACGGCGAGGCGATAGCGGTGGAGACAGATGGTCTCGGTAAGGTGGGATATGTCGCCAACAGTCCGCATACCGTGCTGGGAGAGAGCATGAGCGCAGGACGGCTGTACGATAAGATCGGCAAAAGCGCGGCAGCCGATATAGTATATATCACGCCGCAGGGAGTGGTCTGCCGCGTAAGGAAGAGCAGTTTTACAGGCGGATTGAAGTAGCGGCGCGCATATAGTAAAATAGATGTACTAACAGGGCGATACGGCTGCCACAAAGCGGCAGTGAACACGAAAAAGACGGAGGAGATATATATGGCTGTGTCAAATTCAAAGCTCAGAACGCTTTATATTATGAAGATCCTCATGGAACGCACGGACGAGCAGCACGTGATGTCCTCGGCAGATCTGGAAAAGGCGCTCGCAGCTTACGGCCTTACGGCGGATCGCAAGACGATCTACAGCGACGTGGAAACGCTGCAGGAATTCGGCCTCGACATACTTCAGGTAAGGGGCGGCGTCAAGCAGGGCTGGTATATAGGGGCGAGGGATTTCGAGCTGCCGGAGCTCAAGCTGTTGGTAGACGCTGTACAGTCGTCGAAATTCATCACGGAGAAGAAGTCGATGGAGCTGATATCGAAGATAGAGAAGCTGGCCGGAGAAAACGACGCCAGGCATCTTCAGCGCGATGTATATATCCTCAACAGGATAAAGGCGGGCAACGAGACTATATATTACAACGTGGACAGCATCCATGAAGCGATCCTTTCAAACAGGAGGATCATGTTTCACTATACGGAGTGGAACATGAACAAGGAGCTGGTTTTCAGAAAAAACGGCGAGTACTACGAGGTCAGCCCCTGGGCGGTAACGTGGGATGATGAGAATTATTATCTCATCGCATACGAAGAAGCGTCGGGCCTGATAAAGCATTATCGCGTAGATAAGATGAAGGATGTTCTGGTAATGGAGAGCGAAAGATCCGGCAAGGAG
>CASESB010000007.1 GCA_949290475.1 uncultured Bacillota bacterium
CCTGATCTGATACGCCCCGAAGGAAAAGCTCTGTGTAAAGTACAGTACTACGATGTAAAGAGCCATCATCATAGCCGAAAACGTCAGCTTCTGCATGCGGCTCATGTTATGTATATCCATACGCGTTCACCTCCATTCATACACCTGCTGTCTGCGCGCCAAATCAAAGATTTGGGCAGCTCATTTTCGCAGAAAAATTGCACTGCGGCTAAAGCCGCGCAATTTTGGCGTTTGACCTGCGCGCCAAATCAAAGATTTGGGCAGGTCATTTTCGCAGAAAAATTGCACTGCGGCTAAAGCCGCGCAATTTTGGCGTTTGACCTGCGCGCCAAATCAAAGATTTGGGCAGGTCATAAAAAGATCCCGGCAAACCGGGATCTTCAATGATGCAACTCAAAAAAAGCTGTTTTTTTCTATTGCGTACTCTTGTTGTCCCTAGTTTTGTTTAACGACAGGATGGTTTCGAACTGTCGTCGCCCTCGGGCGAACCGCTATCCATTATAAAGCATGCTTTGCCTGCTTTCAACAGCAAATTTCCGTTTACATATTATATATCTTTCGCTATGGTTCACAGCTCATCGCCGGTCTTGCAGTCATCTGTGGATTTTCGCGAAACGACTGCAAAATCCAATGGGTTTGAACGATCTGGACTCTTTTTGTAAAGGGCACGCACGTGCTTTTTCAGGCTTTTATGGACTCGTCAACACCTTATGAATCTTCAAACGTTGAAAATTTTGCAGTCATCAGCGCAAATTCTTAAAATGACTGCAAAACCACGCATATGCAAAACCGCACATATGCAAAACCGCACATATACGTATGCAGCGCCTTATATTTTCACCATGTATGCGCCCAGCACCTGTCTGCATGGGATCGCGGCGGCGTTCTCTGCCGTGAAGTCCTCTTGCGGGTACGTATGCGTCGCCTTTTCGGGATGCGCCGGCAGCGTCCTGCCGAGGCTGACGCCGCGCGCGTCTCCCTCCGCGAATTTCCACATGAATTCGCAGTCGCAGAATTCCTTGTTGGCCGTTATCACCTCAGGCTCTCTAAGCCGCCAGCCTCCGGAGCTTTCATCGAAGAAAAGGCAGCCGTCGTTATCCTTCTCCGCAGGACACGAGCCTTCGACGCCGACGCCAGTGAACGATATTTCCAGAAAATCGGTGCTGAATACGACCGTTCTGCCACTGCGGGTGAACGGCACATCGTCCCAATGGCCTATATTGAGCCAGCCTCGAAAGCCGCTCTTCTCCACGGCTGTATTGAACTCGACGTAGCCCGTTCGGCCGTCTCTGATCTCCGCGTTTATGCGCAGCACCGGCCGCAGCGATACGAATCCCTCCGGCAGTATCGCCCGCAGTCTGTCATGCTCCACGCCGTACGCCATTACGAATTGTTCCGTTTTCATCTTCGTTTCGCCTTCCTGTTTATATACACATTGACCGCTATGACAGCTATGATTATTACCGCTGCGAAGCTCAGCGCGAACGGCAGCATGCTTTCCTCCTTCATCGCTCCCGTGTCTACCCTGTACCCCATATAAGCCATGACAGCGAGCATCACGCAGCACATGATGCACAGCGAGCCTACCGCTCTGCACAATTTCTTTTCATCATACTGCTTTTTCTCTTTTTCGGACATCATGTTGTAGCCCGCGATCAGCCTGCTCCCCTTGCCGTTGAAAAGAAAAATCCCCAGAATCAGGAACATCACCGCTATCGCGATAAGCAATATTTCTGCGATCATCTTCGTCTCCTTTTTCAGAAGCCTACCTTATGCCCGGCTCGACATAATCGAGATAGTACTCATACGCCTCGTCCCAGCTCTCATATCCGGCCTCGCCTCTGTGATCCGCAAGGTCGTAATTCTCCGCCAGATACTCCGTCAGGTAATCCGTATACTTTTCCGCGCCCAGGAAGTTGACGTGCTTGCTGTTGTAAAAGTCGGTCTTCCAGTTGAGATCCAGCTCCTCGGCCATTTCCGGCGTGTTGAAGTCTATCACCTCGTAGCCGCGCTCCCTGACCATATCCATAGCCGTGTTGAACTTGTCCTTCTCACCCTTCTTCATGGAATACGGCGAAAGCACGAACAATATATCCTCATCCAGTCCATCGCAGTAGTCGAGCAGCTCCACGAGCGTCTCCTCGGCTTCAGGCGAAAGATCGGCGCGCCCGTCCGAATATACAGGTTCCTTCTGCGCCACCTGCTTTCGCGTGCTGTAGCTCGTCACGTAGCCCTTCGTCTCGTTCTTCGTATTGATCAGCGCCACGTCCTTCACCGAAAGATCTCCCGTTTCCAGCCTGCTGTGGTACTTGATGACCGGAATATAATAATCCCATTTGCTGTCGTCGATATTGCTCAGCTCGCCCTCGGCTCCTTCCACGAATTCGAGAGCCTTGTCTATGGCGTCGGTCCTGTTTTCCGAATACTTCATGCTGTCGGTGACGCGCCTGATGTGCGCGTCTGTTATCAGATCCTTCGTCTTCAGCACCCATCTGAGCTCAATGATATACATCTGCGGATCCTGCGTCTTTTCCACCTCTTCGATGAGGTTCGGCACGAAAAAGAGCGGCATTCCCATCGTCGCCAGCGTGAAGACCGTCATGCCCGTTTCCTCGTATGCCACAGGCCCGATAAAATACCTGTTGGAGGCGCTGGTGCCGAAGTACACGACATCTATCGTGTCCTCCTCTTCCTCATAGAAGGCATTGAATATCTCCTTGTTGGAGTCGGAATCCGCTATATTGAACACCTCGTTCAGATACACAAAAAGGAGAGCAGCCACGACGATGAATATCGCCGCTCTGACTGCTATCCTCCTGCCTCGTGATTTCTTTTTAGAAGTAGTATCTTCCATATCGCTCCTTAAACATCAAACATGCGATGCTATTCGCCATCGCTTTCGTTTTCTTCCCAGAGAGCGTCGTTGAACATCTTCCACATCTGTCCGTAGCCCTCGGATGCAGGTGTGACAGGCTTAGGTATCCTGTTTTCGGTCTCGATCTTGATTTCGCCCTTTCTCGACATGAGGATGATCCTGTTGCTGAGCACGAGCGCCTCCTGAATGTTGTGGGTGATGAAGATGACCGTGGCGTTTTCCTTTTCCTTGATGCGCAAAAGCTCAGCCTGCAGCTTGTTTCGCGTCATGGCGTCAAGACTGGCAAACGGCTCGTCCATGAGGATGATCCTCGGATTCAGAGCCAATCCCTTGGCTATGGCGACTCTCTGCTTCATGCCTCCGCTGAGCTGATGCGGATAGAGATCGCCCTTGTCGCCCAGTCCCACCATGTCAAGATGCTCCTGCGCTATCCTTTCCAGCTCCGCCTTGTCCTTCATACCGTTGACCTTGAGCGGATACTGAATGTTCTTCTTCACCGTCTTCCACGGGAAGAGCTGATTAAAATCCTGGAACACCATAATGCGGTCTATCCCCGGCTTATCGACCTTCTTGCCGTCCACCAGTATATCGCCTTCGTAATCCTCAAATCCGGCAATACACCTGATGAGCGTCGTCTTGCCGCAGCCCGACGGTCCCAGTATGCAGAGAAAATCGCCTTCCTCTACCGTCAGATCAAGACCCTTGATGATATCTCTGGAATTCGGGGAGTCATGGTAATTCTTGGTGAGTTTCTTTACTTCCAGCAGCTTGCTCATCTTACCATCCCCCATTTCTTAACGGTGTTCTTCTCGATAACCCTGAACACACCGTACTCTATGATTATACCTATAATAATTATCACAATCAAGGTGGCAAATACGCCCGCGATGTCAAAATTCGTCCTGCGCATGAATATGTACCATCCGATGCCGGCGCCGGAGCCCGTCGTACCGAATATCATCTCCACGCTGAGCAGTCCTCTCCAGGCTCGCGCCCATCCGACCCTCATACCGGAGAGCACGCTGGTGAAGGCTGCCGGCAGATAGACGCCCTTGACGAGCGAAAGACCCTTCAGACCTATGTTGCGTCCGCCCTCGATGTATATGTTCGATATGGATTTGAATCCGTCCATGATGCTTCTGGACATCGGCCACAGTATGGAGTGCACCACGATGAATATGATCGTTCCCTCGCCGATGCCGATCCACAGTATGGCCAGCGGCAGCAGCGCCACGCCCGGCAGCAGGTCGCAGATCGATACGATGAGATTGTATATGGCGTAAAATATCTTGCTCACTACGGCGATGCTGGAAAATATGAAGGCCAGCACAATGCCGATCGCAAGACCCTTAACGATCAGCGACATCGAATAAAGCGTGTATTCCAGCAGGCTGTTGTCCCTGAAGCCTTCTATGAAGCTGTTCGCAATATCCGTCACCGACGGGAACAGCATCGCCGGAAACGCCTGCATGGCGTATACCGCCTGCCAGGCCGCGATAAAGCAGACGATGAATATTATCTGCGTCCTTATTTCCTGTTTTGTTTCCTGTTTCATACCCTCTGCCTTTCTCCGCTGTATCAGTCTCCTACAACGTTATCAAAAGCCAGATCGCTCATGGAGGAAGGTCCTTCGTTTTCGAGGAAATCATTCTCCGCCATGAAGTTGGCCATGTCCATCACGCCTTTGGTTTCCGTAGAATATACGCATGCCGGATCGTTGAGCCATTCCAGCATCGTGGCTGCATCAACATCCTCGGCATCGCACAGCATCTCGGCGGCTTCCTCCTTGTTCTCGTTTATCCAGGTGATCGCCTCCTCGAGCGCGCTCAGCACAGCCTCGTAAAGCTCAGGATTGTTCTCGTAAAGGTCATTGGAGGCCATCATCAGTATGAACGAGTTGCCGTCAGGCCATACGGACTCCAAAGCCTCGACCTCGTGTATGCCTTCCGCCTCCGCTTCCTTATATACATAAGGTGACGTGGTAAGCTGGCAGGCTATGCTTCCCGAGAGCAGCGAAGACATGCCGTCAGGATGCGCCATGGCCGCGATGTTGTTGTCGAGCGCATGAGCGTCTCCCAGCTGCTCCTCAGCAGCCATCGCCAGCAGTACGTGCTGTATGCTGCCTATGTTTACGAGCGCGATCTGCTTGTCGCCGATATCCTTCAGCGTTTTTATGCTCGCATCGTTAGTCATGATCTTATGCGGCTGCGCCGACATGTTGGCCGCGATCTTGTACGGCACTCCGCTCGTCACGCCCGTGATGGCAGGAGCTACGCCCATGCCGCCGACGTCGATATCTCCCGAAGCGAAGCCCTCGTTTATCGCCGCTCCCGAATTGAGCGTCGACCATTCCACCTCGACTCCGTCGTAATACTTCTCGATCAGATTCTGCTGCTTCATCACCTCAAACGGCGCGTATGCCATACCGTACTGATGAGCTATCGTCAGCGTGTTGTCGTCGCTGTCGCCTCCGCCGCAGGCAGCAAGGCTCATTGCCATGACAGCTGCGATGGCCGCCGCTGCGATCTTCTTTGCATTTCTCATGATTCTCTCCTTTTCGATAATTGATAATTAAAAAATATATTGCAGCGTTAAACGCTAAAATGACTTCTCATGACCCGCCCAGGGTCGCCTTCAGTATTGATATGAACTCTCTGGCCGCCCTCGATACGTATCTGTTCTTCGGATACACCGCGTATATATCCCGCGAACACAGCTCCGGCTCCGTAAAATAAAATTTCGGGAAATCATGGAAACCGCTGTTCCTGATGCAGCTTTCCGTGATCAGAGAGATGCCGACTCCGGCCAGCGTCAGCGCATAGCTCGTCATCGTCTGCTCCGCCGTCACGCGCCTGACGGGCTCGAAGCCGTATTTTGCAAACAGGCTGTTCATCACCGTACCGATGTGCTGATCCTCGTTGAGCATCACGAACGGCAGCCCGCTGAAAAGCGAAAAATCCGTGACCGGCAGCTGCGCGCAGTCGCTCTCGCTTCTGCTCATTATGCTCTCCGGGCTTACCTCGGCATGCTTCAGCCTCTCGTTGATCTCCCATTCCCCCGGCACGCAGAGGAATATCCTTTCGCTGAACAGCTTCTCGTAGCAGAACCTGTCGTCAAACTCCATCGGGTGCGCTATGAAAAGATCCACGCTGCCGCCGTACGCCTTGACCGAGATCTCCGGTATCTTGCCGTCGACGATCTCTATCTCGATGCCCGGATGCCTTTTCAGAAAAGCGCCCACGGCCTTCGGGTAATAGCTGACGTTGAAAAAGCTGGCGCCGCCTATGGTCAGGCTTCCCTGCTCCAGATCCTCTATGTCGGCTATCTGCTGCTGCAGCTCGCGATCCAGAGCTGCGAACCTCTTGGCATACTGCAGGTATATCCGACCCGCTTCCGTCAGCTCCAGAGGCTTTCGCGATCTGTCAAATATCGCCGTTCCCAGCTGCTCCTCCGCCTTTTTCAGTCTGGCGCTCAGAGCCGGCTGCGACATGTCGAGCTTCTCCGCCGCGGCGGATATGTTCTTCATCTCTGCTATTGTCCTTATGTATTCTGCCGCCGAGAATTTTTCCATCGTTATCATAACCTTTTCTTTATGCTGTCATAAGTTTTTTATTATAACTAGCATATTTTAAGATGCTAATGTGAAGATTATGTGTGTTTGCGAAAAAAAGGAATGTATATTATAATAAATGCCACGGATTCAGCGCGGCTTTGCCGCGATGAAATATTCAACTTTACGGAGGTCATATATGAACATATATCCATCAGTGGTGGAAAATATAGCACGCAACGCAGCGGCAGCACCGGACAGGCTCGCTCTGGCCGATTCCGGTACGTCGTACAGCTACGGTCAGCTCTGGAGCCGCATATGCGCCCTTTCCGCGGCACTCGGCAAGCGCGGCGCGTCAAAGGGCAGCTGCATCGTCATCGAGTGCACGCAGAATGCCGATTACATGATATGCGAGTTTGCCATCCAGCTGGCCGGCGGTATCTTCGTGCCGCTCGAAAAGAACGCTTCCGCAGACAGAGCTCGTGAGATCATCGCCGATACTGAAGCGGTGATACACATAGGCAAAACGCCAGTGATCACGGGCAGCGATGCGCCGGCGTTTCTCACCATGGATGATATCCGCGGCCTTATGGAGCCTGCATCCGCAGCCGATACCCTGCCCGATCCCGACGACTACGACTTTCCTCACGGAGACGATGTTGCCGAGATCCTGTTTTCCACGGGAACTACCGGCAAATCCAAGGGCATAGTCCTGACGCATACGAACGACACGGCTCTGGCCGAAAATGTGATGTACGGCGTACAGATGAAGAAGGACAACGTCGAGATCGTACCGATGCCTCTGAGCCATTCTCACGGTCTCAGAAGAACGTACGCCAACATGGTCAACGGCAGCGCCGCGGTGTTCGTCGACGGCGTCACCCTGCTCAAAAAGGTCTTCAACCTCATGGATGAATACGGCGTAACGGCCATGGACCTGTCTCCGAGCATGCTCTCCATCATCTTCAAGCTCTCAAAGGACAGGCTCGGCGACTATGCCGACAGGCTCGATTACATCCAGCTGGGCTCCGCTCCGCTGCCTGAGGACGACAAGCTGCACCTGAGCCGCATCCTGCCGCACACCAGACTCTATAACTTCTACGGCAGCACCGAGGCCGGATGCTCCTGTCTGCTCGATTTCAACTCCATGTCCGGAAAGCCAGGCTGCATCGGCAAACCCGCCAAAAACGCGCGCTTCATAGTAGTCGACAAGGACAGGAACGAGATTATCTCTTCGCGGGAAAATCCGGGATTTCTGGCCAGCGCCGGCTCCATAAACATGAAATGCTATTTCAAGGCGCCGGAGCTTACGGCTGAAGCCACCGGCGGCGGCTCGGACTACATCTACACGAAGGACCTCGGCTACATAGACGACGAGGGCTACATATATATGCTGGGGCGCAAGGATGACGTCATCAACTACGGCGGCATCAAGATCGCTCCCGAGGATATCGAAAGCATCGCCGTCAAATACGAGGCCGTAAACGACTGTGCCTGCGTACCCGTCGACGATCCGCTCACGGGTCAGGCGCCGAAGCTCTTTATCGCCTTAAAGCCGGACTGTGAGTATGATCAGCAGGATTTCAAGGCCTTCCTCGCCGAGCGTCTCGATGCCAGCAAGCAGCCAAAATACATAGAACTCATAGACGCCATACCGAGGACGTTCAACGGCAAGATCAAGCGCAATCAGCTCCTGGGACGCTGAAAGTGAAATATACGACAACAGAGCCTCCCGATCGCAACGGCCGGGAGGCTCTGCTGATTTATATCATGTTTAGAACCCTCTGTATATGAATGCGCTGGCATCGTAGCCCGGGCCGTAGACGCCCAGTATCAGCACAGCGGCAAATGCCAGCAGGAACAGCGCCCAGCGCAGCGGCAGCGGCTTTTGCGCGATGGCATCCCTGATGCCTGTTCCCTTCTCCTGATTGTAGCTGATTATGAACCAGATCACACATCCGCCCAGAAGTATGAGAAAATCCGCGCCGTCAAGCCCCAGAGTGAAAATCTCCTCGGCAAACGGCACATCCCCCCCACGCAGCATAGCTCCGAACATGTATATGGCCGCGCCGAACGACAGCGCCTTCGGAAACATCCTGCCGATCACTATGAGGAAAAATGTCCTCAGGATACAAAACAGCTTCCAGCCCGAGCTTTCCACGTTTATCCTCAGCAGCGATATCAGCTTTTTGAGATACGGCTCCAGCAGCAGCCCCAGTATTATTATGCCGCCGTTGTAGAGCCCGTAAGCTATGTACTTGAACTCGGCTCCGTGCCACAGACCGATCGTCAGGAACGTCGCCATCTGCGCCACCAGCACCGGGAACAGCTTGCCCACTCTGTCTCCCAGCACGCTCCTCAGGCTCTTTCCCAACTTGCCGAACGTCTTGGACAGCGAAATAGTAAAGAAGATATAATCGCGGCACCAGAAGCTGAGCGACATATGCCATCTGCGCCAGAATTCCGAAATGCTGTCGGAAAAATACGGACGCATGAAATTGTGGGTCATATCTATGCCCAGCATCCTCGCCGCTCCTCTGGCGATATCTATACCGCCGGAAAAATCTCCGTATATCTGTATCGTGTAGAAAAGCAGCGCCACGAACACGACGCCGCCCTGGTAATCGTGGTAATTGTCGAAGACCTGATTGACAAGTATCGCCGCCCTGTCAGCGATGACCAGCTTCTTGAAAAATCCCCACATCATCAGCTGCGCGCCGTATGAAATGTTCTTATACGAGAAGCTGTGTCCCTCGTACAGCTGCCCCGCCAGCTGATCGTACCTGCTGATCGGACCCTGCACCATCTGCGGGAAAAACGACACGAAAAGAGCGAACTTCGCTATATTCTGATCGGCCTCGATCTTGCTCCTGTAGAGATCGATTATGTACGCCGCCGTCTGGAAGGTGTAAAACGATATGCCCAGCGGTATCAGCACGCCGAGATCGAATTTGTCTCCCAGCCCCACCGCCTCCAGTATGGGCGTGAAATACTTGACAACTGCCAGCACGCCAAAATTGGCAACCAGTACTATGGCTGCCATCTTGCGCTTTTTTCTCTGTACCGCGCTCTTCAGCGCTTTCTTTTCGTCCTTTGTCAGTTCCGCCTTGTGCTCGTTAAGATAAGCTTTGTGATCCCGGTTCTGCCTTCCTATGTATCTTCCCCCGCAGAACGTGATGACCGTCGTGAAAATGACGAACAGGAACGTCCTGGGACTCGATATCAGATAAAAGGCGTAGCTGGCTGCAAGCAGCACCAGCCACCTGGCCTTCTTCGGGCAGGCATAGTAAACGCACAGCACCAGCGCCACGAAAAACAGAAAGTAAAAAGAAGTAAAGGCCATCCGTTCCCCCTGCAGCTGCTATTCCTGAGCCCTCGTTATGAGCTCTACCATAGCGTCTACCGAATTGAAGTTCTCCGGGAGAAGATCCTCAACTGATATCTCGATATCGAACTCGTCGTTGAACTCGCCGACGATGGAAACTATGTCCAGCGATTCCAGCATGCCGTCGTCGATCAGCTTCGTACTGTTCTCGAAGTCGATATCGCTTCTGATTCCTTTAAGGATCTCGAGTATCTGTTCTCTCATGTGATTCATTCCTCATTTCATTGATTCTGTACGGCTTCCGCCGTTTTTACACGGACAATATTTTATCACTTCCGCCATGCGGAATCAAGAGCCGTCTGATGTTTCGTCCGGCCCTTTCCTCAGTTTTTTATGTATTCTCTGCCGGATTTATGGTAGTATAATATAATGTAATCATTACAGACAATGTTAAGAAGGTGGAACTATGAAAAACAAAACGCTTGATTCATATATAGAGCTTCTGCGCGCCGGGGGCCTGCTCGAGGAAACGAACTGCGGCCGCGATGCGCACGATCTGAGCATAGACTACATCTCATACAGCTCCCTGGATATAAAGCCGCAGACGCTTTTCATCTGCAAGGGGCTCAATTTTAAAGAGCAATATCTGACAGACGCGCTTGAGAAAGGCGCCGTCGCCTACATGGCCGAAAAAAGATCGGCAGCCGCGCCTTCCGATACGCCGTACATCATCGTCAGCGATATACGCAGAGCTATGTCGGAGGTATCCGGATTCTTCTTCGACCATATATGGAACGACAAGCTGACCATGGTCGGCATCACGGGCACCAAGGGCAAGTCGACCACGGCTACGTTCGTAAAATCCATACTCGACCACTACTGCTGCCGCACGGAAAAGACGGAAACCGGCTTCCTGTCCGGCATCTACACATATGACGGCAGAGACAGGGTGCCGGCGAAGAAAATGACTACGCCGGAAACGCTGGAGCTGCATCGTCACCTTGCCCGCTGCGTGGAAAACGACTGCGAATATTTCGTCATGGAGACGTCCTCGCAGGCGCTCAAATACAGCAGGACCGACGATCTCCACTACAGAGTCGCCGCTTTTCTGAACATTTCGGAGGATCACATCTCCGATCGCGAGCATCCCGATATAGAGGATTACTTTTCTTCCAAGCTCAAGCTCTTCCATCAGGCAGACATCGCCTGTGTCAATCTTGATATCGACGAAAAGTATCAGGAGCGCGTGCTCAGCGAAGCCAAAGAATGCTGTCAGGACGTTATAACCTTCGGCATGACGGAAAACGCCGATTTTTACGGTTCCGACATCTCCTCGACGCCAAACGAGCTGAGGTTCAAGCTGCGACATCCCGGCGGAACTGAGGAAATTACCGTAAGCATAGGCGGTAACTACAATGCCGGCAATGCTCTGGCAGCCATCGCCATCACGAGAGCTCTCGGCATACCTTTTGACGATATCAGAGCGGGACTGGCAAACGTCAAGGTGGCCGGAAGGATGGAAGTCTATCACCTGAAGGATAAAGACGTAGACGTCATCGTAGATTACGCCCACAACAAGCTCAGCTATCAGACGCTGTTCAGCAGCATCGGCTCTCTCTATCCGGAGAGAAAGGTGCTGCTCGTCTTCGGCGCTCACGGCAACAAGGCCTACAACAGACGAAAAGACCTGGGCGAGCTCGCCAATATATACGCCGATAAGATCGTCCTGACGGAGCAGGATCCCGGCACGGAGAGCGTGGCGGATATATGCGAACAGATCAGGGTTCATATCGACGACGACAAGCCGGTGATCACGATACCTGATCGCGGTGAAGCTATAGAGGCCGCCTGTGAGATGGTCGAGGACGGCTGGGTCATGGTCATAGCCGGCAACGGAGCCGACGGATATCAAAAGCGCGGTCTGAAATATGTCGAAGAGCCGACGGACGGCGAACGCGTCTGCGCTTACATCGAAGCGCACCGATAAGATATTTCATTTGTACAATTTGCATTTTGAAATATTACATTTTGTACAATTTACATTTTCTACATTTTGCAGTCATTTTTAAATTTCTTTAAATGTGACTGCAAAATTTTGTGCGTTTGCAGGTTTGAAGCTCCTGATGAGCCCATTCAAACCCTCTGCAAAACGCCCCACATCATTCAAAATCGTTCAACCCCATTGATTTATGCAGTCATTCAGGCAAAATAACAAAATGACTGCAAAGAACAGAAATACCAGGTTTATGACCAAAGAGTCAGCTTCTCTTCTATAAGAAAAGCTGAGGAACAGTACCTTGTTCCTCAGCTTTTATGTTATAAGCACATCGTCAGCTCTGTCTATCTCCTGCTGCCCGCTCTCCTGTCTCTCGTAAATATCACCGCTACCGCTCCGAGAGCTGCCGCCGTAGCCAGCATCATCCACAGGCCTGCCATGAAACTGTCGCCTGTAGCCACGCCGTCATCAGCTTCGGACGTCTCTGCGCCGGCATTATCTTTCGCAGCGCTTACAGCGTCGCTTCCGGAGGCGTCGTTTTCGCTGCTGTCGCCTGTCGCAGCGTCATTATTTCCTGCATCATGGCTGCCGCCCGTCACGGCATCATTATTTACTGAAGCGTTGCCGCTGCCTGTCACAGCATCATTTCCGGACGAAGCGTTTCCTCCCGTCACGCCCGTATCATCAGTCGTGCTGCCCGCACCGTCGCCATCAGTATTCGCCTCGCCCTCTTCAGTCGGCTGCTCCGATTCGGCCTCCTTCTCGACCGCTATGACTATCGGCGAAAGGCTCGTGAGCTCTACCGTAACATTGCCGTTATCATCGGCCGTCGCAGGATATTCCTCTCTGAACAGCAAATTGCTGTCAGTCGCATCGCTCTCTTCTGCGGACGTGCCGGCAGCTTCATCACTTTCCGCTGCTCCCATTGCCTCTGTCTCAGGCACGCTTTTATCCGTTTGTTGTGCGTGGGCGTAATGAAGCACCTTGACCGCTTTTCCTGCATGCTCACTGCCTATATCAAATGTAAGCGTAATGCTGCCCTCAAGCGTCTCGCTGAGCGAAACGTCGAACACTCCGAGTATCTCCATATCGGACACAGGCTCCGTGAGCATCTCATAATCGTATTTCTCGCTGTTTTCATATATAGGATCTACGGCAAGCGTGATATCGCCTATCGACTCAGCACCGCCGGCGATGACTGCCGATACCTCAATGCCCGTCTCCTCATCCGTTACAGGATCTACCTCTGTTAATTCTTCGCCTTCGGACTCTTCGCCTGCTCCGGCTTCACCTGATCCATCACCAGCCGAATCACTTCCCTGAGACTCGCCAGCTTCCTGCATTTCCGCCACCTTGACCGTGGCTATAGCCATCTTCGTATCATCGTACGTCGAAGCCGCCGTCACCGTCAGCTGCGCCGCCGACTCGTCCTCACCCACGGTAAGCCTGCCGCTGTCGTTTATGCCCGTATCATCGCTCTTTGCTCCGGATACAGTCCAGGTCACCGTCGTCGGCGGATCGTTTCGGCCTGTAACAGCTACGCCGAACGTGAGGCTGTCGCCCTTCTCCACCGTCACCACTGACGGATTGATGCTTACGGAATCTACTACAGGCCTTGCCTTGACGGTTATCGCCTGCGTTGCAGTTTTAGTCACATTACCGCTCGTGTAGCTTACGGTAATGCTCTTATCGGTCGTCTTCAACGCCTGATCGCTATATGTGACTCCTGCCGTCACATCCTTCGTCGTTCCGTCGCTCATCTTCGCCGTCACCTTCATGCCGGAGGCGTCGAACTTCTCGCCCTCCGTGTATACGGTCTTTGTCGGCGGCGTCGTTATCGATATGGACGAAAGCGTGGCTGGAGCCTTTTCCTCCTCTTCATAGCTTCCGTTATTTACTATATCAACGTAATCGGAGGATATGTTGGCGTACATATCATCGAAGTCATAGCTGCCGCTGCTGCTCAGCGCAGTCCTGCTGCCGTTGAGCACGCCGTCGCTCTGTATTTTATAGAACGAATTCGTGGCCTTGTCATTGAGAACGAGCACCGCGTAGTTTGACGCCATTCCCGTATCATACAGTATCTTCGTCGACGTAGAGGATCCGTTTCTTACATTCACCACGGTATGCTCCGAATTTATCGTATCCTTGATCCCTATCGTGTATCTGTCGTAATCCTTACCGCCCTGCAGATTGTCGAGATAATATGCGACGTTGGCCGCCTTTTCGCCCCAGTACGGGTCGGAGGCATACTTGACGTTGAGTCCGCTGCCCTTGTTGCCCAAAAATCCTCCGAAGTATCTCCAGTCATCCGGATTGAGATAACCTCTCGACATCCAGCCGTTTGCAAAGTCCGCGATGCACGAGCTGACGCTGCCGTACGTATATGCGCTCGTCCCCGGCGAGCTGTCGACGGCGTTCAGGCCGAAGAGGTTGTTATTCGACGTGGCTATGCTGCTATTACCCCAGGCGCTCTCGTTAGCAGCGACGCCTGCCATTAACAGCGCGTTGACGCCGTATTTGTTCTGGTTGCTCACGAATGTGCTGCCCGTGTTGCGCATCTTAGAGCCGCTGCCGGACTTCGTGTTTATCATTGAATTGAGCGTATTGCTGCTGTACGACGTCGTGCTCCTCAGCGGCAGATACTGATAGTAATTGTAGTAAGGATCGTTCGGATTCACCGAATGAGTTCTTACTCCGCTCCCGTAATCCGACAGCATCGTCGCATAATCACTGTAAAAATAGTGACCGTCATAGCTGTAA
>CASESB010000008.1 GCA_949290475.1 uncultured Bacillota bacterium
TAAGGCCGTGCTGGGATGCGGCCAACAGCATATCGCTGCATATGGCGATGAAGCTGGGCTATGAATACAAGGGGGAATATTCGGCGGTATACATCGAGATCTGATAAAGCCGGGATCATGAGCCACGTACGGCGCGCCGCAGTCTCATGAAATGGTATAGACGAGAGTTCAGAACAGGGTCAAAAGTTTCAGCGACCCTGTTTATTTTATGGATGTTTCTGGTATAATATTCTTTGTGGGTAGAGAGAAGGGGCGAAGACAGTAACAGGAGATATCATAGATGCTTCAGATAAAGAACATACATAAAGAATACAGGACAGGCAATCTGGTGCAGAAGGCGCTCGACGGCGTGAGCCTCAATCTGAGGGAAAACGAATTCGTCGCCATACTGGGACCGAGCGGCTCCGGCAAGACGACGCTTCTCAATATCATAGGAGGTCTGGACCGCTATGACAGCGGAGATCTGATAATCAACGGCATATCTACGAAAAAGTACAAGGACAGAGACTGGGATTCATACAGGAACCATACGATCGGCTTCGTGTTCCAAAGCTATAACCTCATACCGCATCAGTCGGTACTGTCAAACGTGGAGCTGGCGCTGACCATTTCCGGAGTATCGAGGCGGGAGAGACGAGCCCGGGCCATACAGGCGCTGGAACAGGTGGGACTGGGAGATCAGATACATAAAAAACCGAATCAGATGTCGGGAGGGCAGATGCAGCGCGTGGCCATAGCCAGAGCGCTGGTAAATGATCCCGACATACTTCTGGCGGACGAGCCTACGGGGGCGCTCGACAGCGAGACGAGCCTGCAGGTCATGGATCTGCTGAAGGAGGTGGCCAAGGATCGCCTGGTCGTGATGGTAACGCACAACCCGGAGCTGGCGGAGCGGTACGCCACACGTATCGTGAGGCTGATGGACGGGAGGATCACAGCGGATTCAGATCCATATATCATAGACGGCGCAGACGATACGCAGCCTGTCCATAAGAACATGGGCAAAGCGTCGATGTCGTTTCTGACCGCTCTTTCATTGAGCTTCAATAACCTGAGGACGAAGAAGGCGCGTACGATACTGACATCGTTCGCGGGCTCCATAGGCATCATAGGCATAGCTCTGATACTCGCGCTTTCCAACGGTGTGAACGCCTATATACAGTCCCTTGAGGAGGAGACGCTTTCGGAATATCCGCTGCAGATACAGAATACGACCATGGATATGGCCACCATGATGGCCAACACCATAGCTGACGCGACGCAGGAGGTCGAGGGAGACGTCAAGGTCTCGAAGGCACTCAGCAACATGTTTTCCGGCACGCAGACAAACGATCTGGAATCTCTGAAGAGCTTTCTCGACAGCAGCGACAGCAATGTGGGGCGTTATGCCAACGCGATCGAATACTCATACGGAGTAGTGCCGCAGATATACAGGGTCGAAGAGGATGAGGTGCGGCAGGTCAATCCTGACAGCTCGTTCTCGGCTTTTGGGATCAGCTCCGATTCGGATAATTTCATGTCAGCCTATATGAATACCGACGTTTTTCATCAGATGCCGGAGAGCAAGAAGCTGTATGAGAGTCAGTACGATGTCAAGGCGGGTAAATGGCCGCAGTCGTACGATGAGTGCGTGCTGGTGCTTTCGTCCGACGGCAGCATCAGCGATTTCGTGCTTTATACCATGGGGCTGAGGGATTCCGCTGAACTCGATCAGATGGTCAGCGATTTTGCCGCTGGCAGAGAGGTGGCGATACCGGAGATCGATAAGGCGTATGATTACGATGAGCTGGTCGGCACAACCTTCAAGCTCGTGAACGCAGCGGACAGATATAAGTATGACAGCGCTCACGGCATATGGACAGATATGTCTGACGATGATGAATATATGCGCCGGCTCGCAGAGGACGGTGAGGATATCACTATAGTCGGAGTGGTGCAGCCGTCCGAGGACGCCACGGCCGCGATGCTGATGACGGGGATAGCTTATCCGGCAGAGCTGACGGAGCATATCATGGATTATGCTGCTGACAGCGACATCGTGAGAGATCAAAAGGCGGATCCGGACAGAAACGTGCTGACAGGCAATTCGTTTGGCGAAGACGGCGGCGAGAACGGACTGGGGATGGATTCCATGTTCTCGGTAGACGAAAAGGCGCTGCAGGAGGCCTTCAAATTTGATGAAAAAGCCATAGAAAAGGGAATGGCCGAGGCGATGGCGGGAGACGGAGGCTCGCTCGATCTGGCCGACATGATAGATCCGTCGGCGCTGCAGCTGCAGCTTCCGGAATTTCCGCAGCCGGATATGAACGATATCATGGCGCATATGGACCTCAGCGTTTCGCAGGAGGGCATGACTGCGCTGACGGAAAGTCTGGCGGCGGGATACGCCGCGTATGCGGAAGCGAATCCGGAGGCCAGCTTTGAGACATACATGGATACGGAAGAGGCCAAGATCCTCCTTGCGCAGGGGATCGGCGGGCTATTCAGTGAGGAAGAACTGGTAAACGCTTTGGCGGGAGCGATGAGCAGTTATATGCAGGAGAGCATGGCAGCCTATCAGCAGGAGGTGACGGCAGCGCTGCAGCAGCAGATGGCGGCCGTGCTGCAGCAGGCAGCGACACAGATGAGCGGCCAGCTTGAGGCTTCTACGCAGCAGTCGATGAGCCGCCTGGGAAGCGTATTGGAAAGCGCGCTGACCGTAGATGCGAACGCTTTTGCCGATGCGATACAGATGAATGTCAGCGAGGAGGAGATGACTCAGCTCATAAGCTCGATGATGTCGGGCGAGGACGCTTCATATGCCAACAACCTCAGCAGCTTCGGTTATGCGGAGCCGGATACGCCGAGCCAGATCTCCATATATCCTAAGGACTTTGAGAGCAAGGAATCTATCGTCGCCATACTTGATGATTACAACGAGAGAATGGAGAAGGCGGGAGAGGATGATAAGATCATCACGTATACGGACGTGGTCGGCACGCTGATGTCATCCGTGACCGACATAGTGGATACCATAAGCTATGTGCTGGTAGCGTTCGTGGCCATATCTTTAGTGGTGTCATCGATAATGATAGGAGTCATCACGTATATAAGCGTGCTTGAGCGCAGGAAGGAGATCGGCATACTCAGGGCTATCGGCGCATCCAAGCACAATATTTCCCAGGTTTTCAACGCGGAGACGTTTATCGTCGGCCTGTGTGCCGGCATAATAGGTATAGGGCTGAGCCTGCTGATACTTATTCCGGGCAATATGGTCATACACTCGATAGCCGGATCTGACGACGTGAATGCGGTGCTCCCTATGCTTGACGGCGCGGTGCTGATCGCTCTCAGCGTCATACTGACGCTCATAGGCGGGCTGATACCGTCCAGAAAAGCGGCCAAAAGCGATCCGGTGGCGGCGCTGAGGTCGGAATGATATAACGACAGATGCACGCTGCCGTCAGTCATACAGGCTGAGGCGGCAGGATTTCACAGTGAAAGGCGGGTGACAGCATGTGTACGGCTTTGACGTTTAAGACGGAGAGCTTTTATTTCGGAAGGAATCTCGATAACATGGAATCGTATGGCGAGGAGGTAGTGGTGACGCCTCGCATGTTCCCGCTGCGCTTCAGGAGAGAGGAAACGCTGGCGAAGCATCATGCCATCATAGGAACGGCTACCGTCATGGATGGCGTACCGCTGTATTACGATGCAGTCAATGAAAAGGGCCTGTGCGCCGCAGGCTTGAACTTCGTCGGAAATGCCGTGTATTTCAAACCGGCAGAAGGACGCCGCAACATAGCGCACTTCGAGGTGATCTCATGGCTTCTGGGAAAATGCGCGGATCTGAACGAGGCGCGCGGTGAGCTCGAGCGAATGAACATCGTGGACGATACGTTCAGCGCCGCTGCGCCCGCGGCCAGCCTGCACTGGATGGTCGCCGACAGGACGGGCGCGCTGACTGTAGAATCCACGTCTGACGGACTGCATGTCTATGAAAACAGACCGGGAGTGCTGACGAACAACCCGCAGTTTCCGGTGCAGCTGGCCGGACTGGACAGATACATGAGCCTTTCGCCGGAGGATCCGCAAAACACGTTTGCACCGGAGCTGGCACTGTCTCCGCAGAGCCGCGGCACCGGGGCGCTGGGAATGCCCGGTGACCTTTCCTCGGAGTCCAGATTCGTGCGGGCCGTGTTTACGAAGGCTCATTCCGTCTGCGGCGGCGGTGAAGGGGAGAGCGTAGCGCAGTTCTTTCATATACTTGATGCGGTGGCCTTCACGGAAGGCAGTTGTCATGCGGGCGGAGGCAAATACGAGAAGACGATATACAGCAGCTGCTGCAATACAGACAGAGGGATATACTACTTTACGACCTACGGCAACAGAGGCATAAGAGCCGTCGACATGGGGCGCGAGGATCTGAACGGAGGCGAACTGTCGCGCTACGCCATGGGGCAGGAGGAAGTGATATCGTTTATCAACTGACAGACTGTGTGGTAAAATGGTATCGTGAAAGAAAAAAGGAGACTAAGATAATATGGATGACAAATATGCGAAGGCGTTGAGAAGGGCGCTGGCAAACTGGTATCACAGCGGCGACGGCGCGCCGTCGGAGCCGGTGTTCAACGCTCTGAGCGAAGGATACAGGAACGGGATGCAGCTGCTGGTGCCGATAGAGCTGCCGGACGTGCTGCTGAAGCAGCTCGCGGAAAGCAAGGAACTGCGCGAAGGCATGAGCTTTTCGCTGGAAGAGGACGTATCGATCAGCTTCAGACATATAACGGTCGATGACGAAGGCCGTTATCTCATACCGCTGTTTACCGGCGAGGAACAGCTGAGCATGGGTGAGCCGAGCCCGGCAATAGGACAGTCATTTGCGGCACTGCTCGCCGGACTGGACGGCTGGCCTGACTGCGTGGGTTTCGTGATCGATCCATATTCCGATAAGATCCTGGTTGATCACAGGATAAAACAGATGATAGAAGCGTATGAGCCGAAATCTCACGTGGCGTTCGTGAAGAGCAGCGTGCTGGATATGCAGGTGAGCGCTATAGTCAATTCGGCTCACAAAACTCTGCTCGGAGGCAGCGCGGTCGATGAGATCCTTCAGGATGACGGCGATGAGCTGCCGGAGGCCTTTCTCTGCGGAGGCGGACTGAACGGAGCAGTTCATGAGGCCGCAGGCCCTGAGCTGTTCGATGAATGCAGACGCATGGGCGGATGCGAAACGGGACAGGCGAAGATCACCGGGGCATACGGTATAAAAAACGCCGATCACATAATACATGCGGTCGGACCGGTGTATGAGGGTGAGGAGACTGAAGAGGAGGCGCGTCCTTTGCTGGCCGCCTGTTATCGTAACGCCCTCGATCTTGCGGCGGAGGCGGGCTGCGACAGCGTGGCTTTCCCGTGCATATCCGCCGGCGCCTGCGGATATCCGATAGGAAAGGCTGCGCAGGTGGCGCTGATAGAGGTAGTCGAATGGTTCGAGCATCACCCAGAGACGGTGATGAACGTGTACCTTTGCAGTTTTACGGAAAACGAATATAAGAATTACAGAGCGATGATAAAAAGCTGATGACGGTGAAAGAGGGGTGAAGCAACAGGCCATGCTGCGTGTCATAGCATATGATGTGGGAACAACGGGCGTAAAAACGTGTCTGGTATCCATAGACGATAAAGTGGAGATAATCGCCGGTACGTACGGAGAATACGACCTCTATATCCTGGAAAACGGAGGGGCGGAGCAGGATGCAGATCAGTGGTGGCGGGCCATGTGCGAGACCACGGGCGAGCTGATGAGAACTGCAGATGTTACGCCCGACATGATAGACGGGATATCCTTCTGCTCGCAGATGCAGGGGTTCGTGGCTGTGGACCGCGAGGGCAACGCCCTGAGACGTCCGATGAGCTATATGGATCAGCGGGCGGTGAAGGAGATGAAGTCATGTCAGGAACACGGGATAACAGTGGCCGGCGTCAATGTGTTCAAGCTGCTGAAGAGCCTGTCGGCGACGCATGCTGCATCTACCAGCGTCAAGGATCCGCTGTGGAAATACAAGTGGGTTCAGGCAAACGAGCCGGACGTATACGAGAGGATGTATAAGTGGCTGGACGTCAAGGAATATCTGATAGCACGGTGCACGGGGAATTTCGTGATGACGAGGGATTCCGCCTACGCCACATTCCTGTACGACACGAGAAAGGGTCACGAGGGCTGGAGCGAGAGCCTTTGCAGGATGTACGGAGTGGATCCGGCACATCTTCCGCAGATAATAGACTGTACTGACGTGGCGGGAAAGCTGACGGATAAGGCCGCCGCACAGCTGGGACTGAAAGCGGGGCTCGACGTATACGGCGGCGGAGGCGACGCCACGCTGATAGGCATAGGCGCGGGCTGTGCCGCAACTGGCGATACGCACATATATTCCGGAACGTCTGGATGGGTCAGCACCGTGATCGACAGGCAGGCGGTGGATATAGGAACCATGATCGCCGGGATAGTAGGCGCTCAGAAGGGGAAATACAATTATTTTGCGGAAATGGAGACTGCGGGCAAGTGCTTTCAGTGGGTCAAGGAGCATCTGGCGCTCGACGAGATAGGCGTTTACATGAAGAAGCTGGATGTGGCGGAAAGCCCCGAAACAGTATACGAGAGTCTGTACGACTACATGTCCGATACGGTGGAGCAGACGCCTCCGGGAGCCGGAGGAGTCATATTCACGCCGTGGCTGCACGGCAACAGATGTCCGTTCGAGGATCCGGGCGCTGCCGGTATGTTCTTCAACATCAGGATAGAGACGGGAAAGACGGAGATGATCCGGGCGGTGCTGGAGGGCATATGCTATCATCTGCGGTGGATGCTCGAATGTCAGGACAAGAGGATCAGCACATCGAAGGTGATCAGGTTCGTGGGCGGCGGCGCGCTTTCACGTGTGACGTGCCAGATGCTGGCGGATATAACGGGCAGAACGGTGGAGACCGTCAAAAATCCAAAGGATGTAGGCTCTGTGGGGGCGGCAATCCTGGTAGCTGTAGGCTGCGGAAAGATCGGCGGCTTCGACGATGCCGACAGATTTATCCCGGCGGAGGCCAGATACGTTCCGAACGCAGATAACAGAGCTGTATACGATCGTAATTACATGGTCTTCCGCAGGCTTTATGAAACCAACAGGAAGAATTTTGCGGCGCTCAACGGTGCTGAGGGATGAGGAGATGATTTGGATGGAGGAAAGTGAAAAACGCAGATTGATAGTCGAGACGGGCAGGGAGCTGCTGGAAAGGGAGCTGGTAGCCAGGACCTGGGGCAATATAAGCGTCAGGCTGGACAAGGGCAGCTGCCTGATAACGCCGAGCGGCCTCGATTATACGCAGATGAGCGAAGCTGATATAGTGCGTCTCGATATCGGTACGGGCGAATGGGAAGGAAGTCATAAGCCGTCCAGTGAAAAGAGAGTTCATATCGCGGCCTACAAATGCTTTGACGATATGAACTTCGTGATCCATACGCATCAGAAATATGCCACGGCCATAGGGCTGACGGGATCGGAGCTACTGGACATCACCGACGAGGAGAGAGCCCGGCTCGGCGGCATAGGGTTCGCAGCCTACGGGCTTTCCGGAACGAAGAAGCTGAGCCGCGCCATCACAGAGGTGTTCAGGAGCGGATGCGAGACGGTGCTGATGATTCACCACGGCGCGCTCATATGCGGACGGACGAAGGACGAGGCCATGGAGCGGGCGCAGCTGCTTGAGGACATATGCAGGCGCAGTGTAAAGGGAATGGATGCAGCTGAGGATCACGGGATCATAGCAATACCGGGAGGCTTTGAGGATGAGCTGCGTGAGAGATTCGGCGAAGCGGAGATCTTCAGATCTGAGGCCGTCGACATATGCGCGGCTGCCGGCAGGGATATAAACGCGCAGATCGACGACATGGCGCAGATGATAGGCAAGAGGATACCGGCAGCCTGCAGCAGCGGCGAGGCTTTCGAGCTGCTGGAAAGATACCCGGCGGTGCTGATAAAGGATATGGGCGCGGCTGTCAGAGCTGCTTCCGAGGACGATGCGGAGGCGATGAGACTGCTGGTTGACAAGGCGTGCGTCAGCGCCATCCATACGCGCGCGGCGGGAAGGGAAGTAAGACTGGGTGCGCTGGACGTTGCGCTCATGAATTACATATACAGACACAAATATTCCAAGAAGAGGCAGGAGGTATCATGATCTCACAGAAGAAGAAGGAAACTCTGAGAGTTGTAAAATTCGTGCTCTTTTCCGCATCAGCGGGGATAATCGAGCTCGTGTCGTTCACGCTGCTCAACGAGCTGAGCGGCTGGAGCTACTGGCCGTGCTATCTGATAGCGCTTATATTATCGGTGATATGGAACTTCACGCTCAACAGGAGGTTTACGTTCAAATCGGCCAACAACGTTCCCGTGGCGATGGCCAAGATAGCAGCCTTTTACTGCGTCTTCACGCCGGTGACGACAATATTGGGCAACTACCTGGCGGAGGAGCTGATGTGGAATGAATATCTGGTGACGGGCATGAACATGGCTCTGAACATAACTACGGAATACCTGTATGACAGATTCGTCGTATTCAGAAAGACGCTGGATACCAATTCGATAGCCAGAAGGCAGGAGGCGGCGGAATTCGCAGAAAGGGAGATGGATTAGAATGGAAAATTGCGGAATAAGCAGATGGGATGACCCGGCTGAAATCAACAGACAGCTGAAGGAGCTGACGGATCAGCCGATATGGGAGGTCGACGACGATTATTACGAAAACGTGGTCATGAAGTACTTCGATGAGAAGTGCGGAGGATCGAGAGAGGTATATGAGGAGGCGCAGAAGTACATACCGGGAGGCGTCCAGCACAACCTGGCCTTTAACAAGCCGTTTCCGATGTGCATGGCGAAGACGGACGGAGCATATCTGTACGACAGGGATGGCAACAGATATATAGATTTTCTGCAGGCCGGCGGACCGACCATCCTCGGCAGCAATTACCCCGCGATCAGAGAAAACGTCATAGAGCTGCTCAATACGTGCGGCCCGGTGACGGGACTGCTTCACGAGTCCGAAATGCTGATAGCGCGCGAGATAACGAAGCACATGCCTAACGTGGAAATGTTTCGTATGCTGGGATCGGGAACGGAATCGGTCATGGCGGCTCTGAGGATAGCCAGGATAGCTACCGGTAAAAAACGGATCATCAAGATAGGCGGCGCGTATCACGGCTGGTCGGATCAGGTCGTGTACGGCCTCAAGATACCGGGGAGCCGCGCACTGCTGGAATCGCACGGCATAGCGCCGGGAGCATATAAGAGGACGGACGAAGTGCGGCCAAACGACCTCGATATGCTGGAGAAGATGCTGAAGAGAAACAGGCGCAAGGGCGGTACTGCCGCCGTCATCGTGGAGCCTGTGGGACCCGAGAGCGGCACACGGCCTGTAGCAAAGGACTATAATAAAGGCGTGCGCGAGCTGTGCGACAGGTACGGCGCACTGATGATATTCGACGAGGTGGTGACAGGCTTCAGAGTTGCGCTTTCCGGCGCTCAGGGCTACTTCGATGTGGCGCCCGATCTGACCATATTCGGCAAGATCGTCGCCGGCGGATATCCGTCCGCGGGAGGTGTCGGCGGCAAGAGGGAATACGCCGAGCTGATGGCGGCCGGACTGGCGACGGGAAAGCACAGGGCGTACGTAGGGGGCACGCTGGCGGCAAATCCGCTGTCATGTCTTGCCGGGTACGTGGCCATAAAGGAGATAGAACGAACTAATGCCTGCGAGATAGCAGGCAGGATGGGCGACAGGCTCTGCGACGGGCTCAAGAATCTGATCGCGAAGTACGGTCTGCCGTTCGTTGCCTATAACCAGGGCTCTATCGTACACCTTGAATGTACGGGAGCCATGAGCTTTGATTTTTCCTCCATGCATTTCCTGAAATCCGCACTGGGACTTTTGAAGTACAAGGATATGATGTACGAGAGGAAGGATTCCATGGAAAAGATGGGAGCGGCCTATATGGCGAACGGCCTGGTAACGCTTGCCGGCAGCAGGCTCTATACTTCCATGGCGGATACGCCGGAAATAATAGACGAGGCTCTCGACAGGTTCGAGGAAGTGTTCAGGCATGTGAAGAAGACGGACAAGGGGCTGCTCAAATAGCCCGAAAGGAAGGTTTTTATGGATTTTGAAACAGCGATGGAAATGCAGAGGATATGTACGGGCGAAGAGCGCCCTCTGACCAGAGGGCAGATAGCAGGACAGGTCATAGACGTCAAGGCGCTCACCAGAGGGCTGAAGCCCGAAACCGTGGAGCTTTGCGAGCAGTACTACGAGAAGATGAAGGCCGATACGGCGGAGAAGCTCTACGATGTGGATTCTCTCATGGAGGAAACCGAGTCTGTCAAGGAGGAATTCGAGAGCTTTTTAAAGAGCCATAAGGCGGACGACATCTTCACCAGGCTTTACGATGAGGTGAGCGACTTCTTTCAGGTGCCGCCTTTCGAGGGACTGGACAACATAGAGTACGGTATTCATGAGGTCTGCGTGTTTTCGATACTCGAATATTTCACGTGGAAGACGCTGCGCGGTCACGATCATCAGCTGTGCCGCTCCGAATACAGGGACAGCATAGCCAGAAGGACTTTTGAAGAGGTGGCCGATAAATGGATAGGCGTGTACGATGATCTGCAGCGCAGGTATGACGGTGTGGGCGGAGATACGGATGACGAACGCGGCATGAGGCTGAAGCTGACAGGATGCTGCCTGATAGCGGTAACGGCCATCCGAGACCAGGATCCGTTTGCACTCGACATGGCGCAGGCGGCCGTGCCGGAGAAGGCCGAGGCGATAGTGAGGGCGCGCGAGGACGGCTCGTACAAGGAAGAGGAAAGCGTACTTACGGACAATGCGATCAGGCTCTATGACTTTGTTTACGGTCAGATAGTTGAAAACAGGCGGATATCCTCATGAGCAGACAGCTGGGAGAAGATCTGATATATGAGATATTGTCAGTCGTGGAGGAAATACCGGAGGGCCGTGTAGCCACATACGGACAGATAGCGCGGCTGATAGGCAGAGAAAGGAACGCCAGGCTCGTGGGCAAGGCGCTTTCGGTAGCGGACATGTACGGCGACTTTCCGTGTCATCGTGTCGTCAATCATGCGGGCAGGCTGGCGCCGGGATGGGATGATCAGCGCCGGCTGCTGATGATGGAGGGCGTTCCCATGAAGGACGATTCCCACGTGGATCTGAAGAAATGCAGATGGGATGAGGATTGCAAATATATTAATGAAAAATAGCAAAACGATAACAAAAAGTCAACATATGCAGTTGACTTTTTTCATACTTTTTTGATAAAATATTGACAACATATAGATGAATAGAAAATCCGAGTCCCGAACTCCTTCGCTTTGGCAAAGCATGGAGACCGGACCGATAGGGTCTGTGTGGAAACGCACCGGCCTCCCGCATTTGGAAAGGATTAAGTGCCCGCTCTTTTTATACGCCATATTCAGGGGATGAACATGGAGCGTAGCTGACGTTTACGGCAGCATTTTATCGAGGTGTGAAGCAACCCTTTTCGCTATGCGGAAAGGGTTTTTTTCATCCTTATTGTTGTTGCGCAGTTAAGTTAATGTTGTGAAAACGGAGGCAATTGTTATGAATTTAAAAAAGATGACTCTGAACATCAACGGCGCTGACCGTATGTTCATCTGTGATCCGGAAAAGGATACGCTGGCATCCGTGCTTCGTCGTCTCGGACTGACGGGAACGAAGGTAGGATGCGGTATAGGCGTGTGCGGAGCATGTTCGGTTATTCTGGACGGTAAGGTTGTACGTTCATGTACGAGAAAGATCAGCAAGATCGAAGAGTACAGCTCGGTTATTACCGTTGAGGGTATCGGTACACCGCTCAATCCTCATCCGCTCCAGTACGCATGGGTAAATCTGGGTGCTGTACAGTGCGGATTCTGCGTTCCGGGATTCATAGTTTCGGCGTACGCTCTGCTTCAGGAAAACGACAACCCTACGAGAGAAGAGGTTCGTGACTGGTTCCAGAAGCACAGAAACGTATGCAGATGTACGGGATACAAGCAGATCGTTGATGCGGTAATGGAAGCTGCCGCTATCGTAAGAGGCGAGAAGACGTTCGAGGATATCACATACGACTGGTCCAAGGACATCAAGGAAGGCTTCTACGGCAAGCCGCTCGTTCGTCCTAACGCTATGGCTAAGGCCTGCGGCGTATGCGACTACGGTGACGACATCGAACTGAAGATGCCGGCTGAATCGCTTCACGCAGTGCTGGTAATGCCTATGAAGACGAACCACGCCAAGATCCTCAACATAGATATCTCAGAAGCTGAGAAGATGCCTGGCGTAGTAAAGGTAATCACGGCCAAGGATCTGGCTCCTGCAAACAAGCTGATGGCATATACGTTCTCACCGAGAACCGTAGAATTCGAGCAGACTCACAAGCTGCTGCAGGATGAGAAGATCGTAAGATGGGGAGATCCGGTAGCCATGGTAGTTGCCGACACCAAGGATCACGCGAGAGCCGCTGTGGACAAGGTGAAGGTAGAGCTGGAGCAGCTGCCTGAATACATGAACTATCTTGACGCTGTAAAGCCTGACGCTGAGAGAATCCACGCATCATTTGACAATATATACAGCCAGCAGCCTGTACTGAAGGGCGATTATGAACACGTTCCTGAGCTGATAGACGATGCCGCCTACTCCGTAGAGGGCAGCTTCTATTCATCGAGAGAGCCGCACATGTCCATAGAGGGAGATACGTGCCAGGCATACTACGATGAGGACGGCAAGCTCTGCGTACACTGCAAGACGATGACGCTCTACTTCGACAGAGACGATATGGCAGAGGCTATCGGCATACCTGTTGAGGATCTGCGAGTTATAGAGAACCCTACGGGCGGTTCCTTCGGCTGGGCGATGAACGCTGCTTCATACGCACTGGTAGGCGCTGCCACCAAGGTTACGGGCATGCCTGTAGCGCTGTCCATGACATATGAGGAATTCATGGCCTTCTCCGGCAAGCGTTCGCCTGCATTCTTCAACGGAAGACTGGCATGCGACAAGGACGGAAAGATCATAGCCGGTGAATTCGATTCAGGCCTCGACAACGGCGCATATCCTGAGATGGGAGACGACAAGCTGACGAAGATCCTGAGATTCATGTTCTTCCCTTACTATGTACCTAACGTAGTTGGTCTTGCAAGAAGTGCGGTAACGAACCACAACTTCGGCGTACCTTACAGAGGATACGGAGCTCCTCAGGCATATACCTGCGGAGAGGCTCTCATAGACATGATGGCCGAAGAGATCGGAATGGATCCGTTCGAGTTCAGATATAAGAACATCGCCAGACCTGGAGATACGAACCTCAACCAGAGAAACTTCCTCCAGTATCCGATGGAGGAGATGATGGATACGCTCAAGCCTCTCTACGACGAAGCTGTAAAGAGAGCTAAGGCTGAGGATACTCCTGAGGTAAGAAAGGGCGTCGGCATAGCCTGGGGCGGATACAACGTAGGCCTCGGCGGAGTTGACGAAGCTACCGTTGCTATCGAGCTGGTAGGCGACGGCAAGTTCAGAAAGTACGATACATGGCAGGATCAGGGTCAGGGCGGAGACGCAGGCTCGCTCGTCTGCACACTCGAGGCTCTCAGACCTTACTTCCCGGATGTAACGCCTGACGATATCAAGGTAATCCAGACAGACAGCAAGTACTGCCCTAACACAGGTGAGTCTGCCGGTTCAAGATCTCACTTCGCAAACGGTAAGGCTTCCATCGTAGCGGCCAAGATGCTGGCTGACGCTATGAGGAAGGAAGACGGAACATACAGGACTTACCAGGAGATGATAGACGAAGGAATACCTACGAGATACGACGGACACTGGGTAGCTGCCGATGAATGGGATTACTTCGACTTCCTCGACCCTAACGATGGAAGCGGTGAACCTACATATGCATACACTTATGCTCTGTTCATGGCGGAGGTATCCGTAGAGACTGCTACAGGAAAGACTACCGTAGACAAGATGACATGCGTTGACTGGGTAGGTAAGGTAGGTAATATCCAGTCCGTAAACGGACAGGCATTCGGTGGTATGTCGCATGCTATCGGCTTCGCTCTTCAGGAGAACTATGAGGATGTAAGAAAGGATACCAATATGCTGAGAGCAGGTGTTCCTTACATCAAGGATATACCTGATGATATGGTAGCTATCCACATGGACGGCTTCGACGAGAGAGGACCTTTCGGTTCATCCGGAGCTTCCGAGGCGTTCCAGTCCTCAGACCACGTGGCAGTTATCAACGCTATCAATAATGCCTGCGGCGTAAGAATCTACGATCTGCCAGCTTCGCCTGAAAAGGTAAAGGCCGGTATCGATGCTATCGCC
The DNA here is from genome assembly GCA_949290475.1 of uncultured Bacillota bacterium. Taxonomy (GTDB): domain Bacteria; phylum Bacillota; class Clostridia; order Peptostreptococcales; family Anaerovoracaceae; genus Lentihominibacter. Next base: position 14,428 of record CASESB010000008.1, read on the forward strand.
AAGGGTGAGAAGCCTGCTAAGCCTGATAAGTACTTCCTCGGTTCAGAGCTTTACGAAGAACTGGAGAACCTCAAGGCTAATCCGCTCAGCTGGGACTAATCCGCTGACGGCCTGAGTACTGACAGGTGTTAAAATCAAAAAACGAACGAGGGTCTGCGCACCGGATGTGTTCCGGTGCCGCAGACCCTCGTTTTGTGATAGCGCAGTTTCGCATCTTGCAGACAGTATCTGCTATAGCTTTTCGATCTCCGCTTCCGAAAGGCCGGTCATCCTTGAGATTTCTTCAGTCGCCATACCGCTTGCCTTCAGCTTTGCTGCGACGCGTTTCTCACCTTCTGCGATGCCTTTCTTTATACCGCGCTTTTCACCTTCTGCAAGGCCGGCCTTCTGGCCTTCTTCATATCCGTCCTGTCTGTCAAGGAGCTTTTCTTCCCATGCGTTCATAAATTTCACTCCTATCTCTTCGCTCTCCCTGAGCTTCTCAATCTTCTCATGCAGTCTCAAAACCTTATCGCTTCCCGAATTCTCCGCAGTCGCCTCCGTTGAGTGTTCAAAATATCTGAGCAGGCTTATCAGCTCGTCGCTGACACCCTCCGCGTTGCTGCCTCTGGTGTTGAGGAATATCCTCGTCACTCCGTCGCACAGGCCCAGCCCCGGCAGCTCTTCGCAGTTCATCCTGAACGTGTAGCGGTATCTTCCCTCTCCGAACAGATCAAACGGTGTGATCATGATGATGTAGACATCGTTTAAGCTGTTGTATCCGGGTGTGCCAGGTATCAGCAGCTTACTGTCTATCATGCTGTTGTATAGGCGGCTGCGCTTAGGCAGGTCTTTAGTATCTCGCTTCTGCACTTCTGCGTCGTAGATGACGTCGTCTGTATCCTGTGCCCACACGTCGAGCTTCACCTGCCTGCTCCACAGGAAGCTCCGCTGTTCCTTTTCGGCCTGAGGCAGATGTTTGAGGACTATCTCTCTGCCGAGGATGATCTCCAGAATCAGTTCCATCATCTCCGGATCCTCTATGGCTTCGGCGAAGAGAAAGCGGTCGAGAAGATCAAGGTCTTTAAGCTCTTTTCTCTCTGTTTTCAATACGATCTCCTTTCATTATACTGGTTGTAGACGATTCTTTCAAATGGTATTTATTTCCATTTTGTACACACATGATACATGAAAGGAAATTAAATGTCAATATTTTACAGATAACTGTTTCGCTGCAACCGCTCTTCTTCAAAAAGCGACCGGACCGCAGCAGCCTATGCCGCCGGATCCGGTTCTTCATATCATATCGTGAAATTGTCTATGAGCCGCGTCTTGCCTATATACACGGCCATGGCCACCAGATCGCCGCTTACCAGCCGCTCCTTCGGCAGCAGCGTCTCACCGTCTACGGCTTCGATATAGTCGATCCTGGCCAGAGGCTCCGACGACACGATCTCCGTCATGGCCGCTTTGAGCGCGCCCGCATCCGCCGGATCTTCCGCAGACGGCGCTCCGAACGCTGCCAGCATTTCCTTTGCACGGCTTATCGAGCGATACAGTACGACTGCCGCCGCCCGTTCCTCCTCATTGAGGTAGGAATTGCGGCTCGACCTTGCCAGTCCGTCCGCCTCTCGCACCGTCGGGCAGCCCACGATCTCGATGCCGTAGTTCATATCCTTCACCATGCGCCTGATGACTGCCAGCTGCTGGGCGTCCTTTTCTCCGAAATACGCCCTGTCAGGCGTGACGATATTAAACAGCTTGCTGACCACAGTGCAGACACCGCGAAAATGGCCCGGCCGGCTCTTTCCGCAGAGCTGCTTTGTCATTTCAGATTCCAGGTTGACGTACGTGCCGTACCCGTCGGGATACATTTCCTCTACCGCCGGATGAAACACCATGTCGCAGCCCTTTGCCTCAAGTACCTCGCAGTCTCTGGCAAAATCACGCGGATAGCTGTCGAGATCCTCTCCCTCGCCGAACTGTGTAGGGTTGACGAACACCGAAGCCACGGCCCGGTCGCACCCGGCTACCGCAGCCTCCACCAGCGAAGCGTGCCCCTCATGGAGAGCCCCCATTGTAGGCACGAGCCCTACCGTGAGCCCCTCCGCTTTCCATTTTTTTATAACGTTTCTTACTTCCTCTATCGTCGTTGCTGTTATCATCTTATCTGTCCCTGAGCTTTGCTATTATCTCATCATCTATCTTAAACCCGTGAGCCTCCGTCGGGAAGAGCCCTTCCTTTACTTCGCGGTCGTAGTCCTTGAACGCCTGCACCATGATGTCGCCCACATTGGCAAAGTGTTTCACGAACTTAGGCACGTAGTCGCTGAAAAGGCCCAGCATATCCTGCCACACGAGCACCTGTCCGTCGCACCCCTCGCCGGCGCCTATGCCTATGGTCGGGATCATGAGCTTTTCGCTGATGAGAGCAGCCAGCTTTGCCGGAACGCATTCCAGCACAACGCAAAACGCTCCCGCCTCCTGGACGTCGTAGGCGTCCTGCAGTATCTGCGCCGCCGCCTCTTCGCTCTTACCCTGCACCTTAAAGCCGCCGAAAGCGTTCACCGACTGCGGCGTCATTCCTATATGCGCCACTACCGGGATCCCGGCGTCTGTTATAGCCTTTATGTGCTCTTTGACGGCGGCTCCGCCCTCG
>CASESB010000009.1 GCA_949290475.1 uncultured Bacillota bacterium
TTTCTCCGTCGTATGTGAACGTGTAGATGTGAGCTTCTGTATCGTCTGATACGTCAGACATGTTTATATAAAGAAATTCCTTGCCGTCGAAGGTGACGGATCTGGTGGTGAATATCGCTCTTTGTTCTCCTGATATTATTTCGATAGTTTTCATATGATGACCTCAACTTTTCATAAATTTCATGAGAATTTCAAGCTCTTATAAAAGATCTTTAATTTATAGTAACCTTTTTGCGCCTTAAAAGTCAATAAAAAATGCGGCATGATTACAAATTTAGGAAGACAAAGGGGTTTTGAGATGTTATAATATACATGATTATTTTTTCTAATTTTAACAAATGAGAAGAAAAAGAGGTTACAAAGATGAATAAGAACGCATTGACTGAGCAGAGAAGAGAATCGGTTATCGGGCTTCTTAAGAACATGAACATCAGGAAGGATTCAGAGGGAGGCTTCGATAAGGACGATGTATACGAATGTATGCAGCAGCTGTGTGATTTATATGAGAATAATATAGAAGAGCTTGAGAATGCATATGAAGGCGAGATAAATGAGCTGCGCGAACGTTACCAGAAATACGACGACAACAACGAGCTCTACGTCAGCCTCATCATGGAAGCAAAGAAGAGCAGCAACGACATAATCAACCAGGCCAAGAGCGAGGTCGAGAACATACTCGCCGAGGGCAGGGATCAGGTCGCCAGACAAGAGAAGGAGCTCGAGCAGATGAGAAACGGTATGGAGTCCGAGAAGGAAGCCATAACGAAGGAGCTCAACGCTTCGAGAGAAGCGGTGGAAGCCGAGAAGGCGGCCATGAAGGCAGAGGTGCAGGCCGAGAAGGAAAAGGCCGAGGCGCTCAAGAACAAGTACAGACAGATAATAAACTCCATGGAAGAGGAGTTTGCCGAGATAAAGACGAACATACTCCGTACAGCGGGCAGGATCGACAGCCTCAAGAGCAAGCTGGCTGATGACGAGGCGGCTCCTTGGACTGTTGACGATGTTCCGGCTGATGTGGAATTCCCGGCGGTTGACGAGGGAATAGAGGAGATAGTTCTCCCGGATGTAAATGCGATCGGAGCAGGCGCAGAAACTGCTGCGGCAGAGCCTGCGGTTGAGACGGTTCAGGAGGAGGGCGGACTGAAGCTCGAAGATCTGATGCCGGAGCATGCGGCCGGAGCGGAGACTCTGCAGGCGGAGGCTCCTGCGGAGGAACTGAAGCTCGACGATATTGAGATAGAGCTGCCTGAGCTCAGCGAGGAGCCTGCCGCGGAAAAGGCCGAGGCGGCTCAGGAAGCTGCGCAGACAGAGGCAAAGAACGACGGAGAGGATTCCGGAGAGATATCGTTTGAAGGCCTCGAAGAGCTCTTCAAGGATGAGAAATAGACAGCGGCCGCCATGGAAGAACTGAAACGCAAGATCCTGGACGAGGGAGTCGCTATCGGTACGGAGATCGTGAAGGTCGATCATTTTCTCAATCATATGCTCGATGTGAGATTTCTGGAGAGGATAGGACAGGAGTTCAAAAACAGATTCGCGGACAGCGAGATAGATAAGATACTGACGGTCGAAGCCAGCGGTATCGCCGTTGCGTGCTTTACGGCGCCGTACTTCGGATATCCGCCGGTCGTGTTCGCCAAGAAGGCCAAGCCGAATACGATGTCGGAGGGCTTTTACGAGGCGGACGCCAGATCGTTCACCAAGGGTACGGTATCGAAATTCCGCGTTGCCGGAGATCTGCTGAGCCCGGGAGAGAGGGTGCTCATAATAGATGATTTCATGGCCCACGGCGAGGCGTCGGCGGCGCTGACGGAGATAGTCAGACAGGCCGGCGGCACGGTGGCCGGCATCGGCGCCGTCATCGAAAAGGGCTTCCAGGGAGGCAGCAGAAAGCTGCGCGATATGGGATACAGAGTGGAGTCCCTGGCTGTGATCAGGGAGATATCCGACGGAAACATAATATTCGAATGATCCTAAAGCATAAGACGAATCGGGATCCGGCGACAGCCGGATCTTTTCTTTTGCCTAATATCGCATTTTGCCTTATGTTTTGCCGTATGTCGCAGCGGGTCTGCGTTTAGCCTGCGAAGACCGGGAGCGACCTGCGAAAACATGGCGTGTACCGTCAAAAAAACAAATATTTTTGTTGGACTGGCAACCGATAACCGATATAATAAACAAATAAGGAATATCACACATATTTAGACGGAGGGAAAGTAATGAAGAAATTTTTGACGGTCCTGCTGGCCCTGGCGATGGTATTTGCCTTTGCGGCCTGCGGCGGCGAGGAGGAAGCATCGGGCGACAACGGCAAGGTCGGCGCGCTCTACATCGGAAACGTCAACGACGGAGGCTTCACGCAGAGCATGAACGAGGCTCTCGAGGCGGCGGCCGAGACTAACGGCGTCGAGCTGCTGGTGAAGGAAAATCTCAGTGAGAACGACGCTCAGGCCATAAGAGATGCGGCGACTAATTTCATCGATCAGGGCTGCAACATCGTGGTGGGATGCTCGTTCGGATACGGTGAGGTGCTCAATGAGCTGGCTAATTCCGGTGAGTATGACGATGTAACGTTCCTGCACTTCTCGGGAAACTATCAGAATGAGAGCAATCTGGAGAACTTCTTCGGATCGATGGAGGAGGCCAGATATCTGAGCGGTATGGCTGCCGCGTCCGTGAGCGAGAACGGAGTGCTGGGATATGTAGCGGCATTCCCTTACACCGAGGTACAGATAGGCATCAATGCCTTTACGCTCGGAGCGCAGGCGGTAGATCCTGACGTAGAGGTAAAGGTTATCTACATCAATACCTGGGGAGATGCCGAGATCGAGAGAACGGGAGCTGAGCAGCTGATAGCAGAGGGCTGCGACGTGCTCACATATCACGCTAACTCGACAGCAACGCAGCTGGCGGCGGCTGAAGCCGGAATATTCACGACCGGATGGAATGCGGCCAACAACGTAGCAGGCGACTATTACATAACGGCGCCTTATTGGAACATGGAGTCATATTTCACATCGGCGTTTGAAAGCGTATTAAACGGCGAGTTCAAGCCGTCGGGCGACAAGCCGTTCAGCTATTACGGATCGATGGCCAGCGGTATGATCTGCATAGACGATCTCGGACCGGCGGTTCCTGAAGATGCGGTAGAGCAGATAAACGCAGTCAAGGAGCAGATGGAGAACGGTGAATTCGAGGTATTCTCCGGCGAGATAAAGTACTCGGACGGCACTCTGCTCTGCGAAGAGGGTCAGACTCTGACAGACGAGCAGGTATGGCAGATCAACAAAGAGGTTGAGGGCGTAACGTCCACATCCAACTAGTGTTTGAGACATAATTAATATGTTTATCACAGACGGATATTGTGATATATTAATAAGGGGAACAGCTCAGTTCCCCTTATGCTATTTATGAGGATTTTCATATGGATCCGATGATGAGTACGGAGGAGTGGAGTGGAGCAGAATCTGGCAATAGAAATGAAGAGCATCAGCAAGAGCTTCGGCGCTCATAAGGCGAACGATTCCGTGGATCTGGCCGTGAGAAAAGGCGAGGTCCATGCGCTTCTGGGCGAGAACGGAGCCGGAAAATCTACGCTGATGAACATGCTGGCGGGCATATATACGCCTGACAGCGGTCATATCATGATCGATGGAGAGGGAGTGCGCTTTTCGTCGCCGAGAGATGCGATAAAGCTGGGGATAGGGATGATACATCAGCATTTCAAGCTGGTGGACGTCATGACAGCTAAGGAAAATATCGTGATCGGGCAGCCGGGCGGGTTTTTTGTGCGCGGCAGGAGCCTTTCCGGAGAAATAAGAGAGCTGTCGGACCAGTACGGCCTGGACGTCGATCCGGACAAAAAGGTCTATGACATGTCTGTCGGCGAGAAGCAGACGCTGGAGATAATAAAGGTATTGTACAGAGGAGCCAGGATCCTGATCATGGACGAGCCGACAGCGGTGCTGACTCCCCAGGAGATAAAGAAGCTCTTCAGGGTCATCAGGAACATGAAGGAACGCGGCTGCTCCGTAGTCATCATCACCCACAAGCTCAATGAGGTCATGGAGATATCCGACAGGGTCACGGTCCTGAGAAAGGGACGATCCATAGGAACTGTGGAAACGAAGGATATACAGATCTCCGGGCTCATAGAGATGATGGTGGGCAAGAAGGTGGATCTGTCCATAGAAAAGAAAAAATACGAAGACAGAAAAACTCTGCTGAAGCTGGACGGTGTCACCGTTCTCAACGGCGAGGGCAAGGAAGCGGTTTCGGATGTGAGCTTCGAGATCGGATCGCACGAGATCGTAGGCGTGGCCGGTGTCGCCAACAGCGGCCAAAAGGAGCTGTGCGAGGCTATAGCGGGGCTCGTAAAGGCACAGAAGGGCAGGATATTCTTCGATGGTGAAAATATCGTCGGCAAAACGCCGCGCGACATAATCAGGCTGGGCATCAGGATGGGCTTCATCCCTGAGGACCGTCTCGGCATGGGCCTGGTAGGCGGCATGGATATCGTTCACAACATCATCCTCAAGGATTACCAGAACAGGCCGGGCTTCGTTCTCCACCGGGGGCCGTGTATCGAAAAGGCGGAGAAGATAGTCGAGGAACTGGACATACAGACGCCGAGCATATATACGCCTGTCAAGAAGCTGTCCGGAGGAAACGTCCAGAAGGTGCTGCTGGGAAGAGAGATAGACTCGTCGCCGAGGGTGCTGATAACGGCTTATCCGGTCAGAGGCCTTGATATTGGAGCCTCGTACAGGATATATGAGCTGCTCAACCAGCAGAAGGCGGCCGGTGTGGGCGTTCTCTTCGTCGGAGAGGATCTCGACGTGCTGATGGATCTCTGCGATCGCGTGGTGGTAATGTGCCACGGAGAGATCACCGGTATCGTGGATCCCGACGAGGTCACCAAGGAGGATATAGGGCTGCTGATGACGGGAAAACAGCCGGATGCTACTGATGAGGAGGTGGGCGCCTGATGGGCTTTGTGAGACTGACGAAGAGAGACGATCTGCCGCGCAGCAGAGAGATAATGATAACGGTGCTGGCGGTGCTGCTCTCCATAGTGCTGGCCGGTATAATACTGGCGATATTCGGCCTGAACCCGTTTCATATATTTAAGGAGATCGTGCTGGGTGCGATCGGCACCGAGCTGAGGATAAAACAGACGATAGTCAAGGCAGTGCCGCTGATAATAACATCGCTGGGCATAATAGTAGCCTTCAAGATGAAATTCTGGAATATCGGTGCGGAAGGGCAGATAACCATGGGCGCGCTGGGAGCCGCCTGGGTAGCGCTCAACATGGACCCGGACACGCCGCAGCCTCTGATGCTGCTGATGATGATGGCCGCGGCGGCGATATGCGGCAGCATATGGGCCTTCATACCGGCCATATTCAAGGCTAAGCTGGGTACTAACGAGACGATATTCACGCTGATGATGAACTACGTGGCTATCAAGTTCGTGACATACCTGCAGTACGGACCATGGAGAGATCCGTCGGTCAACGGCTTTCCGAGGATAGAGAATTTTCCGGAGAGCGCGCAGATGCCTGTGCTTGGCGGTGTGCACATAGGATGGATCATCGCCGTACTGGCGGTTGTGGCAGTCTACTTTTTCATGAATCACACGAAGAAGGGCTACGAGATCGCCGTGGTGGGCGAGAGCATAGAAACGGCAAGATATGCGGGCATGAACATCAGCAGGATCATAGTGGTATCGATGCTGATCTCCGGAGGACTGTGCGGTATAACGGGCATGATACAGGCGTCTGCCGTAGAGAAGACGCTCGTTTACGGCATAGCCAACAACTACGGCTTCACTGCCATAATCCCGGCGTGGCTTTCCAAGCTGAACGCCGTTTCGGCCTTCATCATATGTATCGCCTTTGCCATGCTTATACAGGGAGGCGAGTACATCCAGATCGCTTTGGGAGTGCCGTCTGCCGTATCTGACATAGTGCAGGGCCTGATACTGTTCTTCATACTGGGCAGTGAGTTTTTCATGAGATATAAGGTACATATCGGCAGGAACAGAGAAGAGGAGGTGGCGTGATCATGACGGAATTTCTGGCTGCATGTGTAGTGGCAGGAACGCCGCTGGCTTTCGCCACTCTCGGCGAGCTGATAACTGAAAAATCGGGCAGCACCAACCTCGGCGTTGAGGGCATGATGCTCATAGGAGCGGTGATGGGCTTCGTTACCGCCATCAATACGGAAAGCCCGCTGCTCGCCATACTGGCGGCTGCGGCGGCGGGTGCGGTGGGGGCGCTGATATTCGCCATCCTCACCGTCACGCTGAGAGCGAACCAGATAGTGTGCGGACTGACGCTGACGATATTCGGCACGGGTTACGCTCAGTTCGTGGGTCAGCCGCTGCTGGGAATGAGCGCGCCTTCTGCGGTGATAGATTTCTTCGGCGAGTTGCACATCCCGCTGCTGGGAGACATACCGTTTATCGGACCGATATTTTTCCAGCAGGATATATTCGTATACCTGAGCTACGTCGTATGCGGGCTGGCGGCCGTATATATGTACAGAACCAGGATCGGGCTAAACCTCAAGGCTCTTGGCGAGAGCAATGCGGCGGCCGATGCTTCCGGCATAAACGTAAATCTGTATAAATACGTGCACATACTGGTGGGCGGAGCGCTCTGTGGACTGGGCGGCGCTTACCTTTCGCTGGTGAGAATGCCGATCTGGCAGGAAAACATCGTGAACGGAAGAGGATGGATAGCGGTAGCGCTCGTCATATTCGTGGCCTGGAACCCGATAAAGGGGCTGTTCGGAGCTGCGCTGTTCGGGGGTCTCAGTATCCTGGGCCTCAGACTGCAGGCCATGGGATTCAACGTGTCCCAGTACCTGGTCGACATGATCCCATACGTGGCTACGATACTGATAGTCATCTTCAGTACATATAAGAAGAAAAAGGAGAGTCAGCCTCCGGCCGACCTGGGCAACAACTATTTCAGAGAGGAGCGATGAGAATGATATACGTGCATTTAGCGGAAGGATTTGAAGAGATAGAGGCGCTGACGGTAGTGGATATACTCAGAAGAGCGTCGATTGAGGTCAGGACGGTGTCCATGACCGGCAAACAGGTGGTTAAGGGAACGCATGGCGTGCCGGTAACGGCGGATATCCTCTATGAGGATGCCGTCTATGAGGATTGCGATATGATCGTGCTGCCGGGAGGCATGCCGGGCGCTTCAAATCTGCAGGCTCACGAGGGTCTGCTGAAGCACATCAAGTGCTTCGCGGAAAACGGGAAAAAGCTGGCGGCGATCTGCGCCGCCCCGATGATATTCGGACACTGCGGGCTTCTGGCCGACAGGCGCGCCACCGTGTATCCGGGAATGGAGGATACGCTTAACGGCGGCAGTCCTACGGGAGAGGCGGTAACGGTCGACGGCGACATCATAACGGGCAGGGGGCCGGCTCTGGCCATGGAATTTGCCCTGACGCTTGTAGAAAATGTGAAGGGAAAGGAAGCTGCCGGCCGCGTGGCGGAAGACCTGTTGTATAAGAGGCAGCGATGACGGCCGATCTGCGCAATATAAATATGAAAATGGCTGATCTTCATATCCACACGAGGTATTCGGACGGGCAGGCGGAGCCGGCGTCGATAGTCAGAGCGGCAAAGAGACTGGGATATGAGACGATCGCCATAACGGATCACGACGGCGTAGCCGGTGTGGCTGAAGCCGTGAGCACGGGTTATGAGGAAGGGCTTGACGTCATACCCGGAATAGAGCTGGACACGGTGACTGACGAAGGGATCGATCTGCATATACTGGGCTACGGCATGGACATAGATGATGAGGATTTTCGGCGGGCGATAACGGAGCTCGAGCGGCGCAGGAGGAAACGCAACGCCGGACTGCTGCGCGTTTTGGCGGATATGGGGTATCCGCTTTCTCTGGAGGAGCTGGAAAAGCTGCATCCCGGAGGATACGTCGGCAAACCGGTCATAGCCAGAGCCATGGTCGGCAGAGGGTACATAGATGATTACAAGGAGGCCTTCAGTCCGGGCAGATTTTTGGAAAGCCCGGAGGCCCGGGCGGTGAGAAAGGAACCGTTTTCTTCGCGCGAGGCGATCGAGCTCATCAGGAAAGCCGGAGGAACGGCGGTACTGGCGCATCCCATACAGGCAAGAGGCGTGGGAGAACCGGGATCGGAAGAGTTTTACGACAACATAGAGGATATCATCATGCAGCTCATGAGCTTCGGGCTCGAAGGGCTGGAGTGTTATCATCCTGATCAGGACAGGCTGCAGAGCCTTAGATTTGCCGATATGGCGAACAGACACGGACTTTGGATAACGCGGGGCTCTGATTTTCACGGCGCTGATTACTGTGCCGCCAGCGAAAATGATTAGACTAAACAGGTCAGGTTATGGTATCATAATATGCGGGTATGCGCGCCTTTCCCCACGTGGATAAAGCGCAAATCATAGATCAAGGAAGTTAAAATGGCGTTTTTCAGAGATATAAAGGAAGATATCAACGCTGTACTGGAGAGAGACCCGGCGGCCAGGACAAGCATCGAGGTGCTGCTGTGCTATCCGGGAATATGGTCGCTGATATGGCATAAGCCGGCGCACTGGCTGTATAAGCATAACGTGAAGATGCTGGCTAGGATAATATCTCAGCTTTCCAGGTGGTTTACCGGTATAGAGATACATCCGGGAGCCGAGATCGGCAGGCGATGCTTCATAGACCACGGCATGGCCGTCATCATCGGAGAAACTACGGAGATCGGCGACGATGTGACCATATACCAGGGCGTGACACTGGGCGGTACGGGAAAGGATGTAGGCAAGCGACATCCGACCATCGGCGACAGAGTGGTCATCAGCAGCGGAGCCAAGGTGCTGGGGCCGTTCAGGGTAGGCGACGACGTTAAGATAGGCGCCGGTTCCGTGGTGCTCAAGGAGGTGCCTGACGGCTGTACGGTCGTAGGCATACCGGGAACCATAGTCAGAAGACACGGCAAGCCTACGAAGGAGATGGATCAGGTGGATATGCCGGATCCTGTAGCGGTAGAGCTGGAATGCCTCAGGCGACGCGTCGTGGAGCTTGAAGAGCTGCTCGTAGCGAAGTTCGGCGAGGAATTCCATAAGAAATGCGACGATGACTGCCAGTATTCGAGCATCGTGAAGGAGATGCAGGAGGGCAGATTCGTACCTATATATGACGAGGATGATGCGGAGGAAGAGAATGAAAATATATAACACGCTTACGAGAAAAAAGGAAGAATTCGTACCTATAGAGGAAGGCAGCGCGAAGATATATGTCTGCGGCCCTACGGTATACAACTATTTTCATATCGGGAATGCCAGACCGTTCGTGGTCTTCGATACGCTGAGGAAGTATCTTGAATACAGAGGCTACAAGGTAAAGTTCGTACAGAACTTCACCGATGTTGACGATAAGATCATCAACAAGGCCAGAGAAGAAGGCGTGACGGCTCACGAGATCAGCGAGAAGTATATAGCCGAATATTACAAGGATGCGGCGGCGCTAAATGTCAAAAAGGCGGACGTTCATCCCAAGGTATCGGAGCACATCCCTGAGATCATAGACTTTGTCAGCACGCTGATCGACAGGGGCTATGCCTATGAGGCCAATGGCGACGTGTACTTCTCTACGAGGAAGTTCAAGGATTACGGTAAGCTGTCGAAGCAGAATATCGAGGATCTCGAGGCGGGAGCCAGGATCGCCGTAGGCGAGGTCAAGGAGGATCCTCTCGATTTTGCGCTGTGGAAGGCGCAGAAGGAGGAGGACGAGATCGCGTGGGACTGCCCGTGGGGCAAGGGGAGGCCAGGATGGCACATAGAGTGCTCGGCCATGGCCAAGAAGCACCTGGGCGATACCATCGACATCCACGCCGGCGGTCAGGATCTGCAGTTCCCTCATCATGAAAACGAGATCGCGCAGTCGGAGTGCTGCAACGGCGTACCGTTCGCCAACTACTGGATGCACAACGGCTACATCACGATAGATAATGAGAAGATGTCAAAGTCCAAGGGCAATTTCTTTACCGTCAGGGACATCCTGCAGGATTACAGCGGCGAGGTCATCAGATTTTTCCTGCTGTCGGGTCACTACAGGAACCCTATAAATTTCAGCGACGCCCTCATGGAACAGGCCAAGGCGGGACTTGCCAGGCTGGAGAACGCCAAGGAAAATCTGAAGCATCTCATCGCCAACGGCAGCGGCGCGATGACTGATGACGAGAAGGAAGCGCTGGCAGGCTACGACAGATACAGGCAGGAGTTCATCGCCGCCATGGACGACGACCTCAACACGGCAGACGCCATTTCGGCCATATTCGAGCTGGTGACGGCGATCAACACGGCCGTGAAGGACGGAGCCAGCAAGGAGTTTGCGGAAAAGAGCCTCGAAACGCTGATGGAGCTGGCGACGGTAGTGGGTCTGCTTCAGCAGGAGGCCGATGATGAGATCGGCGACGATGTGAAGAAGCTGGTCGAAGAGAGACAGGCGGCCAGAAAGGCTAAGGACTTTGCCCGCGCCGACGAGATAAGAGATATGCTGAAGGAGAGAGGCATAACGCTCAAGGATACTCCTCAGGGCGTGCAGATAATCAAGGAGTAGCGCCGGGACGTGTGAATGCGAAACGGTGAGCAGAGAAGACGATGAGAATTGACGATCCCAAGGATGTGAATACCGCCGTGCTGGCGTATATGGGAGACGCCGTCTATGAACAGGCGGTGCGCGAGCATATCGTCAGAGAGCGCCCCTACAGCGCGCACAGGCTTCATCTGGCGGCCACGGCTTTTGTAAAGGCGCAGGCGCAGGCGGATATCATAAAGAAAATGTTTGATGAGCTTACGGAGGACGAGCAGCGTCTGGTGAAAAGAGCCAGGAACAGGAAATCCACCGCCAGAGCCAGGAGCGCCGATCCCGTTACCTACAAGTGGGCGACGGCATTCGAGGCGCTGGTGGGATATCTGTATCTGGCCGGTGAAAGCGACAGGCTGCGTTACGTGCTCGCGAGAGCCATAGAGATCATTGAGGAGGGAAGAAGATGAGCAAAGCTGACAGATTGTTCGTGGACATGTGCCGCGACATACTCGATAACGGGTTTTCCAGCGAAGGCCAGGTCGTGAGGGCCAGATGGGAGGACGGCACTCCGGCGCATACCATCAAGCAGTTCGGCGTGGTCAACAGGTACGATCTGCAGGATGAATTCCCTGCTCTCACTCTGCGTCCGACGGCCATCAGGTCCGCCGTGGACGAGATGCTGTGGATATGGCAGAAGAAATCAAACAACATACATGATCTCAACAGCCGCATATGGGATGAATGGGCTGACGAGAGCGGCTCCATAGGCAAGGCCTACGGGTATCAGCTGGGCGTGAAGTACCGGTTCCCTCACGGAGAGATGGATCAGGTTGACAATGTGATTTGGCAGCTGAAGAATACTCCTTATTCGAGGAGGATAATGACGAACATATACAATTTCAACGATCTCATGGAGATGGGTCTGGAGCCGTGCGCCTACAGCATGACCTTCAACGTTACGGGAGACAGGCTCAACGCCATTTTGCACCAGAGATCGCAGGACATACTGGCGGCCAACAACTGGAACGTCGTCCAGTATTCCGTACTCGTGCATATGCTGGCGCAGGTGTCGGGACTGAAGCCGGGAGAGCTGGTTCATGTGATAGCCGACGCCCACATATATGACAGGCATGTGGATATAATCAGGGAAATGATAGAGCGCCCTCAGTATCCGGCGCCTAAGTTCAGTCTGAACCCTGAGATAAAGGATTTTTACGATTTCACGGTGGATGATATCAGGATAGAGGATTATCAGAAGAATCCTCAGATAAAGGACATCCCGATAGCGATCTAGCTGATACGGGGCTGCAGGAGGAAAGATGAACGCGATAGTCGCAGTCGACAGGAACTGGGCCATCGGCAGGAACGGAAAGCTGCTGGTGCATCTGCCCGGTGATCTGAAATATTATAAGGAAAAGACCACAGGCAACGTCATAATCGTCGGCAGGAAGACTTTGGAGTCGTTTCCGGGAGGCAGACCTCTCCCGAACAGAGTCAACGTAGTGCTGACGACGGATCGCAGCTACGACGTGGAGGGCTGCATCATATGCCATTCCAAAGAGGAGGCGCTGGCGGCCGTCGCAGAGTACGACGCCGAAGATGTTTTCGTTGCCGGCGGCGCGGAGATATACAGGCAGTTTATGGACGATTGCGAGGAATTTTACGTTACGAAGATAGACGGTGAATTCGAAGCTGATACGTATTTTCCGGATCTCGATGCAGCCGGGTTCAGGGTGATCTGGGAAGGCGAGCCGCATCAGGAAAACGGCATTTCGTACAGGTTTATGAGATATGGCAGGTGATGCTTGAGATGTCGGAGATGATTATCGGCAGGAACGCCGTCACTGAAGCGCTCAGGGGCGGCAGAGAAATAGAAAGGATAACGCTGGCGCGCGGAGCCGAAGGCTCGGTCAGGCAGATAGCGGCCATGGCCAAGGAAAAACGCGTGCCTTTGTATTACAGCGACCGTAAGCGTATGGATAAGCTGGCTTCAGGCGGGGCGCATCAGGGAGTGATAGCCGTAGTGTCGGATTACAGCTACTGCGAAGTCGGCGATATACTCGACAGGGCGGCCGTGAGGGGAGAAGATCCGTTCATCGTGATACTGGACGGACTTGAGGATCCTCACAATCTGGGAGCTGTCATGCGTACCGCCGAATGTGCCGGCGTGCACGGCATAATAATACCCAAGAGGCGTTCCGTGTCCGTGAACGAGACGGTAGCCAAGACCTCGGCAGGAGCTTCAGAGCACATGCTCTGCGCCAGGGTCACCAATATATCGGGAGCGATCGAGACGCTCAAGGAGAGAGGACTGTGGATCGCCGCCTGTGATATGGGAGAGGAGATGTATTACGACCGCGATCTGACGGGACCGCTGGCTGTAGTGATAGGCGGCGAGGGGAGCGGCATCAGCAGGCTCGTGAAGGAAAAATGCGATTTCACGGTGTCGATCCCCATGAAGGGGAAGATAAATTCGCTCAACGCGGCCAACGCGGCCTCGATCCTGATGTACGAAGTCGTAAGACAAAGGGAAAGCATATGAGAAACAGTGACAGCGATACAAAGACGCGCACGGACGAGCAGCTGGCGGTGATGGCGCGCGCAGGTGATCTTGACGCGGAAGAGATGCTGATGCGCAAGTACAAGGAAACCGTCAGGAAAAAGGCTCGCACATATTACATGGCGGGAGCCGATGAGGACGACATCGTCCAGGAGGGGATGATAGGACTGCTGAAGGCCATAAGGCAGTTCGACCCGGAGCGCGAGGTGTCGTTTGGCGCCTTTGCGGGAATCTGCATCACGCGGCAGATGATAAGCGCCACGAGATCTGCGGGGCGCGATAAGCACAAGCCGCTCAACACCTCGGTGTCTTTGAGCAACCCGGTGGCTGACGAGGGCGATGCCATCACCATCGCGGATACGCTCAGGACCGATACGGACCAGGATCCCGAGGAGCTTTTGGTATTCAAGGATATAGCGGAGGATATACTCCACAACGGCGACAATATCTTCAGTGATTTTGAGATGCAGGTCATAACTGAGCTGATAAAGGGCAGCGACTATCAGAGGGTCGCGATGAAGCTGGGACGGAGCGTAAAATCGGTCGACAATGCCGTCCAGAGAGCGAAGAAAAAGATCGTGAAACATCTGTGGCCGTAAGCTCTGGAGCCCTCTATTTTCTTGCCAAATAAGGCTGCAATCCGGTTGACACAGGCTGCAAAATATAGTACCATAATGAATATTGGTGTGCTGCTGTAGCTCAGTCGGTAGAGCACTTCATTGGTAATGAAGAGGTTCGGCAGTTCAAGTCTGCTCAGCAGCTCCATTATATTTTTATATCGCGCCGCGGTAGTGACGCTCGTGCGGAGCATGTGCTCGCACATGGCGTGATCCGTACCGCGTAAGCGGTGGACACTTACAAAGTCTAAGTCTACCATCGAAAATCGGCATGACCGACTTTGTTCTTTACGCATTATTTTAATCTTAGGAGGAATTAAAATGGCAAAACAGAAATTTGAAAGAACCAAGCCGCATATCAATATCGGAACTATCGGTCACGTAGACCACGGAAAGACGACACTCACAGCGGCGATCACGACAGTACTGCACCAGAGATACGGACTGGGAGCAGACGTA
>CASESB010000010.1 GCA_949290475.1 uncultured Bacillota bacterium
CGAGTTCAGTCGCAATAGAGCCTGGTCCATACTTATGCCTCCATCGCTGTAATCAACTACATCTATTCTAAAGTCAGAAGCGTTGTCCGTATAGTTGAACCGTGCAGCAGCGGTGGTAAGCTCTTCATATCCGCGGCCAAAAACAGCTAAAGTCACACTTGTCCTTTCATCATCAGGAGCAACTGTCGTAGTTTCAGACGACTCTGAAGGCTCAGAGCCGCAGGCGCTGAGCAAAAAGCAAAGCAGAAGAAGCACTGCTATGTATTTTTTCAAGCTTTCATCACCCCGTTCAGCTCTGTTCGGCGACGTAGAGGCTTACGCGCTCCTGCACGCGCGCTGCGGCGTCCTCAGCCGTGCGGTTGCCGGCGAAGTAGCCTTCCGCCTCCTCAAACATGATATCCATCACCGTGTCGTCGTATATATCTATACTTTCTGGCCTTTCCAGCACATCGTAGAAAGGCTCCAGATCATCTTCCGTATAGACGGTGTCAGTGATCTCGTTATCAAGCAATATCTGCGCCCACTCCTCTATCAACGGGTAATAGACAGGCAATCCGATCTCCTGCAGCCCGACGCGCTTGTTGAGCACCATGTATTTTATAAATTCCCAGCAGGCATCCTTGTGCTCACTCGTGGCGACGATACCTATTGGGTTATTGAGCATGGCCGTCAGCACAGACTTCCCGTCAACTGAGGGATAGCCGAAGTATACGATGTCTTTCCCGGTGTATTTTATGTCAAAAGCGCAGTCGTCCGGCATCCTTACCGTGCAGCTGCTGAGTATCAGCGTATCCTTCCCCATCATCTGCCAGGATGTCTGAAACGTCTCCGGGTCGAGGAACTGTTCCATTTCGTTGATCTTCACCCGCTTTGCCGCTTCCAATATCTGCGCAAATACCGATGGATCGAATTCCACCGTCCCGGCAGTCCAATCTATCGTGTCTTTTACGTACTGCCCGCCCACGCGTTCAACGAATACATGTTCGTCCATGGGATAGATCATCGTCTGCCCTTCCTCCAGCGAGGCCTCCATTGCCAGATATTCGTCGATCGTCCAGCCAGTCATATCGCCAAAGCGCTCTCGTGTTCCGAACAGGCCGGTTATGATAAAGCTGTCGGCGAGCACATAGACCCCGCCAAGCGAGCTCAGCGCGTCATAAATCGGTATGTTTTCTCTGTTCAGCAGCGCGTCGTTTTCTATGTATGGCGAGAGATCCTCCAGCCAGCCGCGGGAAATATATGCTGGTGCGGTGATGGCCCGCTTATTCTCGGCCCGCTTGTCGGAATCTGTAAACGCTATCATGTCCGGCCCCTTGCCGGCGGCGAGCTCGGTATTCATGCGCATCTGCCCCTGCTCAAGGCTCTGCCCGCCCTCACAGTAATTGGTCGTTATGATCTCATATTGAGTGTTCACGGCATTAAAGCGCGCAATGTACTCGTTCAGCACGCTGTATGTGTCGAACACGGCAATATATATGGCTCCTTGGCGCCGATCTCAGATGGGTCAGCCGGTCGGAGCATCATGTTGCCCATAGGTCTTTCACAGTAAAAATACCCTTCGCCCATGGGCTCGAACGAGAACAGCTTGCCCATTTTTATCATACACTCCTCGTATGAAATGAACAGCCTTGCCTCGCCTTTTGAAGAGAGTTCATAAATCCCATCTGGCCGCACTTCATAGAGGAATGTGCCGCCCAGCCCGGAGCCAACAATGCCTTTGGCATCAAATCCCCTGCCGCCCGACAGAGGCAGCACCTGCCCGCCTGAAGCCCGCGTGCAGATAAACACTTCCCCGTCACCGGAGACAACAAGGCGGTCATAGTCCTGCTCGGGCACGATGTTTTCGCTTCCGCCGTCGGGCGTTATATGTATCACTGTGCCGCCGTAGTCCAGCCAGAGGTCCTCGCCGTCCGTCAGCGAATCCAGCGGCGGCTGTTCAAGCGGAACAGAAACGAGTATCTCGCCTTCGGCGGAATACAGCCGGGCTTCGATGTCCTCGCCGTTCACGCCAACGACCCAATATCGTTCTCCAGCCCTCTGCATGGCGTATGTTAAAGAAAATTCCAGCTCGAACAGCGTCTCGTCGTTCTTCGTTAGCTTCATCGGCGAAAGGCCGAGCCGGATGTAATTGACGGCGTACACATCCTGCCCGTCATAGCATACGCAGCCATAT
>CASESB010000011.1 GCA_949290475.1 uncultured Bacillota bacterium
GTTGTCCGGAGGGTCAAGATGGATTCCGGCTGGGAGATGATACAAAGGGTCAGGTTTTATACAGGGGGTAAGCGTGTGTCGCTAGGTCAGAGCATGACAGGCATTGAGGATATGGACGCATATCTCATGCGGCATGTTGACGCAGAAAAGATCACTACCAGGAAATGAGGGAGGTGCTGCAAAATGACGAGAGAGGAATATGTGGAGAGAATGGAGAGGGAGGATGACTGGGCCCCTGGCTGGGATGCCATCGACAGAGAGTTTGACCGGCTGTACCCCGGACAGGAGCCTGCCCACTACGGTACAAATATCCACGCAAGAGCAATTTTCGGAGGCGATAACTATCTTGACGGATATTCTGTTTATCAATCGCAGAAGGGCTATCAGCATATAGTCACATACGGAATGAGTGAGCTCTACGCAAATGAAGAGGCCCTTGGAGAGGAGTACAGCAGATGGGGATATGAGATGACGATAAAGCTGAAAGAAAACAGCGCGGAGGATTGCCTGTGGGCACTGGATATGCTGTCGAATCTTGCGCGGTATACATACACGACCGAAAGATTTTTTGAAGCGGGCGAATGCGTGCCTGGAAACGGAACTCCTCTCCACGTGGGGACAGATTCGCTCATAACGGCACTTCTGATCGTGAACGATACCTCTGCCCAGACGCTGGACACACTCCACGGCAAAGTGGAATTTATCCAGCTCGTGGGGATAACGGAGTCAGAGCTGGATGCGATCAGAGAAGATGGCAGTCATATTTCTCTTCTGATAGAAAAAATGAAGAAGGACAACCCGGAACTGATAACAGATATGAAGAGAAAAACGTCTTATTTATAGTGTCTGCTTTTGACCGGGGCAGTCTGTCTTTAGTTCATGCGGGATATCGTGATACATCCCCGGCTTTCTTATGATAAAATCTACGAACAGGGACAAAATTGTTCGTAATAAAGGAGATACAAAATGGAGGATAGGACGGTGTGCGAAGCTGCAAAAGAGGGGAGGTGTCTGTGCGCCTCATCCAAAGACCTTCTGCGGAGGGAAGACTTGACGGGACAAGCAGAACAGGCATTTCCAAATCTTATGCCATTGATGAACACAGCCTTTGTGCCGGGCAAGTGCCTGGAATATATCCGAGGGATGAAAAAGGGACCGAAAAAGGATATTGCATTTGCGGAATATCACTATTTCAGCGGGCATCCGCGTGAAGCCGCGCAGGAGACAGAGATGTATCTGACCTGTGGGGACCCGGAGCTCCGCCTCTCTGCCTGCCTGATCTACGCATATTCCAATCTGTCTGTCGGGCAGATACAGCGTGCCCGATATGGGCTGGAAGAGATAAAGGACACACTGAAAGCGGATACAGAGAGAACTCCTCATGCCAGGTCGATCGAAGGGTTTATTTCAGCGGCAGCGGCAGTCCTGCTTCATCTTCCGCTGCCGGACACGCGGGAGTTCATGCCTCTGCTTCCTGCAGGACTGAGGGCGTTTGCGCTGTATGTGCAGGCGCACTATCTCTATCTCCAGAAAAAATATGAACACAGTATCGGCATCATAGAAGCGGCACTGACTATGGGCGGGGAGCAATATCCGATCCCGGCCATCTATCTTCATCTGGCGGCTGTCATGGACCATATGAGCCTAAAGCAGCCCGATAAAGCAGAAGAACACCTGTTAGCCGCATGGGAGCTGGCGCGTCCGGATGACCTGATCGAAGGCTTTGGTGAGCACCACGGACTGCTGGGCGGAATGCTGGAGGCAGTAGTCAAGCAGAGGTGGCCGGAGGATTTTAAGCGTATCATCGCGATCACCTATGGATTTTCCTCCGGATGGAGAAAGATACATAATCCGGAGACAGGGCACGATGTGGCTGACGACCTGACCACGACTGAGTTTGCGACAGCCATGCTGGCGGCGCGGGGCTGGACGAATCCCGAGATCGGGGAGCATATGAATATTTCCGTAAATACAGTGAAGCATCACATCTCCCAGGCTATGAAGAAGTTACATATCGAGAGCAGAAAAGATCTAAAAAAATACATGCTCAAATAAAAAGAAAGCTTACAGTAACAGGGCTATTACCCATTTTGAGGTGAAAAACGGGTAATAGCCCTGTACTTTTTAAAATGGTAAAATCAGACATAGACAGAGGACATCTTAAGGAGGAATGATCATGAGATTAAAATTATTCAAGAGGGTATCCGCAGCGCTGCTGTCGCTGGTGCTGTTGGCCGGACTGATGCCGGCGGAAGCCTTTGCAGCTGGCAGTGTTCCTGACACCGTATGGACGGACTATGCCGCAGCAGACTTTGCAGGCGGCACAGGGACGGAAGCGGATCCTTATCAGATCGCTACTGCGGAGCAGTTAGCCAAGCTGTCAAAAGATGTAAGCGGAGGAAACCGTTACCAGGGAAAGGTTTTTGAACTTACCGGAAACATCGATCTGAGCAGTCACCGCTGGATCCCCATAGGCATTTATAAATGGGAACTGAGTGGAGCAACTACCTCCAACTGGTTTGAGGGATTTATCGATGGGAACAATCAGACGATCAGCGGTCTTATTGTGGATGAGAGAACGGATAAAAATGCCGCCGGTTTCTTTGGAGACATCCGAAATGTCAGCGGGGGTACCGTGGGCGCGAAAAATCTGATCATTTCAGATGCCAGCATCTATGCCGATGAAGACGGACTTATGGAATTAAGGGCAGGCATTTTTGCAGGATATGTTTCGACCAATCCGGGTCAGCAGGTTGTATTTGAAAACATAACCGTTTCCGGTGATATTGAGATAGAAAGTACAGACGGCTCTAACAACGTTGGCGGGATGATCGGATACGGCGACGGAGTAAAAGCAGCAGACTGTAAAGCTGAAAACATTTCTATTTCAGGAGCCAGCAACAGCGGCGGATTCATAGGCAACAGCAGTGACTCTGTCTTTGAAAACTGTGAAGCATCCGGAACGGTTTCCGGCTTGTGGGCGCTGGGAGGCTTTGTGGGATATACTACTGCAGCAGACTTTTCAGATGCTACTCGGTCCGTCTATGAGCATTGTGCCGCAGATGTAGATATTACAGGCTCTGACTGGAGGGTCGGCGGTTTTGCTGGCTATGCAGAGTTTGGGGAATTCGATAATTGTGTCGCGTTTGGAAACGTTACCAGCACTGTTGATGGTTGGGAGCCGAATATCGGAGGATTTATCGGGGAAAGTGACAATGTCGATGTAAATAACTGCCATACGGCGGGAATGGCAACTTCTTCGTCTTCAGAATATAAAGCCGGAGGTTTTGTCGGTAAATATACAGGAGGTACATTTACAGGCTGCTCATTTGACAGCGAGAAGAACAGCGGTTTGACCGCAGCCGGTATAGGCACCATTTCGTCTGGTGTGGAAGGCGGCAGTACGAATGAGGTATTGACCAATATCTGTGAGGATTACTACGGTGGTCATAAGTATAGTTCCGATTGGACGGTAGATACAGCGGCAACCTGTACGAAAGACGGGAGCAAATCACAGCACTGTGAGCGCTGTGATGCTAAAGGAAATATCACGGTCATTCCTGCGACCGGTCATACCTTTGAATGGGTGATCGATAAAGAAGCAACGGCAACAGAGGCGGGCTCGAAGCACGAGGAGTGTACCGTATGCGGTTATGCGAAGGCTGCGGTAGAGATCCCGGAGATAGGAACGACTGACGAGTCTCAGAAGCCGGGTCAGGGCAGTGATGAGCAGCCGACTCAGCCAACACAGGCAGCTGATGGAGCATCTCCGACAGGCGACGATATGAACATCGCTATCCCACTCACAGCAGCCGGTCTGGCGCTCGCAGCAATGGCGGCAGTAGTTGCTACGCGAAGGAGACACAGCTAGCACACTAATATCTTTGAAAAATATGATCAGCATCATATGATCACAATACGGCGAAAAGCCCGGACATGCACATCCGGGCTTTTTCATTTGCGAGACTTATCGCCCCGGTTCGAACCGCCCGTTTTACGGGTGGCACCGATTTGTAATGCACATATCAGAGCTAAAATACGAATTTCAGGGCAAGAGCGCTTAAAGAAAAACGGATATACAACTGCATAATTGAGAGAAATTGCACATGTATTTTTGATTTTCATTAAAACATGTGCAATTTTTAGTGTCAGGCGTCATTCGCGTCGCGATGTCGTTGCACGTAAAAATGCAAAAAAAGATGAATAAGTTGAATAAATAAAAATCTTGCCCGTAAAGAGAGAAAAATCAATTAAAAGTGTGCAACGAGAAGGCATAAATTTTGTCGAATTTTGTCGAATCAAACCAGTTGTAAATAATTTCCAATAGAAGTATCATATACTTACTCTTGAAAGGAAATAAAAGGTAATTATGTTAAAAAATGAAACAAAAGCGAACGCCGCGATAAAACAGGCGGAGAGCCGGTATTTGCCGGAGGAGATAAAGGAATATCTTTCCGAGGTGAGGCTGATGATAACGGACTCGGAGGGAACGCTGAGCGACGAAGAGGCGCTGGAAGCCATTGAAAATTTCGTGTTTTCGCTGGAGAAGGCCAAGAGCTGCAGCTACAGGGAAAACAGGATGCTGATCGAGCGCCTTTTCCTTTCGCTGAGAAAGGAGATGGATATACTCCAGCCATATGTGGAGGACAGGACGATCTCCGAGATCATGGTCAACGGCCGCGATCACATATTCATCGAACGCAATGGTATCCCCGAGCGGCTGCCGCTGGCCTTTGACAGCGTCGAGGAGCTTGAGGAGCTCATCAGGCGCATAGCCGCCAGGGTGCACAGGGAGATAAACGAGCTGAACCCGATCGTGGACGCCAGGCTTTCGGACGGATCGAGAGTCAATGCCATATATAAGAACATCGCGCTCAACGGTCCGATACTGACGATAAGAAAATTCCCGGATAAGGTGATGAGGATGGAGGATCTGCTGAAGACGGGGACGATAACTCCGGCTGAGAGCCGTTTCCTGCAGGTGCTTGTAGCGGCGGGTTATAACTGCTTCGTGTGCGGAGGCACATCGTCAGGGAAGACGACTATGCTCAACGTGCTGTCACAGTTCATACCGGAGCACGAGAGAGTCGTGGTGATAGAGGATTCGGCGGAGCTGCAGATAGAGCAGGTGGAAAACATAGTCCGTCTGGAATGCAGGAATGCCAACGTCCAGGGAAAGGGAGAAGTGGACATGTCACAGCTTGTAAAGGCGAGTCTGCGGCTCAGGCCGGATCGCATAGTTATAGGAGAAGTCAGGGGAAAGGAGGTGATGGATATGATACAGGCCATGAATACCGGCCATGACGGGAGCCTTTCGACGGGTCATGCCAACAGCATCGAGGGTATGCTCAAGCGGCTCGAAGCCATGTTCATGCAGGCGGCCGATTTTCCTGTCGATGCTATCAGGAGCCAGATAACAGAGGGCATAGACATCATGGTGCATATGAGCAGGATGAGAGACGGCAGCAGGAAGGTGGTGGAAATAGCCGAGCTGGACGGTATGCGTGAGGGCAGGGTAGCCGTCAATCCGCTCTTCAGGAACGGAGAACGTATAGCCGGCAGCCGGCTCATCCACAGGGAGAAGCTGATCCTGGCCGGCTTCGGAGATGATAGCTTTGCAGGAAAGTAAAAGAGGTAAGGAAATGATAAGAGATTACTCGGTTTACGAGCTGTCGCTGAAGGAAAAGCTGTTTTTCTTCTGCGCGGGATATGCGGCCATAGCGGCTGCGGTATATCTGTTTTATAACAGCGCGGCGCTGTCTCTGGTCTCCGGAATACTGGTCGTCAGGCTGATCCCGTACGTAAAAAGGCGTATGGCAGCCAGAAGGATGGACGTGCTCAAGGAGCAGTTCAAGGATATGCTGTATTCGTTGTCGGCTTCGGTGGCGTCGGGTAGACAGATGGGAGAGGCGCTCATAGAGGCGGAAGAGGATCTTTCATCCATGTACGACAAAGATGACCTCATAATGAGGGAGCTGAGACATATGAAGGTCAGCATGATACAGAACAAGGAGAGCGATAAAGCGCTGCTGAAGGATTTCGCCGCACGCAGCAAAAACGATGATATCAACGATTTCGTCAACGTGTATGTGATCTGCAGGAGCATGGGCGGAGATCTCGAAAAGATCATAAGCCACACGACAGAGATCCTTACGGACAAGATGAGCATCGAAAGAGAGATCAGAGCCATAACCGCGCAGAAGAAAACCGAGGGCAGGATCATATCGGCCATGCCTTTCCTGATGCTGCTGATGCTGAATATATTTTCATATTCGTATATCGAGCCGCTGTACACGACGCTCGCCGGAAGGCTGCTGATGACAGCGGCGTTGGCAGCCGCCGCTTTTGGTATATATCTCATGGAGAAGATATCGGATGTGAGGATATGAGGGCGATGCTATGAAGAGGACAAAAAAAGAAAAGAAAAAGATCGTCAGCGAAGCGACTATAGCAAGGAACACCAGAAAACAGGTGGCAGCTGTGCTGCTGGCAGGGCTGGCGCTCATGGCGGCGGATCTGATCATGTCGTCGACGCAGGAGCAGGTGACGGTGACGGAGGACGGAGGGACGCTGTACATAACGCGGCCGCCGGCCGGCGGGGAACCGGGGCATCTTACATTGAGAGCCGAAGTGCATGGAGAAGAGGAAACGCTGGAGCAGAAGCTGGAAGTGACGATGGAGCCGTACAGCAGGGAAAAGGAAAGTGAAGAAGCGACGGCGGAAAGCGCCGAAAGCGGAGTGTCGGAGCGCGAACAGATGGAGATGGGGCTCAGGGGTATTGCGACCGATCTCAACAGCGATACGGACAGGATGCGGATCATGCTTCCTTCCAGGCTGGAAACAGGCGAACGCATATCCTGGGAAGCGGAAACGGCATCGCGTTCCAACGCCGTGGCGATACTGGCGATGACTGGCATCGTCGCCTTCTTCGTGTACAGGAACAGATTCACAGTTTTGGAAAAGCAGCGGAAGAAGGAATACGAATCCGTCATGCGGCAGCTGCCGGAATTCGTCAACAGGCTCGTGCTGCTGCTCAATGCGGGGCTGGTGCTGACGAACGCCTTTGAAAAATCGATGGAGGAGCGGTTTTCAGACAGGAACGAGGACGACTATTTTTACGGAAGGCTGAAGAGCATCTACGTGTCGTGCAGGACCGCTAACGGCTCCATGCACACGGAATTCAGGCGGATGGCCAAGGAGAGCGGCATCAGGGAGCTGATGAGGGTTTCGAATATCATGACCGATAATATCAGAAAGGGCGTTGAGCTGACGGACAAGCTGAGGAGCGAGAGCGAGATGCTGTGGCTCGAGAGAAAAAAGAGCTGTGAGGAAAGAGGCAGGCTCGCGGAGACGAAGCTGACGCTGCCGCTGATGATATTCCTCATGGTGCTGCTGATCATAACCGTAGCTCCGGCATTCCTGGAGCTTTGACGGAGGAAAGATGAAAGGAGAAAGAGATGTTGAAGAGAGTAAATTTCAGAAGTAAAAAAGGTATGGAACTCGTACAGGTCGCGATCCTGGTGGCGCTGGCCGTAGCCCTGGGGCTCATATTCAAATCGGAGATCACCGAGTTCGTCAATACGACGTTCGACGGACTCAGCAATTTCAACTGATGAGATTAAGAAAGCAAAACTGACGAGATGAGGAGAGTAAAGGCGTGTAAAATACTGCGCAACAGCAGGCGCGGCAGCTATATCATGGAGGCCTCCATCGTTTTGCCGATGATCATACTGACGGTCATAACGGTGGTGCTGATCATCATGTTCTTTTACAGTCAGGTAACGGAACAGAGCAGGCTTCATATAGCTCTGCGCAGCGAGGCCGGGGCGGCAGCCGGGAATGATGCGGGCGGAGCCGGAGAAAGCATTTCGGAGGCGGAGATCTACGTGGATGAAGGCGCCGTTACGAGCGAGGCGTACGGGAAAAAGTATTTGCTGATGAAAAACAGCGGCATACTTGACGGAAAAAAGACATTCACGGTCGAAGGCAGCTGGTCGGCCGTTGACGGCGCCGCCTACGTCAGATACATGAATTTCGTGAAGGGGATCGCAAAATGAAGAGCAGGAGAGGAAGCAGCGCAGTATTCATAATGGTGATACTGGCGGCGCTGATATCTATAACGCTGGCGCTTATATACGGAACGAGAGCCGAGACGCTGAAGAGCAGAGTAGACGGGATCGTTCGCCTGGCGGTCGATTCGGTCATGTCTGAATACAATCGCGATATACAGCAGGAATACGGGCTTTTCATCGTCAAGGGCACGGACAAGGAGCTGACGGCGAAGCTGCGCAGATACGTGGAGCATTCCCTGAAGAACATGGGAGAGGTGAAGCTGGATTCGGTCAAGGCTTCGGGCGGCAGATTCTCCGTTGTCGACGTGGAGCCGGTGCGCGAGCAGCTGCTCGAATATATGAAGCTCGCATATGCGGAGGGTGTCATAGATGCTGCGGGCGAAGCGCACGAGCTCAACGACATGAGGGAAAGGACGCTGCGGCACGGGCCGACGATAGCTTCGCTGCCGTCCTCTTCACTGCCGGACAAGAGCCTGTCGTCGCTGGCGGGTTCCATCGCCGACAATATCGGCAATGCCGATCAGGCGTTCAGGAAAGGCACCGACAAGTACATGATGAACAGCTACATACTCGACAAGTTCAACAGCAGAGTAAACAAGGCGGACGGCAGCCATTTCTTCCGCAACGAGGTCGAGTATGTGCTGAGCGGAGAGCTTTCCGATGCTGAGAACGAGAAACGTGTCGAAACGGCGCTGAAGGCCATGCGCTTTCCGCTGAATCTGGCGCATGTCTACAGCGACCCGGCTAAAAGGGCGAAGACGCTGGCGATGGCGCAAGTACTGACTCCGGGAGCTGCTGCGGCGGCGACTCAGGTGCTGCTGTCCTCCACCTGGGCTTATGCGGAGGCCGATAACGATGTGGAGCTGCTGTGGAAGGGATACGAGGTGCCGCTGACCAAGAGCGCTTCGACATGGGCCATAGATCTTGACAGCGCCGTGGAGGGCCTGACGGGAGGTACGGTCGTTCCGGACGTGGTCAAAGGCTACGATTACGGAGATTATCTGCAGATACTGCTGTTTTTCAAGGACGAAAACGTGAAGATAGGCAGGATAATGGATCTGATACAGATCAATACCAGAAAGACGACGGACGGAGATTTTCTCATGAATGAGCATTATTTCGGCATAGCGGCGGAGGTCAGGGTGAACGGAACGGAGTACGGGTATGAAAAGAAGTACTAAGGGATTTTATACGCTTGAAGCGGCTATACTGCTGCCGTTTCTGATACTGGCTATATTGTCGCTGGGATATTTCATGAAGATAGAAGGACTGTGGGAAAACTGTATCCACGGCGCGCTCGATGAAAGCTCCACGGCGGCGATGAAGGCTGTCAACGGTGCGGAGCCGTATCTGCTCTCAGGGCGTGTGACGGATAGAATAAAAAAGGACAATCCCGGTCTTGACGAGCTGAGAGTCAGAAACGTGCGCGTGATGTATACGGATCTTTCGGGAAGCGATATGATATCATTTGACCTGGAGGCGTCCGAACGGCTGGCGCTGCCGCTGTCGTTTGAAAGGAAGTTCGATCTGAGATTCAGCGTGAAGCTCAGAGGCTTCGTGGGCAAGAGAGAGCGTGGGAGTCCGCTGGGAGCGAGCGGGCTTGAAACGGCCAGGAGCGGGCACACAGTATGGATATTCCCGCAGTCCGGCGAAAGGTATCACAGCGAGGGCTGCACGTATGTGAAGGCTGCCGTACATTCGGTGATACTTTCGGACAGCC
The DNA here is from genome assembly GCA_949290475.1 of uncultured Bacillota bacterium. Lineage (GTDB taxonomy): Bacteria > Bacillota > Clostridia > Peptostreptococcales > Anaerovoracaceae > Lentihominibacter. Next base: position 9,793 of record CASESB010000011.1, read on the forward strand.
TGCGAAGGCGTTATGACTCCTGCGGACTGTGCGGCTCGGCGAATATGAGCAACGGAGAGCTGGCGTTTTGCTTTTCGAGCTACGGCACGGCATATCACCGCGGCACGTGTCGCTCGATAAACAGGAAGAGCGTGACGATCGACAGGAGCGAAGCGGTTGAGAGAGGGTATACGCCGTGCAGCAAATGCGGCGGATGAGAAAGGAAGCGAAGATGTGGGAAAACAAAGAGTTCAGGGTGAAATTCAGGGAAAACGAGGTTCGTGATTTTGAGAAGGTGATGCTGACATCGGGAGAGTGCAGCATCTTCATACCGATGGGGTTTATAAGCGAGGACGGCTGCGAATACGGTCTGTACGACTGCAGCGGCTTCGCGCCGATGAGCGTATATCAGGTCGAGCGTACTGAGGATGCACTCTACATATTGGAAAACGTACTGCTGATCCTGGGACGGGCGGTAGAGTATTTCATAGATCCGGCCAGGGTGAGCATCAGACCGGAGACGGTATTTTACAACAAGGAGACGGGGCAGATAAAGCTGGCTTACGTGCCGTGCCCGGATGAAAGCTCTAACATGCGAGAAAACATCGTCATGTTCATAGGCGAGCTGAAGGCCGAGATCCGCGACGGCAAGAGCGGCTACCTGACGGAGGCGGCGAAATACATCTACTATCATAATTACAGCCTGAGAGATATGATCAACAAGGTGGGACTGCTGAAGCGCAGGGTGGAAAGCGAAAAGTACGGGGATAATATGTGAGCGGGCCGGAGCGTGAGCTCCGGCTTTTGCGCGGGGCGGCGTGCGCGCTGAGTGAGAGCAGGGCTGTGCGCGGGGCGGCGCGGGCGAGGCGACGGATTTTGCGGTTAAAAATAAGCTGATCTTATTGTATAATATAAGAAATGTCTGCAAAGAAAATGCTTGCAAGGGAAATGTCTGCAGCAGATACTGGAGATGCGGGGAGTTTGCCATGATACCATTGTCAACGAAAATGAGACCTTCAGAGCTGGAGGGATTTGTCGGACAGACCCACTTCATGTACAGAGGGTCGTTGTTTTACAATTCCATAAAAAACGGCACATTCGATTCGGCCATATTCTTCGGGCCTCCGGGAACGGGCAAGACGACGCTGGCCAGGATCATAGCGCGCGAGCTGGACAGCAGCTTCGTGGAGATCAACGCCTCTGCGACGGGGACCAAAGAGCTGAAGACGATACTGGACAATGCGGCTACGCGCTTTTACGGGCTGCAGCAGGAGACGACATGCCTGTATGTGGACGAGATACACAGATGGAACAAGCTGCAGCAGGACTCGCTGCTGAAGGCCATAGAGGAGGGCGTGATAAAGTTTATCGGCAGCACCACGGAGAACCCGTATTTTTCGGTGAACAACGCCATCATCAGCAGGGTGAGGAACATATATGAATTCAAACGTCTGAGCAGCGAGGAGATAATGACGATACTGAAGCGCACGCTGACTGACGATGAGAAGGGTTTCGGCGGGCTGGAGATCGAATACGATGAAAAGGCTCTGCAGGTTCTGGCTGATATCAGCGGCGGCGACTGCCGGGTAGCGCTCGATACGCTGGGCTTTATCGTCGATAACCTCGGAGAAGGCAGGCGCATAGATACGGAGATAGTGGGGGAGGCGACGCAGAGACAGACGGGATTCTTTGATAAGGAGGAGGACAGATACAACCTGCTCTCGGCGCTGCAGAAATCGATCAGAGGCAGCGATCCGCAGGCGGCCGTTCATTATCTTGCCAGGCTGCTGGAGGGCGGAACGGATATCGTGGCGATAGGCAGGAGGCTTATGGTGATGGCCAGCGAGGACATAGGCATGGCGTATCCGAGCGCGATATCCATCGTGACCTCATGCGTCCAGGCGGCGCAGATGACGGGGCTGCCGGAGGCGCGGATCGTCCTCTCGCAGGCGGTCGTGCTGCTGGCCTCATGCCCGAAATCGAACGCTTCGTCGGCAGCTATAGAGAAGGCTGTGGCTGATATCAGGAGCAGGAGGATAGACGACGTGCCGGATCACTTAAAGGATGCGCATTACAGCGGCGCCGCGAAGCTGGGACGCGGCATGGGCTACAGATATCCGCACGACTACGGCGGCTACGTAACGCAGCAGTACCTGCCTGACGATCTTTACCGCGAGGGCGTCAGATATTACGAGCCGACGGAGAACGGCAGTGAGGCGGCATTCAAAAAATACCTGGAGGCACTGGAGAAGATAGATGAAAAAAATAGTAAGGGCTGAGAACGCCGGATTCTGCTTTGGCGTAAAGCAGGCGATAGAAAAGGCGGAGAGAGCGGCGCGAAGCAGGGAGGAAAACATATTTTCCATGGGTCCGCTCATACATAACGAAAGGGTCACGGGCGATCTCGAAAAGGCGGGAGTGAGGATAATAGACTCCCTCGACGAGGTGAACGCGGGCGACGTGGTGATAATAAGGTCGCACGGCGAGGGCAAGGCCTTTTATGATGAGGCGGAGGCCAGAGGGGTGGAGCTGATAGACGCCACATGCCCGTTCGTGGCCAAGATACATAAGCTGGTGCACGATACGGACAAGCAGGTGGTGATCGTGGGAGACAGGGATCACCCGGAGGTGGCCGGCATCTTCGGCTGGTGCAGGAGACCGGCGATCGTGGTCGACAGCTACGACGAGGCGGCTGCCATAGATGAGGACGATCTGTTCATCGTCACCCAGACGACCATCAGGGAAGAGGTTTTGCAGGAAGTGGAGCGTGCGCTCACAGACAACGGGAAAAATTTTTATGTCAACAATACTATATGCAGCGCTACGACCAAAAGACAGGAATCGTGCGCCGAGCTGGCGAAGAACTCCGACATGATGATCGTGATCGGCGGGCGCAGAAGCTCCAACACGAAAAAATTGTGTGAAATTTCCAAAAAGTATTGCGAAAACACCTATTTTGTCGAAAATATTGAAGATTTACCGTTGAAAGAACTTGGAAAATGTAATAGAATAGGAATAGCGGCGGGTGCTTCGACGCCCGAATGCACTATTAAGGAGGTTATTGCCAGAATGAGTGATGTTACACTTGAAAACAACGAATTGAACATGAACGATCTTATGGACGAGATCGAAAAGTCCCTCAGATTACCAAGGGGCGGAGAGATCGTCACGGGGAAAGTTCACCAAGTTACTGACAAGGAAGTTATCGTAAATCTGGGATGCAAAAAGGACGGAATCCTTCCAGCTTCAGAGGTCAGCCTCGAGGAGGGACAGAAGTTATCGGACGTTTTTAATGTAGACGATGAGATCCAGGCTAAGGTCATCAAGACTGACGACGGAGACGGCGGCATCCTGCTTTCCAAGAAAAAGTTAGAGATCAGTGCTAACTGGGATGAGATAGTAAAAGCACTTGAAGATAAAACAGTACTTGAAGTTAAGGTAACTAGAACGGTAAACGGAGGAGTCATAGCCGAGTACAAGGAAGTATCGGGCTTCATTCCTCTTTCACAGCTTTCGGATCACTACGTTGAAAACGCTGACGAATTCGTAGGACAGACGATGGAAGTCAGAGTTTCAAGAGTTGATCAGAGAAGAAACAGAGCTGTATTCTCTCACAAGCTCTTCCTCAACGAAGAGAAAGAAAAGCTCGTAGCCGAGATCTGGGAGAATCTCAATGTCGGCGATGTAGTAGAGGGAACTGTCATGAGATTCACCGACTACGGCGCTTTCGTAGATATCGGCGGCATCGACGGACTTCTTCACATTTCGGAGATCTCGTGGGGAAGGCTCAAGCATCCTCAGGAGGTGCTCAGCATAGGTCAGAAGATCAATGTCAAGGTGCTCTCCATGAATGCCGAAAAGGGCAAGATCTCTCTGGGACTCAAGCAGAATACGCCTGAGCCGTGGAGCGTGATAGATGAGAATTATCAGGTGGGACAGGTCATCGAAGGTAAGGTCGTACAGATCAAGGAGTACGGTGCTTTCGTAGAGCTGGAGCCGGGTCTTGACGGACTCGTACACATCTCGGAGGTCGCTCACAAGAGAGTCGGCAATATCAACGACGAGCTGGAAGTAGGTCAGATCGTAAAGGCCAAGATCCTCGAGATCGACAAGGACAGAAAGAGGATCAGCCTCAGCATCAGAGAGACTATCGATCCGCCGGTTGCCGGAGAAGAAAACAATGCGCCTCAGCAGGCTGAGGAAGAAGCGGCTCCTGCGGAGGAAGCAGAGGCTGCTGAAGCTCCTGCGGCAGAGGCTCCTGCAGAGGAAACTGCGGAGGCTGTTGCCGACGAGGAAAAGACAGAGGCATAAAAGACTTACATATCAAGGGAAAAGAGATGGTTTGCCATCTCTTTTTTCGGTTATAGGCGCTGCAGCGTAGGCGTCCGGAGCAGAAGCGGTAGCGGAGGCCGGAGAGGCTGCGGCTGTGCAGGTAAACAGGAGAATGAGAATGAAGCTGTTTTCGACATTGAGAGGGTACAAGAAGGAATATCTTCCACGTGATATATTTTCGGGCATCATCATCGCCGCCGTATCGATACCCATTTCCATGGGATACGCGCAGATAGCGGGGCTGCCCGCGGTATACGGCCTTTACGGTTCGGTGTTTCCGATCCTTTTCTTCGCCCTGTTTTCGACATCTAAGCAGTTCGTATTCGGCGTAGATGCGACGCCGGCGGCCATCGTAGGCGGAGCGATCGCCGCGCACGGATTTATTGCGGAATCCGATCAGGCCATGACATATATACCGATGGTGGCCCTGTTCGCAGGGCTGTGGCTGCTGCTCTTTTACTTCCTTCGTGCGGATAAGATCGTGGATTTCATATCTACGCCGGTAATGGGAGGCTTTATCAGCGGCATCGCCGTTACGATCATATTGATGCAGGTGCCGAAGCTGATGGGAAGCTCTGCGGGCAGCGGAGAGTTCCCGGAGCTGGCGGCGCATATAGGAAAGGCGCTTGCTCATGTCAGCTGGCTTTCCCTGGCGATGGGCGCCGCAGCCCTACTGCTGCTGATACTGTCCAAGAAATTTATTCCCAAATTCCCGATGGCGATCCTGATCATGGTCTTCGGAGTGCTGGCTACGGTGCTCTTTCACGTGGATGAGAGAGGCGTCATCCTTCTGTCCGCCGTAGAGCCGGGGCTGCCGCAGCTGTTCATCCCTAAGTTTGAGCATGTTGATCTGACGCATGCGGCAGGAAGGGGCTTGATGGTGGCCATAGTGGTGATGGCGGAAACGCTTCTGGCGGAGAACAATTTCGCGGTGAAGAACGGCTACAAGCTGAACATCAGACAGGAGATACTCGCTTGTGCGGCCGGCAACTTGGCCGCCGCCGGAGTGGGATGCTGTCCTACAAACGGCAGCATATCCAGGACATCCATGAACGAGCAGTACGGCGGGAAGACGCAGCTCGTTTCCATAGTAGCAGCCGTAGTAATGGCGGTGATCCTCATTTCGGCGACAGACTTCATCGGCTATCTTCCGGTGCCGGTACTGACGGCGATCGTTATCTCTGCGCTCATGAGCGTCGTGGAGTCTCATCTGGCTGTGCGCCTGTTCAGAGTCAGCAGATCGGAGTTCTATATTTTCATGGCGGCCGGTATCGGAGTGCTGTGCATGGGTACGATCTACGGCGTGCTGGTCGGGATCATACTTTCATTCGTGGCTATGATCCTGAAGGCGACGAATCCGCCGAGGGCGCTTATGGGAATGGTGCCGGGAAAATCGGATTACTATGACCTGAAGAAGAACCGCTTCGCCTATCCGATCAAAAATGTTGTCCTGTACCGTTTCAGCGAGGATATGTTCTTTGCCAACATCAAGATATTTCAGAACGACATCGAACAGGCGGTCCGTGACGACACGAAGGCCGTGATCGTAGACTCGGAGGCAGTCAACAGCGTCGACTTCACGGCCGCAGACGCCATTGACATGCTCGCCGGCGGTCTGGAAAAGCGCGGGATCAGATTTTACATGACGGGACATACGGACAAGATCAACGTGCAGATGCGTGAGCTGGGTATCGGTCACCTGATAGACGATGGAAGGGTGCGGCGTACGATACTCGCGGCGCTGAAGGATGCAGGCATAGATATCCCGTGCGAGCTGGACATACCGCAGGATGATCTGCCGAGGCTGAAGCGGCTGGGAACGAGCGCATATCCTCACGGTGAAGAATACACGCTGGAGGAATTCGTCTGGGCGTTCGGGGAGGACGCCGAGAAGGAGATATCGAAGCGTGCGCGCTACGTGCTCTCGCAGATCGATTCGCCGGACGATATACGAATGCTTGCGGAGCAGGGAGTCGATAAGCTCGTCAGCTCCTGGGGATTCCTGGGAGAGCTGGACGAGGAGCTGCTGCTGCGATCCATGGCAGCGCAGATAGATGAAATACCTGAAGAAATGCGCGGCATGAAGAGTGAGCTGTCCGAGGCGATCGATAAACGGCTTAACGAGCTCATGGTCACGCTCCAGCACCGCCATCCGGAGATGACGGAATACCTCGAGGAAAGCAGGAACCACAGGATCGCCGGAGAAGAAAGCTCCTGATGAAGTTCGCTGTACGAAAGGATTATGAAATGAAGAAAATACTCGTGAGTCAGTGTCTGTACGGCGGAGAGCCTGTCAGGTACGACGGCAAAAGCAAGGCGGAGACCGATCTCAGGTTTTTAAAGTGGAAGGAAGAGGGCAGGCTGATACCCGTATGCCCGGAGGTTTTCGGAGGGCTGCCGGTGCCGAGGAGCGATGCCCAGAGAGCGGGAGATAAAGTCGTGACGAGAGACGGACGCGATGTGACCGCGGAGTACATGAAGGGCGCGGAAGAAGCCGTGAGGCTGGCGCGTGAAAACGACGTGCTCTGCGCGCTGCTTAAGGAGAAGAGTCCGTCGTGCGGCAGCAGCATGATATATGACGGAACGTTTTCCGGAAAGCTGACAGAAGGCCGCGGGACAGCGGCGGAGCTGCTGATAAAGGCGGGTATCGCGGTATATTCGGAGCTGCAGATAGACGAGGTGGAGAGGCTGCTGGACGACTGCGGCGAGAAGCGTGTGCCCGGTGAAGGCTGAGGCGTAGCAAGGAGGAAGGATGAGAAGCAATATAGTTTTGACGGGTATGCCGGCCTGCGGCAAGAGCGTTACGGGAGTCATACTGGCCAAGTCGCTGAACATGAGCTTTCTCGATACGGATCTGCTCATCCAGGAAAGAGCGGGCAAGAGCCTGCAGGAGATAATAAACGAGGACGGCATTGATCGCTTCAAGGAGCTGGAGGAGGAAGTGCTGTGCGGAGTGGATGTGGAGAACACGGTGATCGCGACGGGCGGCAGCGCCGTTTATTACGACAGAGCCATGCGTCATCTCAGGGAGAACGGTATCGTCATCTATATCGAAGCGCCGCTGTCGGTGATAAAGAAGCGCCTGCGCAATATCAGGACGCGCGGCGTGGCCATGAAAAAGGGCGAGTCCATAGACAGCCTCTACAGGGCGCGGGTACCGCTGTATGAGAAGTATGCAGATCTGACGGTACGTTCTGCCAAGCATACCGAAACCACGGTGGAAAATATGGTACAGGCGTTGAGGAATAAAAAGTAGAGAATATCAGCGGCGGTTTTCGGAGGCTTCCACCAGCTCTGCCGCTGATTTTATCGTCGTATCCGTGATGTTGGCACCGCCGAGCAGGCGGGCTATCTCGCGGATTTTTTCGTCGCGCGAAAGCTCGGTCACGGTAGTATAGGTCATCGACTCGTCGGAGCTCTTGCTGATCCTGTAGTTGTGCGCTCCGCAGGCAGCTATCTGCGGCAGGTGGGTGATACATATTATCTGATGCGTGCCGGCGATCTCCGTCAGTTTGCGTCCGACTACGCTGGCGGTGATGCCGCTGATGCCGCTGTCGATCTCATCGAATATCATCGTCGGGATCTCGTCGTAGTCGCCGATGATTTTTTTGAAGGCCAGCATGATCCTCGACATCTCGCCGCCGGAGGCTATCCTGCTCAGAGGCTTGAGCGGCTCGCCTCTGTTCGTACTGATCATGAATTCGACTGCGTCGGAGCCGTTTGACGTGAACGCTTCGGCCTTTTTAAATTCGATGGCGAAGACGGCATCGTTGAAATTCAGATCTCTGAGCTCGGCGCTTATCTTTTGCTCCAGCTCGGAAGCGGAGGCTCTTCTCACGGCTGACAGGCGTTCGCAGGCGGATATGAGCTCGCCGCGCAGCGACGACAGCTCGGCCTCCATTTCCTCTTTGAGGCTGTCGGCATCTTCGATGTCAGAAAGCTTTTGCTCCAGCTCATCGCGGTATGATATCAGCTCGTCGAGCGTCTTACCGTGCTTGCTCTTCAGATGATCTATGGTATCAAGCCTTGCTATGGCCTGATCGAGCTCCTCCGGCGAGAAGACGGCGCTATCGCGGCTTTCTCTGATGGAGGAGGCTATATCCTCGAATTCATAGTAAACCTCCGAAAGACGGCTGCTGAGAGCCCCGAGGTCGCCGGAAAACGATGACACCTGCGCGACCGTATCCGTTATCTGCTTTAGCGATGAAAGCACGGAATTTTCCGAGTCCTCGGCAGCGTAGTAGGCGCCGGCGAGGCTTTCGTAGATCCTTTCGCTGTTTTGCAGCAGGGCTATCCTTTCCTCGAGCTCGCTGTCCTCGCCGCTTCTGAGTGCTGCGTCCGTGAGCTCGTCGAATTCGTACTGCATGAAGTCGCGCTGACGCTTGTCTCTGGCAGCGTCTGTGAGCAGAGCTTTCAGGCGTGAGCGCAGTGCAGAATAGTCGTCGTATGCTTTTTTTACGGTCTCCTTGACGGGAAGGATCTCGTCGCTGCGATACATGTCGACGAGGTGTATATGGTGATCGGGATCGAGAAGAGACTGATGATCGTACTGCCCATGGATGTCGGCCAGTTTCCTGCACAGCTGGTTGAGGCTTGCGAGCGTGACGATCTCATCGTTGATGCGGCAGATGTTCTTGCCGGAGGCGGAGATCTCTCTCGTGATGATATATTCCTCGCCGTCATGTTCAGCTATCATCTGTACGATGGCTTTCTCCCTGCCTGAACGGACAAAAGCGGTGTCCGCCCTGCTTCCCAGAGCCAGGCTCACCGCTTCTATAACTATGGATTTGCCGGCGCCGGTCTCGCCCGTTATGATGTTGAGCCCGTCGTGAAAATCCATCTCAGTATTCTCTATGATCGCAAAATCCCTGATTTTAAGGTGTCTTATCATTTACCGTTCCTCCGGCGCGCAGCCCCGCAGGCAGAGCGCCTTATTTTTTCAGCATGCTTTCAAGTACCTCCACGACGGCCGGTGAGTTCGCCGGATCGTCCACGACGAACATGATCGTGTTGTCACCGGCCACAGAGCCGATGACATGCGGCAGGCCTATGGAATCGAGCGCTTCGGCGGCAGCTCCGGCGCAGCCTGAAAGCGTTTTCAGGAGAACTATGTTGCCTGAATGGGCGGTTGATTTGACGGTTTCCCTGAATATGTTGGAAAATCTGTCGGACAACGGGCCTTCGTCGTGAGCCGGCTGTGCATATTTATACTTGCCGGTGGAGGATAATATCTTCACCAGCTGCAGCTCTTTGATGTCTCTTGAGATGGTGGCCTGAGTCACATCGTAACCGAACTCCCGCAGCATCGACACCAGCTTGTCCTGAGTCTCGATTTCGTATTTTTCAATGAGTTCGAGTATTTTGTTCTGTCTTGAGATACGCATGTTTGTTCCTCTCCGAAGGTGGGATGCCGCCGCGCGGAGTATCGTGCCCGCGCACGTATGCGGCCGGGGAAATGATTATTTATGATTGTTTATAATTATACCATAGGAGTGAAAAGTTTTTCAATAGACAAACATACGTTTGTGTGGTATACTTTACTGGAAAATGAAGAAACAGAGCTGGTAAGGTTATGAAGATCTTAGGTATTGATCCGGGATATGCGATCCTCGGATACGGTGTGATAGAGAAAACGGGAAACAGGTTCAGCGTCTGCAGATACGGAGCCGTGACGACGGAGGCCTCCATGGAAATGACGGACAGGCTGGCCTGTCTTTATGATTCCCTGAGAGAGATAATAGCAGAGGAGAAGCCTGACGTGGCAGCCATAGAGCAGCTTTTTTTTAACACGAACGCCAAGACGGCCATACTCGTCGGACAGGCCAGAGGTGTGGCGGTGCTGGCATGCGTGAAGGGCGGACTGCAGGTCGAGGAATACACGCCCCTGCAGATAAAACAGGCTCTCGTCGGCTACGGCAGAGCCGATAAGAAGCAGGTACAGATGATGGTCAAGACCATACTGAACCTGAAGGAGATCCCCAAGCCGGACGATACGGCGGACGCGCTGGCTGCCGCCATCTGTCACGGACATTCGGCGGACACCAGGAAAAAGTTAAAGGAGCTGGGTATAAGATGATAGGGTTCATAAGAGGAGAGCTGGCCGAGAAGGGAGACGGCTATATCATAGTGGACGTCAACGGTATCGGCTATATGATATTCGTGCCCGCGAATTCGAGGGCGTATCTGAGCGAAGAGGGCATGGAGGTCATGGTCTATACGGCTATGATGGTGAAGGAGGATGATGTGAGCCTGTACGGGTTCATGCGCAAGGGAGAGCTCGATGCCTTCAGGAAGCTGATAACCGTGAACGGAGTGGGCGCCAAGGCGGCGCTTTCCATACTTTCATCCTTTACGCTGGAGCAGCTGCAGCAGGCCATAGTCTTTGAGGATGCCAAGACCATCACCAAGGCTAACGGGATAGGCAAGAAGACCGCGGAAAGGATCGTGCTGGAGCTGAAGGATAAGTTCGGCGCGGCAGCGGAGGCGTCCGGAGCAGAAGCGGCAGCGGAGGCAGGAGAGGCTATCCCTGCTGACGGCAGGAGCGAAGCCGTGAGCGCGCTCATTGCGCTGGGGTACAGCAGGAGCGAGGCGGCGGGAGCACTGGCGGGCGTCGCCGAGACGGATCTGACGGCTGAGGAATATATCAAAAGAGCGCTTAAGAACTTGTTTTAGAGAGGATTCATATGGATTACGAAGAGAGGATAACGGCGGCTGAGCTGGGCGAGGGTGAGAGCAGGACGGAGATCACTCTCAGGCCGCAGGCGCTGGGCGATTATATAGGTCAGAAAAAGGTGACGGACAATCTGAAGATATTCATCGAAGCGGCCAAGCTGAGGCATGAGCCGCTCGATCACGTGCTTTTTTACGGTCCTCCGGGACTCGGCAAGACGACGCTGGCCGGCATCATCGCCAACGAGATGGGCGTGGATATAAGGATCACGTCGGGGCCTGCTATCGAGAGGGCGGGCGATCTGGCCGCCATACTGACTAACCTCAACGAAAATGATGTGCTGTTCATCGACGAGATACACAGGCTCAACAGATCGGTCGAAGAGGTGCTGTATTCGGCGATGGAGGACTTCGCGCTGGATATAATCATAGGCAAGGGCCCGTCGGCAAGGTCGATAAGGCTGGACATAGCGAAGTTCACGCTGATCGGAGCAACCACGAGGGCGGGGAGCCTTTCGGCGCCGCTCAGAGACAGGTTCGGCGTCAGCTGCAAATTCGAGATCTATGAGCCGGATGAGCTCAAGCGCATCATCGAGCGTTCCGCTGAGATCCTGGGAGTCGCAGCCGACGAGGCTTCGATGGAGGAGATGGCGAGAAGATCGCGCGGTACGCCGCGAGTCGCCAACAGGATGCTCAAGCGCGTGCGCGACTTTTCGCAGGTAAAGGGCAGCGGCGATATAGACATCGAGATCACGAAAAAAGCGCTCAAGGCGCTGGGTGTGGATGAGCTGGGGCTCGAGAGCCTTGACAGGGAGATACTGAGGACTATAATCGAAAGGTTCAAGGGCGGGCCTGTCGGCATCGACACCATAGCGGCTTCCATCGGTGAAGAGCGCGTGACGATAGAGGACGTATATGAACCGTATCTGATACAGACGGGCCTGCTGTACAGGACGCAGAAGGGACGCATGGTGTCGGAGGCGGCTTACAGACATCTGGGCCTGACTCCGGAGGACGACGGCGAGCAGCTTTCCGTCGGCATAAGCGACTGATAAGCGCGTGACGGTTCGCATCGGCGCAGCCTGTGGGAGGCGTAGAATCCGGGCTGCCGCAGCGCGACATTTTGAGAGGATATCGACATGAAGATAAGCGATTTTGATTACCATCTGCCGGAGGAGCTGATCGCGCAGAAGCCTGCCGACAGAAGGGACGCTTCCAGGCTGCTGGTCGTACACAGAGATACGGGCAGGCTGGAGCACAGACATTTTTACGATATACTTGATTATCTGAAGGCCGGAGACTGCCTGGTGCTGAACAACTCCAAGGTGCTGCCGGCCAGGCTTTACGGTACGAAGGAAAAGACCGGCGCCAGGGTGGAGTTCCTGCTGGTAAAACGTCTTGAGGGCGATGTGTGGGAGACCATGGTAAGGCCGGGGCGAAGGCTCAAGCCGGGAGATTCCGTGATCTTCAGCGAAGAGCCGCTGCTGAAGGCCGCGATCAGAGATTACGGCGCGGACGGAACCAGGATAGTGGAGTTCGAGTACGACGGTATATTCATGGAGAGGTTGGAGGAGATCGGCAGCATGCCGCTCCCGCCTTATATCGAAAGAGAGAGCGACCGCGAGGACAGGGAGCGATATCAGACCGTATACTGCCGCGAAGAGGGCTCTGTGGCGGCGCCGACGGCCGGACTCCATTTCACGGAGGAACTGCTGGCAAAGGCTGTCGCTAAGGGTGTCGAGCTGGCTTACGTCACGCTGCACGTCGGCATCGGGACCTTCAGGCCGGTGAAGTGCGAAAACGTGGAGGATCACAGCATGCATTTCGAGGAGTATTTCGTGAGCGAGGAGAGCGCGGAGATCATCAACCGCGCAAAGCGAGAGGGCAGACGGATCATATCGGTCGGCACTACGTCGACGAGAACCGTGGAAAGCGCCGCTTATCGCGACGAGGCGGCGGGCTGCTGGCAGGTAAGGAGCGGTGAGGGAAATACCGGGATCTTCATATATCCGGGATACGAGTTTAAGATCATAGACAGCCTGATAACGAACTTCCATCTGCCGAAGTCGACACTGCTGATGCTCATATCGGCGCTGTATGACAGGGAGAAGATACTCGCGGTATACGAGGAAGCGGTCAGAGAGAAGTACAGGTTTTTCAGCTACGGCGACGCTATGCTGATACTGTGACGTCAGCGGCTGCAGGAGGCAGCGCTGTATGAGGCGGCGAATGTATGGGGCGGCGGCTACATGAGACATCAATTGCATGAGGTGCATGAGGCCGTGAATGTACGACGGGAGGAAGCGGCATTGAAGGCATTGAATAAGACGGAAAGAGTGGCTCACGAGTTCGGGCCATTTTATAATGAGGACTCAAGAGTGCTGATACTGGGGAGCATACCCTCGCCGAAGTCGAGAGAGCAGGGCTTTTATTACGGACATCCGCGAAACAGGTTCTGGCCCGTGCTCGGCGCGCTGTTCGATGAAACTGCGCCTTCGACCGTGGAGGAGCGCAAGGCTTTTCTCAAACGTCACAGGATCGCGCTGTGGGATGTTCTGGCGAGCTGTGAGATAAGCGGCGCTGACGACAGCAGCATCAGAAACCCTGAGCCCAACGATATGAACGTCATACTGAACAATGCGGATATAAGAGCGGTGTTTACGACGGGGGCAAAGGCGGCGAAGCTCTACGAGAAACTGTGTCTGCCGCTCTGCGGCGTGGCAGCGCAGTCACTGCCGTCCACCAGTCCGGCGAACTGCGCCTTTTCCATGGAAAGACTCACGAAAGAATACGCCGGGATATTGAAGTACCTGTAGTTTATATGGTATCATGATGTAGTTTTTCGTGAGCCTGATATTGCATAGGAGATAAAATGACAGCGGTTACATATGAACTGATAAAGAACGATAAAAGGAGCAGAGCGAGACGCGGAAGAGTCATCACGCCTCACGGCGTTATCGAGACTCCCGTTTTCATGCCGGTAGGCACTGCGGCGACGGTCAAGGCGATGAAGCCGGAGGATGTCAGCGATATGGGGGCGCAGATAATACTGGCCAATACGTATCATCTGTATCTAAGACCCGGCCACGAGGTGGTGAAAGCCGCGGGCGGACTTCACAGCTTCATGAACTGGAACGGCAGCATACTTACGGACAGCGGCGGATTTCAGGTCTTCAGCCTGGGTGCGATGAGGAAGATAAGGGAAGAGGGCGTGGAATTCAGATCTCATATCGACGGCTCCAAGCACATGCTGTCGCCGGAGAAATCCATCGAGATCCAGAACGCACTGGGAGCCGATATAATCATGGCCTTTGACGAGTGTGCGCCTTATCCTGCCGACAGGGAATACGTGAAGGATTCTCTCGAAAGGACTACGAGATGGCTGAAGCGCTGCAAGGAATACCATAAGGATACGGAGAGGCAGGCGCTCTTCGGCATAATGCAGGGTGGCATGTATAAGGATCTGAGGCGCGAAAGCGCTGAGCAGATCGTGGATCTCGATCTGCCGGGATACGCCATCGGCGGCCTCAGCGTCGGCGAGCCCAAGGAGATAATGTACGAGATAATGGATGACTGCGTAGAGCTTTTGCCGGCGGACAGACCGCGTTATCTGATGGGAGTGGGAAGTCCCGACTGCCTGTTCGAGGGCGTCGAAAGGGGTATAGATATGTTTGACTGCGTACTGCCGACGAGGATCGCCAGACACGGGATGGCCATGACGTCTCAGGGGCGTGTGAACATCAAGAACGCCAAATACGAGCGGGATTTCGGCCCGCTGGATCCGGAGTGCGACTGCTATACCTGCAGGAATTATTCGCGCGCATATCTGAGGCATCTGTTCAAGGCTGATGAGATACTTTCTTCGATGCTGATGACTACGCACAACCTGCATTTCCTGATCGATACCATGAAGAACATCAGACAGGCCATAGAAGAGGACAGGTTTTTGGAATACAAAAAACAATTTTATGACAACTACGGAAGATTTTAAGATTTCAGGAGAGATTGGCGATATGGAAATATGCAGAGACAGCAATGTCTGCGGCGGATGCGCGTATCAGGGCGTGCCCTATGAGGAACAGCTCAGCAACAAGGCCGGAGAGGTGAAGGGGCTGCTTGAGAAGAAGAGCATACGGTACGGGAGGCTGCTGGACATCGAGCCTGCCCCGAAAAGATACGGATACAGAAACAAGATGGAGTATACCTTTGGCGATATGGAGAAGGACGGACCCATGACCCTCGGTATGCATAGAAAAAAGCACTTCATGTCCATCGTAACGGTGGATCAGTGTCAGCTCGTGCACGATGATTTCAATAAGATACTGCGAGCCGTGCTGGATTTCTGCACGGAGCGCGGGTATTCACATTATCATAAGAAGACGCATAAGGGTCTGATGAGGCATCTGATAATCAGACGCGGCGTGAGGAGCGGCGAGCTGCTGGTAAACGTGGTGACCAGTTCGGAGCCGGGATTCGATGAGGAGGCTTTTGTTGCTGCGGTCAGAGGCCTTTCGCTTGAAAACAGCGTTGTAGGCGTGCTGCGGACGATAAACGACAGACTGGCCGATGCGGTGTACTGCGATGAGCTCAGAGTGCTTTACGGACGTGACTATTATATGGAGGAGATTCTGGGGCTGAAGTTCAAGGTCAGCGCTTTTTCGTTCTTCCAGACGAACGTCGAGGCTGTGGAGAACCTGTATTCATATGCCACCGGGCTCATAGATGATCTTGAGGACAAGACGGTGTTTGATCTTTACTGCGGCACCGGCACCATAACTCAGACGCTGGCTAAAAGAGCCGGCATGGCGATAGGCATCGAGCTTGTTGAGGAGGCTGTGGAAGCTGCCAGGGCAAACGCTGCGCTCAACGGCCTCGATAACTGCCGCTTCATCGCCGGAGACGTGTTCGAGACGTTGAAGTGCGTTGATGAACGCCCGGATGTGATAGTGGTGGATCCGCCGCGCGTGGGCATATCGCCCGATGCTCTTGATAAGATCATCAGCTACGGCGTCGATCAGATAGTGTATATATCATGCAATCCGAAATCGCTGGCGGACAACTTATATTATCTGCAGTATTACGGGTACAGAGTAGAGTCGGTGAAGCCGTTCGATAATTTTCCCGGCACAAAGCATACGGAAGCAGTTGCATTGCTGAAGCGGGTTTAAGCGGGTCGGAGATTGAACAGAAACAGTTCAGGAAGAAGGAGCCGGTAATGGGTGTTACAGTACGTGAATATGCGACGGATGATATCGCGGAGATGATAAGGATCTGGAACGAGGTCGTAGAAGACGGCGAGGCCTTTCCGCAGACGGAGCCTCTTACGGAGAGCACGGGCGCGGATTTTTTCGCTGCGCAGACATTCTGCGGCGTTGCCGAGGATGAAGACTCGGGAGAGCTTCTGGGGATGTATATACTGCATCCTAACAATACCGGGCGCTGCGGGCACTTGTGCAATTCCAGCTATGCCGTCTCGTCGTCTGTACGGGGACGCGGAATAGGAAGGCTGCTGGTCGAGCACAGCCTGAGGCAGGCGAAGCGCGAGGGCTTCGGCGTCATGCAGTTCAATGCGGTGGTCGAGAGCAATGTATCTGCCAGAAAGCTCTACGAGAGACTGGGATTTATCGAGCTGGGAACGATACCGAAGGGCTTTTTCATGAAGGACGGGCATTACGAGGATATAGTGCTGTACTATCATCAGCTGTGACGACGGCGCGATGCCTTGTAACGCACAGATTGCATCGGATAATAAGAAATAATCGCTTTTTCGATGCAACCGTCACAGGCTCTGCATCGAAAAAGATGGAATACTAAAGAAAACGATGCAGCCGGCATCGTAGAATTGGCCAATAATGAAAATTCGATGCAGCAGGAATTGCTTTACTGTCATACATCTCATTAACAGGGCTTGTTAAAGGTCTTGTTGCATCGAAATTTGTGTAATAATGAGAAATCCGATGTAACTGCTGTGTCAGCTGCATCGGATTTTTAAGAAGGCCATGATATTCGATGCAGCATCACGATTTTGTTGTCCGGTAACCTGTCGCAGGTGTTTTTGCAGCCATTGACGTCTCACATGATGCGATGCATGTAAAAGAAAATGCGTCAAAGCTCGCTGTGGAGCGTGAAACGATCCTTTTCAAAGTCCAGCAGTCCTTCGTCGCGCATCCTGCCGAGCTCTTTGGAAAGCGCGCTGCGGTCGGTGTTGAGATAGTCCGCCAGCTGCTGCCGGTCAAAGGGAATTCTGAACGAGGTGCTGCCGGCAGCCAGCGACTGTGCCGTGAGGTAGTTCGCGAGGCGGCCTCTTATCGTCTTCGGCGACGTGCAGAGGATGCGCTTTGAGAGGATGAGGTTTTTCCTGACGGAGATGTCGAGCACGTTGCGCATGATCTTGCAGTACCAGCTTTTGTCCATGTTTGCAGGCGACATGAGCGCATGAAGATCGAGAAAGAGGATCTCACAGTCGCGCGAAGCTATGGCGTCGACGAGCATAGGCTCTCCGCACATGGCGTAGGATTCGGCAAACGCGCTGCCGGCGGTGACGTTATCGAGTATGCTCCTGTTGCCGTTGAAGTCTATATTTTCGATATTTACGCTTCCGGACAGTATGATGCACGTTTCGCATATCACGTTACCTGCGCTTAATATCATATCTCCTTTTTTGTAGCTCTGTATGCGCAGGAGCTTCAGAGAATCTATTTCATCGAATTCCTCCGCTGTGAGGTTCTTGAATATGGGCGAATCGATCCTTTTCATTTTTTATGCCTCCCGTAGCTTTGATGGTGGAGTTTTGCCTTGATTATACTATTCATGTATCAAGGAGGCAAGCCGGAGAAGATGAAGCGATATTGAGATACCGGAGAAAAGGAGAACGCAGAGATAAAAAAGACCGGCGTGCCGGTATGCCCGGTACGCCAGTCGTGAACTTTTTAGAGCGGTAAGGAGGATTACTGCCAGTAATCCGTTCCTGTGACGCCGATGTCGGCAGCCTTGAATTCGAGAGGCTCGCCGGCTTTTTTCTTTGTCGTGTAATCCTTGAGAGCTCTGAAGGCCGTGTTGCCGAGTATGATGCAGACAGGCACGTTTATGAGCGCCATGCAGCCCATGAGCACGTCGGCAGTATCCCATGCCAGTCCGGCGTTGAACTGAGCTCCGATGAAGACGATGAGTACGGCCAGGAGCCTGTAGCAGAACATGAAGATCTTATTGTTCAGTGCATTCTTATATATGTAGCTGATGTTCATCTCGGCGTAGAAGTAGTTGCCGACTACCGTCGTATATGCGAACAGCGCCAGCGCCGCGGTGATGAAATATCCGCCGAATTCACCGAAGTGCACTCCCAGCGAATCCTGGATGTAAAGACCGCTCATGGCGTTGCCGGCAGCATCCACGTACGAGGACGGATCAAGACCTGCACACAGCACCATGAATGCCGTGGATGAACAGATCAGCAGCGTGTCTATGAATACGGAAAGCATCTGCACGAGTCCCTGCTTTACAGGGTGAGAAACGTCGGCCGATGCTGCGGCGTTAGGCGCCGATCCGATACCGGCCTCGTTGGAGTAGAGCCCGCGCTTGATGCCGTTCATGATGGCCGCGCCGAAGACTCCTCCGGCCACCGATGTGAAACTGAAGGCTTCGGTGAAAATGCTCGCTATTACCGACGGGAACGCGCCGATATTGAGAAATATCATCAGCAGAGCCATGGCTATGTAGGCGATGGCCATGATCGGAACGATGACCTGTGTGGCCTTTGATATCCTCTTGCCGCCGCCGAATATGACGATGGCCGAGAGAACGGCTACGACCGCGCCTATATAGATGGTGGCGTTGTCAGACGGCACGTATGTCTTGACGAAATCCGTAAGATTGAACGATGCCAGCGCATTGAAGCCGCCCATGTATGTCATGATGAGAACTACGGCAAAGATGCCTCCGAGAGCCGGGGCTTTGAGCGCCTGCTTGATATAGTAGGCAGGACCTCCGTATGAGCCGTCCGCGCCTCGCTTTTTATAGATCTGAGCCAGCGTCGACTCTATGAAGGCCGATGCGCCGCCGAGCACAGCGATGAGCCACATCCAGAAGACAGCTCCCGGGCCGCCCAGCAGGATGGCGCCTGTGACGCCGACGATGTTTCCCGTACCTACTCGCGAAGCGGTGGAAACCATGAGCGCCTGGAAGGAGGATATCGAGTCCTTGTCCTTCTTGCGTTCTGTGATTACTTTGATGGATTCCTTGAAAAGCCTGATCTGTACGAACTTCGTCCTGAAGGAGAAGTAGAGGCCTGCCGCGATCAGCAGGACGATCAGGATATAGCTGTACATATAGCCGCTTATGCTGCTTACGATTCCTGAAATAAATTCCATAATAAAACACTCCTTATTTTTTCATACGTCCAATATTTTACCCTGAAATGCGTTGAAAATCAAGAAATTTAAAGGCGATGAAGCGTTTTGCGTGCCTTTGACAGCATAATACCGCAGGAATATAATAAAAAAGTACGGAGATAAAAGCATGAAAAGGTGACGGAGGTCAAGTCCTAAATAGTGTGTAAAAAGGAATCTGTATAATAATTACCAGGTTGAGATG
>CASESB010000012.1 GCA_949290475.1 uncultured Bacillota bacterium
AGGCGGAAGGTGAAGATCACTTCGGAGCCGGACACTTTAAGAGAGATGGGATGATGGTCCCATAACTAGGGTGGTACCGCGGTTTATTATCGTCCCTAACTTTTGTTGGGGACGTTACTTTTTTATGTGAAAGGAAAATACAGGATGATCAAAAATTTATCAGAAAAACCTATAGCCCAGCTCCAGATGGAGCAGGCTGAGAACTGGGAGAAGGAAGATCTGCTGGGGAAATGCGTCAGCACCAGAGAAGGCAATCCATCGTTTATTTTTTACGAGGGGCCTCCGACGGCTAACGGCAGGCCGGGCATACATCACGTTATCGCCAGGACGCTGAAGGATTCGGTGTGCCGCTATAAGACGATGCAGGGCTTTGCGGTGAAGAGAAAGGCCGGATGGGATACTCACGGGCTCCCGGTGGAGATCGAAGTGGAAAAGCAGCTCAATATGAACGGCAAGCAGGATATCGAAAAGTACGGCATTAAGGAGTTCAACGAGAAGTGTAAGGAATCGGTATTCACGTACGAGAGCATGTGGAGAGAGATGACCAAGAGAATGGGGTATCTCATCGACCTCGATCATCCGTACATCACTCTCGACAACGACTATATAGAGACCGGATGGTGGATAATAAAGGAATTCTTCAAGGCGGGGCTCGTATACGAAGGTCATAAGATACTGCCGTACTGCCCTAGGTGCGGAACGGGTCTGGCCTCCCACGAGGTGGCACAGGGCTATAAAGAGGTAAAGGTAAATACGATCACGGCGAAGTTCAAGAGAAAGGATGCGGACGAATACTTCCTGGCCTGGACGACTACGCCATGGACGCTGGCCTCCAACGTTTCCCTGACTGTGGGACCTGATATCGATTATCTGAAGGTGAAGATGACGGCAGGTGATGAAGAGGGAAAGGTCTTCTACGTTGCCAAGGTGCTGGCGGACAAGGTGCTGGGCGCTGACAGCTACGAGATCCTGGAGGAGATGAAGGGCAAGGATCTGGAATACATCGAGTACGAGCAGCTCATGCCTTTCATCAAGCCGGATAAAAAAGCGTTTTATGTTACGTGCGCCGACTACGTTACGATAGAGGACGGTACGGGTATCGTACATACGGCTCCCGCATTCGGTGAGGACGACTACAACACCGGAAGGAGATACGATCTGCCGGTCGTTAATCCTGTCGATGAGCAGGGTAAGTATACCGACACGCCGTGGGCCGGAAGGTTCGTCATGGAGGACGGGCTGGATATAGAGATCATAAAGTGGCTGGCGGAGGAGGACAAGATCTACGCCAAGGAAAAGATCGTCCACAATTATCCTCATTGCTGGAGATGCGGCACGCCTCTCGTGTATTACGCCAAGCCGAGCTGGTATATAGAGATGACGAAGCTGAAGGATCAGCTGGTGGCAAACAATAACACGGTCAACTGGTTCCCTGATTTCGTGGGCGAGAAGAGATTCGGCAACTGGCTGGAAAACGTCAACGACTGGGCCATATCCAGAAACAGGTACTGGGGTACGCCGATACCGATCTGGAGATGCGAGTGCGGCCACCTGGAATGTATAGGCAGCAGGAAGGAGCTGGTGGAGAAGGCACAGGAGAATATCAGTGAGGATATCGAGCTCCACAGACCGTACGTCGACGATGTGCACCTTACATGTCCTGTGTGCGGCAAGACTATGAACAGGATACCGGAGGTAATGGACTGCTGGTTCGACAGCGGAGCCATGCCGTTTGCTCAGCAGCATTATCCGTTCGAGAACAGCGAAAACTTCGACGAAGAGCTGTTCCCGGCCGATTTCATATGCGAGGGTATAGACCAGACCAGAGGATGGTTCTATTCACTGATGGCCATCTCGACATTCATCAAGGGCAAGGCCCCATATAAGAACGTGCTGGTAAACGATCTGATCCTGGATAAGAACGGGAAGAAGATGAGTAAGTCCAAAGGCAACACCGTCGATCCGTTCGAGCTCTTTGACAAGTACGGAGCCGATGCCACGAGATGGTATCTGCTGCACGTATCGCCGGCCTGGTCGCCGACCAAGTTTGACGAGGACGGTCTCGTAGAGATCATGAGCAAGTTCTTCGGTACGCTGAAAAACGTATACAACTTCTTCGCGCTCTATTCGAATCAGGACAAGCTTGAGCCTGCAGAGCTGAAGATCGACTATGCTCAGAGACCTGAGCTGGACAGATGGATAATGTCTAAATACAACAGCCTCATCAAAGAGGTGACGGCCGATATGGACAGATACGATCACATGAAATCCGTCAGGAAGATACAGGAATTCGTAAACGAAGATCTTTCCAACTGGTATATCAGGAGAGCCAGAAGAAGATTCTGGGGCGAAGAGCTCAATGACGACAAGAAGGCTGTATACGCTACCACGTACGAGGTGCTCGTAGGCGTCTCCAAGATGATAGCGCCGTTTGCACCGTTCATTTCCGATGAGATGTATCAGAACCTGACGGGCGAGGAATCAGTTCATCTGGCGTACTTCCCTAAGGCTGACGAGACGCTTATAGATAAAAAGGTAGAAGAGAGGATGGATCTTGTCAGAACTCTCGTAGGTCTGGGCCGCGGAACGAGAGAAAAGGAAAGGATCAAGGTGAGACAGCCGCTTTCGGAGATACTGGTAGACGGAAAGTATCAGGATGTCATCGAGGATCTGACGCCGCTCATCATGGAGGAGCTCAACGTCAAGAAAGTCGTATTTGAAAGCAAGCTGGACGAGTTCATGGACTACTCCCTGAAGCCTAACTTCAAGGTGGCCGGACCTGTACTGGGCAAGAACATCAAGGCCTTTGGAGGCGCGCTGGCAAAAGCTGACGCGGCGGCGACTGTAGCCAAGCTTGAAGCGGACGGCAGCATGACTATGGATCTTAACGGCGAGAACGTGGAGATCACGAAGGACATGGTGGACGTGAAGATATCAGCTAAAGAGGGCTTTGCCGTAGCCATGGAAAACAATGTGTTCACGATACTCGACACGACGGTCACTCCTGAGCTGGCAAGGGAAGGACTGGCGCGTGAGCTGGTATCCAAGATACAGCAGCTCAGGAAGCAGAACGACTACGAGATGATGGACAACATCAGGATATTCGTGGCGGCCGATGACGACGTGAAGGCAGCTGTAGACGAGTACAGGGATTACATCATGAAGGAGACGCTGGCGGTATCCGTTGAGGAAAAGGCCGGCCTTGATACATTCGATATAAACGGCCACAAGACGGGTCTGGCAGTGGAGAGGATCTGATGGAAAAGAAAACGCTCCTCGGCCTGACGGTGGATGAGCTTAAGGCTTACATGAAGGATATGGGAGAGCCGGCTTTCCGCGGAAAGCAGCTCTTCGCATGGATGATGCGCGGTGCGCGCAGCTTCAGTGAGATGACCGATCTTTCGCTGAAGCTGAGAGAAAAGCTTGACGAGGCAGCCTGTATAGGCTGCCTTGATGTATTGGAGATGCAGAGCGATAAAAAGGACGGTACCAGGAAATTCCTTTTCGGGCTGCAGGACGGCAATACTGTCGAAGGCGTATTCATGAAGTACAGGTACGGCAACTCGATGTGCGTGTCGTCGCAGGTGGGCTGTAAGATGGGCTGCCGATTCTGTGCTTCTGCGATAGGCGGCTTCGTGCGCGACCTCTCGGCCGGAGAAATGCTCGATCAGATATTATCTGCAGAGAGAGAAACGGGAGAAAAGATAGATCACCTCGTGGTAATGGGGATGGGAGAACCATTCGATAATTATGAGAACCTGGCGCGTTTTCTGAGGCTGCTGCACGATCCGGCAGGCAGGAACATGAGCTACAGGAGCATGACCGTATCCACAAGCGGCATCATTCCTGTGATAGCAAGGTTTGCAGATGATTTTCCGCAGGCGAATCTGGCCATATCGCTGCATCGCCTTACCGACCGCGGTCGAAGCGCTATCATGCCGGTGAATGAGCGCTATCCTCTGGACGATCTGCTTGCAGCGGCGGAAGCATACGGTGCGAAGACGGGGCGGCGGATAACGTTTGAATACGCGCTCATCAAAGGGGAAAATGACTCCGACAGCGATGTGGAGCTGATGATAAGAAAGCTCAGAGGTATGCTTTGTCATGTGAATCTGATACCGCTGAACAGGGTGGAGGAGACAGGGCTTGACGGCAGCAGCAGAAAACGCGCGGAGGAGATTGCGGCCAGGCTGGAGCGAAGCGGTATTCCGGCGACCGTCAGACGTGAGCTCGGCTCGGAAATAGACGGTGCGTGCGGTCAGCTGAGACGCAGGGCACAGCAGGAGAGAGAATGATTTTATTTACCTCATTTTAGGAACTAAACGGTTGCCCAAAATATGACCTTAGTGTATAATTGATTTAATATAAAGGCGCTTATAACAATATATTGAGGAGGTAAGATATTATGGTGAAATTACTCATAGGGCATAAAGGCAGCGGCAAGACCAGTCAGATGGTGGAACTGGCTAATACCAGCGTTGAGAGCAGCAATGGCAGCATAATATTCATTAATAAAAACCACAGACTGATGTATGAGCTTTCACACAACATCAGAGTGATATGCATGGAGGATTATGAGAATATAACGAACATAGACGAATACATCGGATTCATATACGGCATAATCAGTTCGGACCATGATATTGAAACCATATTCATAGACAGTATATTGAAGCATGCGGATGTTTCGCTGGGAGATCTGCCTGAGTTCATAGACAGGCTCAAGGCTATATCAAGGATCTACGAGCTGGACTTCGTAGTAAGCATAAGCGCTGAAAAGGAAGAAATGATAGGCGTGAACTTCGATGGATGCGAGATACTCAACTGATCCCGCGTGACAGAAAATACCAAAGACGGTGGAAACACCGTCTTTTTTAAGGGCGTGAATTTATTTTATGAGAAAAGCATATATATACGTAGTACTGACGGCGATATTGTTCGGAACGATGGAGGTGGCCTGCAAGGTGGCGGGGAACCATCTGGATCCGTTCCAGCTGACGTTCCTGAGATTTGCCATAGGAGGGCTGATACTCCTGCCTTTTGCTATCGCGGAGATCAGACAGAACAATGTCAGACTTGATCTTAAGGACTTCGCGATGCTGGCGTTCGTAGGCACGCTCGGAGTGCCGGTGAGCATGGTATTTTTTCAGCTGGGCATCATGTATTCCAATGCGGCGACAGCCTCGGTGCTGATCAGCATCAACCCGCTGTTTACGATGATATTCGCGCATTTCTTCGCTAACGAGAGACTTAACAGGTATAAGTTCATCGTGCTGCTTTTGGGGCTCGTGGGGCTCATATTCATGATCAAGCCATGGAACATGCAGGAGGGAAACACAGTTATCGGCATGGTCTACATGATGCTGGCGGCCATATTTTTCGGAGCATATACGGTGGCGGGCAAGGTCAGCGTACAGAAGATGGGAATAATGGCGCAAACAAGCATCAGCTTCATACTGGGATCACTTATACTGCTTATAATAATACTTGTAACTGGCAAGCCTGTTCTTGAAGGAGCGGTCGAGCACCTGCCGCTGGTGCTGTACGCCGGAATATTCGTTACCGGCATAGGGTACTTCTGCTATTTCAAGGCCATCAAGGCCTCGGATGCATCGACGGGCTCGCTGGCATTTTTCATAAAGCCGGCTATAGCTCCGGTGATGGCGGTCATATTCCTGCACGAGACGATCCTGTGGAACATGTACGTGGGGATAGCCTGCATCATCATAGCGTCGTATATGAACATAAGGTTCCAGAGAAAGGAAAAGGACTTCGAGGATACTCTCGAGGAAACCTTGGAGGAAAAGAGCGAGGAGCATTTTGAAGATCAGAGAAATCGAAAGGATATTTGAGTCCAGGAGAGCGGGCAGCGAAGAGTTTTTTAAGTTCTTCTCGGTGCTGGTGCCGCTGGTGGAAAAGGACGGAGAGCTGTATCTTCTCTATGAGATGAGAGCTCGTCATATGAAGAGACAGCCGGGCGAGATATGCTTCCCGGGAGGCGAGTTGGAGCAGGACGAGAGCACTAAGGACTGCGCCCTGCGTGAGACGTGGGAGGAGATCGGTATCCCGGATTCAAAGATAAGGATCGTCAGCCAGCTGGACACGATTTATACATACAGCAATTTTGCCATGTACTGCTATCTGGGGATCATAGATGAGGATGCGCTTGAAGATATGGATCTGAATCCGGACGAGGTGGAGGATACGTTCCTGGTGAGCGTTGACTGGCTGCTGGCACATGAGCCTGATGTGTACTGGACTGATGTGGTGCCGGAGCCGCCGGAGGAATTCCCGTACGAAAAGGTAACAGGAGGAACCGCATACAGTTGGAGAAACGGCAAGGCGCCGGTTCCTGTGTATGAGGAATACGACGGGCATGTGATTTGGGGGCTTACGGCCAGGATCACAAAACGGTTCACTGATATCATAAAGGAAAGCATTGCTGATGAAAACGACGCGCGGTAGGCGCGGGGAGGCGGATATGTTTAAGATCGGATTGTGCCAGATGAAGGGGTCGTTTGATAAAGGGGAAAGCATGAGAACTGCGGAGCGGTTCGTGCGCAGGGCGGCTGCCGAGGGCGCCGAGGTGATATCTCTGCCGGAGATGTGGAATTGCCCTTATTCCAACGATTATTTCAGAGAATACGCAGAAACGGCCGATGGTGATACGGTCAAATTCCTTTCCGGGCTGGCCGCTGACCTGGGGATCTACCTTATCGGCGGCTCGATACCGGAGCTCGACGGTGAAAAGGTATACAATACGTCGTTCTCGTTTGACAGGAACGGCAGGATCATAGGACGTCACAGGAAGGTGCATCTGTTTGATATAGACGTCGAGGGCGGTATCAGGTTCATGGAATCGGATACGCTGACGGCAGGCAGTGAAATGACGGTGATAGATACGGAGTTTTGCCGTATCGGCGTCGCTATATGCTACGATGTCAGGTTCCCGGAATGGTTCAGGAAGATGGCGCTGGCAGGAGCGAAGCTGATAGTGCTGCCGGCAGCGTTCAACCTTACGACGGGACCTGCTCACTGGGATATCACCATGAGGGCCAGAGCACTGGATAACCAGGTATATTTCGCGGCCAATTCGCCGGCGCGCGATGAAGCTGCGCCTTACCAGGCATACGGGGGATCCTGCATCGTTGATCCGTGGGGACAGTTCGTTTCTCACGGGGATGAAAACGAATGTATAATTTACGGTGATATAGATCTGGAACGTGTCGAGGCCGTGAGGCAGCAGCTGCCTCTGCTCAGACACAGACGCCCGGAGCTTTACTGAGTACTTGTTAGGAGGAACATCAAATGAAAAGGATAGTATTCGCGCTTACAGCGCTGCTCATGATCGGAATACTGGCGGGCTGCGGCTCTCCGGAGGCGGAGCAGCCTGAAGATCAGCTGGATTACGAGATAGCCATGGTGACCGATTCCGGGATGATAATGGACGGCGGCTACAGCGAAGAGGCGTGGAACGCCATCAGCGCCTTCGGGGCTGATGAGGGCGTATCTCATAAATATTACAAAGCGCCGGAGGCATCGGACAGCGCCTATATGGGGGCCATAAGCGATGCTGTTGAGAGAGGCGCCGGAGTGATAATTGCCGACGGCTATTCCTTTGAGGATGTAGTGTATAATGCCCAGGAAGAGTATGAAGATGTGAAATTCGTGCTGATAGACGCCGAGCCTGTGAACCAGGAGTCGGGAGAAGCCAGGACCGGTAAGAATACTGCAGTCGTGAGCTTCGCTTCGGAGCAGGCTGGCTATCTGGCGG
The DNA here is from genome assembly GCA_949290475.1 of uncultured Bacillota bacterium. Taxonomy (GTDB): domain Bacteria; phylum Bacillota; class Clostridia; order Peptostreptococcales; family Anaerovoracaceae; genus Lentihominibacter. The sequence continues at coordinate 7,775 of CASESB010000012.1, forward strand.
GCTATGGCGCCGTCAAGGAAGGAATCACAGAGCTGGGCTTTATCGGTGAATCGAAGACGCCTGTAGTGATGGATTACGGATACGGGTTCCTGCAGGGGGCTGATGCGGCAGCGATCGAAAACGGGATATCGGTAAACGTGAGATACCATTACAGCAGCGATGAAGAAAGCGCGGAAACGCTGTCTGATATGGCTTCAGGCTGGTATGAGGCGGGAGTCGGCGCTATATTTGCCTGCGGAAGTCAGGTGGAGCGCCCTGTGATAGAGGCTGCCGAGCTCAGCGAGGGCAGGGTGATAGGTGCCGAAACGGAGAAATCACAGATGTCTGATACAGTCATGACGTCTGCCGTTAAGGACATATACGGGGCTCTGCGTACGCTGCTTGAAGAATATAAGAATGACGAATTCCCGGGCGGCGAAGTCGGTTATTACAACGCCGAAAACGACGGTATATGGCTGGACATGGAAAACGGGAAATTTGAGAACTTCACTGAGGATCAGTACGAGGCGGTATATGACAGGCTTAAGGACGGCAGCGTCAAAGTTGTTAAATATGACAGCGGAGATATCGCAGAGCTGGGTCTCAGCAATGTTGCGGTAACGGAGTTGTAAATTAGGACAGGCTGTATCTGATCGTAAGCCGAAATAAACAGACATGAGAAAACCTCGCCTGCAGCGTTCAGCTGCGGGCGAGGTTTTAGCTTTTTTGATATGGTATTATTTCTTCTGCGTCAGCGATGATGTTCTGTTCTTTAAAGGTACGTATTCGCGCGGCCCCTGAACAGATTTGTATGCAGGGCGCATGAGCTTTTTGCCGGATACCAGCTCCTCGATTCTGTGAGCACACCATCCGGACAGTCTTGCTGTAGCGAAGAGCGGTGTTGCAATGGTGATCGGGATACCCAGCGTATCGTATACGAAGCCGGAATAGAGATCGACATTTGCCGGCATAGGCTTCTCGATGCCGGTGACCTCCGCATAGAGCTGCGGTGTACGCCTTTCTATGTAATCGCACAGCAGGAAATCGTCGAGCCTGTCCTTGCTCTCTGCCAGCTTTTTGGACATGGATTTGAGCAGCTTTGCTCTCGGATCGGACAGCGTATATATGGCGTGTCCCATTCCGTATACGAGTCCCGTCTTGTCATATGCTTCCTTCTTGAGTATCTTCACCAGATAATCGTCAAGCTTTCC
>CASESB010000013.1 GCA_949290475.1 uncultured Bacillota bacterium
CTGGTGAAGCGGGTAGGTTACGATTCGGCATTTACGTTTCTCTATTCCGTGAGGCCGGGAACGCCGGCGGCGGAATATGAGGATCAGATACCGGAGGATGTGAAGCACGAACGCTTCAACAGGCTGGTGGATCTCATCAACGCCGGCAGCGCGGATAAGAATGCCGCTTACGTAGGCAGGACGGAGCGCGTGCTGGTAGATGGGGAGAGCAAGAAAAACGATAGAACGCTTACCGGCCGTACCGAAGGGTTCAAGCTGGTGGATTTTGCGGGAGACCGCGAGCTGATAGGGACTATGGTCGATGTAGAGATAACCGAAGGGAAGACATTCAGCCTCAGGGGAAGGCTGAAGTCTGAGAAGGAAAGTGGACAAAATGATAGACAGAAAAGAACTCAAGAGAAGCGCTAAGCAATCCTTTAAGCGGCATTACTGGCTGTTTGTGGCTATATGTCTTTTCGCCGTGTTCATCGGCGCCGAGTTCGGCGCTTCGCTTGATATCCTGCGTTCGGATATCGATGCGGTGGACGGTGAGGAGAGCGTGATACAGCTCACCAGCGAGGGACTGGGCATGACAAACAGCGACATGGTCGAGGGCGTGCTGTCGGAGCTGATGATGGGCCAGGTGGAGCAGGGACGCGAGATGTCGCAGCAATACGAGAAGGAGCTCAAGGAGGACGATGACAGCAAGGTGCTGGCCCGCGACAAGGGCGTGTTCTCCGACATCGCCAATTCGGTGAGCTCGGGAAAGATATACGTAGACATCTTCGAGAAGGCTGATCACGTATTCGGCTCCAAGAGCTTCGTGGCTCTGTGCTTCATAATTCTTTCCATGCTGCTGCACGTAGCGATACTGTTTTATATCAAGGACTGCTTCGTCGTGACCTCCAGGAGATTTTTCCTCGAGGGCAGGATCTACGACAAGATCCCGCTGACGCGTCTGGGATACCTGCCGCGAGCGCACAAGTGGACGAAGTCGGCTTTTACCATGTTCAAGGTCAGCCTTTACAAGAGCTTGTGGGCGTTCACGATCATAGCGATACCGATCAAGCATTATTCGTATTTCATGGTGCCGTACATCGTGGCTGAAAACCCGGATATCAAGGCGGGACAGGCGATAACGCTTTCGAGGCGCATGATGGACGGACACAAGTGGGAATGCTTCAAGATCTTCCTCAGCTTCCTGCCGTGGTTCATCGCAGACTACGTGACGCTGGGACTGGCGTCGGTATTTTATACGAATGCCTACAGGACGGCCGTATACTGCGAATACTACGTGAAGCTGCGCGAGGAGGCCAAGGAAAAGGGTATAGAAGGAGCCGAGCTGATGGACGATGAATACCTGTTCAGAAGACCGGAGACTTCGGAGATGGAGGAAAGCTACGGAGACGTGCTCGTATACATCAACGAGCCGTTGCCTCAGGTGGAGGCTGTCGGCGGCATAAGGGGATTCCTCGAAAAATGGTTCGGCATCATGCTGCTCGGCACGGAGCGTGATCTGGAGCATGAAAGACTGCAGGCCAGAAAAGACAACATAGAGCGGCTCAAGAGCATATTCAACGGAGAATCGTATCCGGAGAGGCTGTTCCCGGCTTCGGAGCTTGCCGGCAGGATAAGCCTGGAAACGCCTCATTATATCAGGAACTATTCGATACTTTCGCTGATACTGCTGTTCTTCATCTTCTCGTTCATAGGCTGGAGCTGGGAGGTCAGCCTCCATCTAGTGAAGGACGGCGTATTCGTCAACAGGGGAGTGCTGCACGGGCCGTGGCTGCCTATATACGGAGCGGGCGGAGTCATGATACTCATACTGCTCAATCGTTTCAGGAAAAACCCGGCGGCGGAGTTCATCGCCACTCTGGTGCTCTGCGGCTTCGTCGAGTATTTCACATCGCTGGTGATGGAGATAAAATTCGGACAGCGCTGGTGGGATTACAGCGGCTATTTCCTCAATCTCAACGGCAGGATATGCGGCGAGGGTCTGCTGACGTTCGGCATGGGCGGCATGGCGATCGTATATCTGCTGGCGCCGGCTCTCGACAATATGATACGAAAGATAAAGCTCAAGGTGCTGATACCGATATGTCTGGTGCTCGTCTGCCTCTTTGCGGCGGATCAGATGTATTCGTCAAAGCATCCTAATGAGGGTAAGGGAATAACGGATTATTCAGGCGTTCCGGTGATACAGCAGTATGACCGCTACGAACGGGAGCTCACGGCATGGCGGATCACGGAGTGATGACAGCAGGCTTGCGCGTATATATGCAGGCAGGCGTGCGGATATATAGTTCGGAAAGGAAATGCTAATGAGAGAACTTAAATCCTCGAAGAAGAGGACAGAGCAGGACAGAACGAAGCTCACCGAAACGGTGAGAGAGATGATAAAAGACGTGACGGCAAGAGGCGATGCGGCGCTCATCGAGTATAACAGACGCTTTGACGGCTGCGGTCGCGAGCGGCTGCGGATAACGGATGCGGAGATTGCGGAGGCTTATGATATGGTGCCTGACAGCGAGGTGGCGGATATAAAAGCCGCCGCCGCCAACATCAGAGCCTTTGCAGAGGCTCAGCGCGAGACGATAGGAACGCTCGAAGACTTTTCTCCTGCAGCCGGCATAACTCTGGGACACAGGGTGATACCTGTGGATTCCTGCTGCTGCTATGTGCCGGGAGGCGGGTATCCGCTTTATTCGACGGCGCTCATGCTGGGCATACCGGCAAAGGTGGCCGGCGTCAGACGTGTAGCGGCCTGCTCGCCTGTCATCAAGGGCACGGATACCATACATCCGAAGACGCTCGTAGCCATGGACGTGGCCGGCATAGACGAGATATATGCCGTAGGTGGAGCGCAGGCCATAGCCGCGTTCTCATACGGCACAGATCAGATAAAGCCCGTGGATCTCATCGTGGGACCAGGCAACAGCTTTGTCACCGAGGCGAAACGTCAGTGCTACGGCAAGGTGGGCATCGATTTCGTAGCCGGACCGAGCGAGGTGCTGGTGATAGCGGACGGCGGAGCGGATCCGGAGATAATTGCCGCCGATCTGCTGGCTCAGTCAGAGCACGACAGGGAGGCCAAGGGCATATTGGTGACTACGGATGAAACGCTGGGGCATGCGGTCATCGCGGCGGTTGAGGCTCAGCTGCCGACGCTCGATACCGAGGAGATCGCGGCGAGCTCGTGGAAGGATTTCGGCGAGGTACTGGTGGCGGACAGCCTCGATGAGGCCGTAGCCTATGCCAATGAATATGCGCCGGAGCATCTGGAGGTGAACGTGTCCGCGGAATACGAAGCCGGCGTCGTGGAGGCGCTGCGGAATTACGGCTCGCTGTTCATAGGCGGCAATACGGCTGAGGTATTTGGTGACTATGCTTCCGGAACCAATCATACTCTGCCGACGCTGGGGGCGGCCAGATATACCGGAGGCGTCTGGGTGGGTATATTCCTTAAAACATGTACGTATCAGAAAATGACGCCTGACGCCATGATGAGCATCGCGCCGCTCGTATCGAGGCTTGCTCGAGGCGAGGGGCTGACGGGCCATGCCAGAGCCGCGGAGATCAGGATGGAAAAAAGACAAAGGCGTTAGCGGAAATTGATGCGCCTGATAAATCGGGATGATCTTGTTGAGCCGGGGCGATCTTTATGATCGCCCCGGCTTTTGCTATGGTGCACATAAATCTCGCTTCTGCTGAGGTGCATATAAGTGGCTGACCCCGCTGCGGTGCACATAAGTGGCTCCCCCCCCCGCTGCGGTGCACATAAGTGGCTCCCCCCGCTGCGGTGCACATAAATGATGATTTTTTGTGTTTTTGGATGACTTTTTGAAAAAAGTGCACATATAGCAAATAAAATAAGATTTTACGTGCAACAGCGCATGGGGAATAATGGATTGAATTCAATATAAAACCATATAAAACCATATAAATGCACATATATCAATGATATTGGTGCGATTATGTGCAAAATATCAGGGCAGATGATCGAGGCGCACCGTAATCGTTGCCCTTAATTCATCTAAATTAATGATAAAAGTGCATTTGACATGGTAAATATTTACAATAATACCTTGCGCAGAGCCCAATCCTCCTTTTTTTGTAGAGCACATGAAAAATACATTGCCAAATACTGGTAATTACAATATAATATGGTAAATAATTACAGCGTGCGTAAAGGAGGAACGGATGAGCAGGGTAAAGAGAACGTATAAGGACGGCATGTTCAGGATGCTGTTCAACGATAAGGAAAAGCTGATAGAGCTATACAACGCGCTGACAGACAGCAGCTGCGATAAAGATACGGAAGTGGAAATAGTCACATTGGACGACGCCATATTCGGCGATATCGAAAATGACCTAGCCTTCATCATAGACGGTCATTATCTGATTCTCGCCGAACATCAATCGACAATTAATCCGAACATTCCGCTGAGAATGCTGAGCTACAGCATCAGAGAATACGAGAAGCAGGGTTTGATGAGAAAGCTCTACAGCAGACGCCTTGTTAAGATAGCTACACCGGAGCTCTACGTCTTCTACAACGGCGAAGAAGACCAGCCTTTGGAGCAGGAGCTGAAACTTTCAGATGCATTTGAGGCAAAATGTGATAAAATAGCGATAGAAGCAAAGGTGCGAGTGATAAATGTCAACTACGAAAAAGGCTCTGAGATCTTAAAGAAGAGCAGAGCGCTCAATGAGTACAGCAGGTTCATCCACATGGTGAGAGAAAAGCACGAGAGGATGGACATAGAGGAAGCTGTGCGAGAGACTGTGAAAGAATGTCTGAGCAAGGGTATACTCACGGATTTTTTGCAGAGAAACGGCGGTGATATCATGGATTTTGTAAATCTTGAACTTACGAGAGAAGAATGCGAGGCGATACGTGAAAACGACGGTTATGAGCGCGGGCTCGAAGAGGGGCTAGAGCAGGGCATT
>CASESB010000014.1 GCA_949290475.1 uncultured Bacillota bacterium
GACGATATGATCACCGAGAACCCGGAGCGTTTCGTCGTCAGCGAGATCATCAGGGAAAAGATCCTCATGTATATGCAGGATGAGGTGCCGCACGGAGTCGCCGTGAGCATAGAGCAGTTCAGGGAGGAAAAGGATATAACGCGCATCAGCGCCGTCATATACTGCGAAAGAAAATCGCATAAGGGCATGATAATAGGCAAGGGCGGCCGTAAGCTGAAAGGCATAGGCAAGAGCGCCAGAAAGGAGATCGAGGCGCTGCTGGGAACGAAGGTGTTCCTGGAGCTGTGGGTCAAGGTAAGGGAAAACTGGAGAGACAGCGACCTGGCGCTTGCTGATCTCGGATACAAGGACTAGGTGGAAGAGTTGCTGACCGATACTGAAGGCATTGTACTCAGACAGGTAAAAACTTCATACGGAAGACGCATGATACTGTTGTTTTCCAAGAAATACGGCAAGATCAGCGCCGGAACGGGCATAAACGAAAGGGGCAAGGGCAAGAGCTCGCTGGCTCTCAGACCGTTCACGTACGGACGCTACGAGCTTTTCAAGAACCGTGACAGCTACAATATAAACGGAGCCGACGTCCTGAAAAGCTATTACGCCATAGGCGAGGACGTGGACAAGTACATGAACGGAGCCTACGTGCTGGAGTTCACGGAACGCGTGCTCGAGGAGGAGGTGCCGGCGCCGGGTATATTCTCGCTGCTGATAGATTTCTTCGATCTGCTGGAGACGAGAGACAGGGGGATAGGAACGCTGGTGCTGGCCTATCAGACGAAGGTGTTCAGATATGCCGGCGTGATGCCGCAGCTTGACAGATGCGCCGTTTGCGGTCAGGAAAAGCCGGCGGCGGGATTCAGCATCGAGGACGGCGGGATCATATGCGAGGACTGCAGGCGTGAGATGGAAAATTTAGAGCGCCATGCGTTGATTTATGATGTCAGATTTGGTATATTAGATATATTAAAGTACTTTGCGGCAAACCCGCTGAAGAAGCTGGAGAACATAGCTCTTAAAGGGGATGCCGGCAAACAGCTGCAGAAGATAATCAGGGAATACGCGGCTTATTATCTGGATGCTTCTGATCTTAAAAGCGAAAAGCTTATATAAATAAGGATTAACAGGAGGTAAACGGTATGGAAATCACATTGGAAAAGATCGAACTGGTGAAGGACAGAACCGGTGTCACATACGCTGAGGCCAAGGCTGCGCTTGAAGAAGCTGACGGCAGCGTTGTAGACGCTATAATCGCCATAGAGGAGACGATAAACGCAGGACAGAAGAAGAGAGGCTTCGGCAAGAAGGGCGAGGCGCTTTTTGACAGCATCAAGGAGCTGATAAAGAAGGGCAACGTTGCCAAGATACAGGTCAAGAAGGATGATGAGATGATCCTCAACGTTCCTGTCAACGCCGGTATCGTGGGAGTAGTCATCGCACCGCTGGCATCGGTAGTGGCAGTCGTGGCTTCCTTCGGCTTCAAGTGCACGATCGAGGTGGTAAAGGATGACGGCACGATCATCGACGTGAGCGACGCCGTGACGGACGCTATGGGCACCGTGGTCGAAAAGGGCAGCAACGTCGTGGACGAGGTCAAGGAGAAGGGAACCCAGATTTATCAGATGGGTAAGGACAAGGCCGGAGAGGCCGTAAGCAAGATCAAGAAGGACGGCGAGGAGATAGATTTCTCCGAGTGCTTCGACGATAACGGCAGCGACGACGATATACAGGAGGATGAAACCTCGATAGAGGTTGAGGATATCGCCGAGGCCGCAGATATCGCCGCCGAGGGAAAGGCAGCAGAAAAGGGCGCGGAAGAGGAGAAGGCGCCTGCAGAGGAAGAAAAATAACAGCATAAAGGAAGAAACAAAAAGATGAGCAGAGAAGTGACGATGGAAAAACTGACGGCCCTGGCGAAGAACAGAGGATTCATATATCCCGGTTCCGAGATATACGGAGGGCTGGCGAACACGTGGGATTACGGTCCCCTGGGTGTGGAATTCAAGAACAACATAAAGAAGGCCTGGTGGAAGAAGTTCGTGCAGGAATCGAAGTTCAACGTGGGTCTGGACGCGGCCATACTGATGAATCCCGAGGTATGGGTGGCGTCGGGACATGTCGGCGGCTTCGCAGATCCGCTGATAGACTGCAAGAGCTGCAAAGCCAGATTCAGAGCCGACCAGCTGATAGAGGGCTGGCTCAAGGAAAACGGCATGGATGACGTGACCGTGGACGGCTGGTCGAACGAGAAGCTGCAGTCGTTCATAGAGGAGAAGGGCATCAAGTGCCCTGAATGCGGCAAGAACGATTTCACGGGCATAAGGCAGTTCAACCTGATGTTCAAGACCTTCCAGGGCGTTACCGAGGATTCCAAGTCGGAGATATTCCTCAGACCGGAGACTGCTCAGGGTATATTCGTGAACTTCAGGAACGTGCAGAGGACGTCCAGGAAGAAGATCCCGTTCGGCATAGCTCAGATAGGCAAATCCTTCAGGAACGAGATAACGCCGGGCAACTTCATATTCAGGACCAGGGAATTCGAGCAGATGGAGCTGGAATTCTTCTGCGCTCCCGGTACGGACCTCGAATGGTTCGCATACTGGAAGGAGTATTGCGTGAACTTCCTCAAGTCGCTGGGCATGAAGGAAGAAAACATAAAGCTGCGCGATCACGATCAGGAGGAGCTTTCGCATTACAGCAATGCCACCACGGACATCGAATACAGATTCCCGTTCGGATGGGGAGAACTGTGGGGCATAGCCGACAGGACGGATTTTGACCTGAAGCAGCACATAGAGCATTCCGGTCAGGACATGAAGTATATGGATCCTGAAACTAATGAGAAGTACATACCTTACTGCATCGAGCCGTCGCTGGGAGCTGACCGTGTGGCGCTGGCATTCCTGACGGACGCCTACGATGAGGAGGTGCTCACCGACAGCAAGGGCAAGGAGGACGTCAGGACGGTGCTGAGACTCCATCCGGCGCTGGCGCCTTTCAAGGCGGCCGTGCTGCCGCTGGCCAAGAAGCTGGCCCCTGTAGCTGAGCCTATATATGATGAGCTTGTAAAGTACTTCCCTGTGGATTACGACGTGACGGGCTCCATCGGCAAGAGATACAGGAGAGAGGATGAGATCGGCACGCCGTTCTCGATATGTGTGGATTTCGATACGGAGACGGACGGATGCGTCACCATCAGGGATCGTGACACCATGGAACAGATTCGAATACCTGTCGATCAGGTGAGAGAATATATAGAACAGAGATTGATATTTTAAAATTAAGCGAGGAGAGTATAAGGTAATATGAAAAAGTTTGTTTATTCATTTAACGAAGGCTCCAAGGACATGAAAGACCTTCTGGGCGGAAAAGGAGCAAATCTGGCTGAGATGACCAAGATCGGACTGCCGGTGCCTTTTGGCTTCACGGTAACGACCGAGGCCTGCAACAGATATTATGAGGAAGGAAAGACGATAGGCGACGATATCGTGGCTTCCATATTCGAGAAGATGGAAGAGCTGGAAAACGTTACGGGAAAGAAATTCGGCGACGTGGGCAATCCGCTGCTGGTATCAGTTCGTTCCGGAGCGAAGATATCGATGCCGGGAATGATGGATACCATCCTCAACCTGGGATTAAATGATGAAACAGTCGAAGGATTATCTGCACTCACGGAAAACCCTCGTTTCGCATACGACAGCTACAGGAGATTCATCCAGATGTTCGGCGATGTGGTAATGGAGATCGACAAGAGAAAATTCGACGCCATATTTGACGGCAAGAAGGAGGAAAAGGGCTGTGCCTCCGACGTTGATCTCACTACCGACGATCTGAAGGAGATAATCAAGGGCTACAAGGCTCTCGTAAAAGAGGAGATGGGCAGAGACTTCCCGCAGGAGCCTAAGGATCAGCTGATGGAAGCCGTGATGGCCGTATTCAGATCCTGGAACAACGACAGAGCCATACTTTACAGGAAGCTCAACGAGATACCTGACAGCATAGGAACTGCCGTCAACGTACAGTCGATGGTATTCGGAAACATGGGCAATACGTCGGGAACCGGCGTAGCCTTCACGAGAAACGCGGCTACGGGCGAAAAGAAGATGTTCGGAGAATTCCTGGTAAACGCGCAGGGCGAGGACGTTGTAGCGGGTATAAGAACGCCGCAGCCTATCGCTGAGATGGCGGAAGCCTTCCCTGAGGTATATAAGGAATTCGTAAGGATCGCAGAGCTTCTGGAGACGCATTACAGAGATATGCAGGATATGGAGTTTACCGTTGAGAGGGAGAAGCTCTACATGCTGCAGACGAGAAACGGCAAGAGAACGGCGCCTGCTGCCGTAAAGATCGCGGTTGACATGGAGGCCGAAGGTCTTATCGACAAGGAGACTGCCGTTATGAGGATAGAGCCGGCTCAGATAGACCAGCTGCTGCACCCGATGTTCGATGCTGACGAGCTGGCAAAGGCGGAGAAGCTCACCAAGGGACTTCCGGCGTCACCGGGAGCCGCTACCGGAAAGATATACTTCAATGCAGCTGATGCCGAGGCTGCCGCTGCCAACGGCGAGAAGGTCATCCTGGTAAGACTGGAAACGTCGCCTGAGGATCTGGCGGGAATGGTTGCCGCCGAGGGTATACTGACGGCGAGAGGCGGTATGACGTCTCACGCGGCCGTAGTAGCCAGAGGAATGGGCAAGTGCTGCGTATCGGGCTGTGCCGAGATAAAGGTAGATGAAGACAACAAGAGCCTCGAGGTAGGGGGCTATAAGATGGGCGAGGGAGATTATATCTCGCTCAACGGAAGCACGGGAGATGTGCTCAACGGACAGGTGAAGACGGTTCCGCCTGAGCTTTCGGGAGATTTCGCCAAGATCATGTCCTGGGCTGACGAGATCAGGACGCTCAAGGTGAGAACGAACGCCGACAACCCTAGAGATGCCAAGCAGGCAGTTGAGTTCGGAGCCGAGGGTATCGGCCTCTGCAGGACGGAGCACATGTTCTTTGAAGAGGAGAGGATACCTGCCATCAGAAGGATGATCATGGCTGATACGGAGGAGGAGAGAAGAGAAGCGCTCAAGTTCCTCCTGCCTTACCAGCAGAGCGATTTCAAGGGTATATACGAGGTGATGGGAGACAGACCTGTTACGATCAGACTCCTGGATCCGCCTCTCCACGAGTTCATACCGCATACTGACGAAGAGCTCCATGAGCTGTCGAAGCAGATAAACGTACCTTACGAGAAACTGGCCAAGAAGGCTGAAGAGCTTCACGAGTTCAACCCGATGCTGGGACACAGAGGCTGCAGGCTGGCGGTTACATATCCGGAGATCGCCGAGATGCAGGCGGAGGCCATCATCAGAGCGGCTATCGAAGTGAGAGCCGAGAAGGGTCTGGATATCGTTCCTGAGATCATGATACCGCTGGTAGGCATGGAGAAGGAGCTGGCCGACGTGAAGGCTACGGTAGTGAAGACCGTGGAGTCTGTTATGGAGTCCGAGGGCGTCAAGTTCGATTACATGGTAGGAACGATGATCGAGATACCGAGAGCAGCTCTTACCGCCGACGAGATCGCCAAGGAGGCTGAGTTCTTCTCCTTCGGTACGAACGATCTGACGCAGATGACGTTCGGATTTTCCAGAGACGATACGGGCAAGATCATCAAGGAGTATCTCGACAAGGGAATCTTCGAGGACGATCCGTTCCAGAGCATAGATCAGGTAGGCGTAGGCAAGCTGGTGAAGATGGCAGTAGAGCTGGGTAAGCAGACGAGACCTAACATCAAGCTCGGTATCTGCGGAGAACACGGCGGAGATCCTAAGTCAATCGCCTTCTGCCACGAGATAGGACTGCAGTACGTATCGTGCTCACCGTTCAGAGTGCCTATAGCAAGGCTCGCGGCGGCGCAGGCAGCGATAAACCAGAAATAAAGCGGCAGCCCGAAGCCGGCTGATCTTAAGGATCGGGGCACGGGCAGAAAATGAGATATGGTATATACGGTGAGGATGCTTGTCATTCTCGCCGTATTTATTACGGGATTTTTATGAGCAGCCGGCAAACCGGCCTGGGGCATAAAAAGCATCAGGCGGGCAGCCGGCAGAAATAAAAGGAACCAGGAGAGTTGTAGCATGAGCAATATCACAGAAAAAAACGATGCGGATAAGGAGCATATGAAGCCGCAGCAGGGCAGGGACGGGGCGAAGCAGGGAAGCGTGCTGTTTGCCGCATCCGTGATGGTGCTGACGGCCGTTGTCTGGATGTCGCTTGACATATATCTGCCGGCACTGCCGGTGCTGCAGGAGGAATTCGCCGTGTCGGCGAGCTATCTCAATCTGACGCTGACGACGGGCATCATCACGACGGCGGTGGGAACGCTCATAGGAGGGCCTTTCAGCGACAAATACGGCAGAAAGCCGATGTTCATACTCGGTACGCTGCTCAGCGTAATATTTACGTTCCTGTGCATGTTCGCCGAGGGAGTGGAGTTCCTGATCGTAGTCAGAGGCATATCGGGACTGGGGAACGGCATCATACTGACGGTGACGACGGCTATGATCAAGGATTCGTTTTCCGGTATGATGTTCAAGAACATCATGACGGTGCTGCAGTCGGCAGCCATAGCCGGACCGATGGCGGCACCGGCGCTGGGATCGTTCATAATCAGCCATCTGAGCTGGCACTGGCTCTTCGTATTCATTGCCGTAATGTCGGTGATCCCATCGGTACCGATAATGATATCAAAGGAGACGTGGCCGGCGGAAGCCAGGACGTCGGAGAGCACTGCCGCAGCCATCCTTGACACTCTGAATACGGCCAAAGATAAGCCCTTTGCCGTCTTTGCCGGGATGATGGGTATCCTGACCATACCGATGTGGGCGTATCTCGCCGTATGCTCGTACATATACTACAACGATTTCGGTGTGACCAACCTGCAGTACAGCGTGTTTTATGCGCTGGGAGCTGCCGTGTCGTGCGTGGCGCCGTTCCTGTATATGGCGATAACCAGGATATCCACGAACGGAAGGGCATGCGAGGTATGCTTCGGGCTCATACTGCTGTCAGGGATACTGCTGCCGACTCTGGGATGCCGGACGCCGGTGCTTTTCCTGCTGTCTACAGTGCCGTTCGTCATTGCCGAGGGCATGATACGGGCGCTGGGCATGGTAGTGCTGCTGGAGCATTATTCGCACGTGGCGGGCGCTGTCAGCGCCATGATCCATTTCGTCCTCAACATCATAGGCACGGTCGGCGCTTCGCTGGCGACGCTGGGATGGAGCAGCTATGTGACGGGGCTTGCGGTGATATGCGTAGGATGCACGGTATCGTCGGTGATCCTGTGGATCGTTATCATCAAACAGGGAATAATGCGCAGGCGGCTGTTTGGGAAATAATTGCGCTGAGGCGATATTTATTCGTAAAACCGCTTGACTTTCGTGAGAAAGGGTGTATAATTAAAAATAGAATAATTCTAAACCAAGAAGGCGATCATATGACGAAAAACGGGAAAATGATATTGGAGATCATCTGCAGCTCCGAGGATCATCTTACTGCCGAGCAGATATTCCTGAGGGCCAAGGAGCGGTCGCCGAGGATAGTCCTGGCGACTATATACAACAACCTAAACGCCCTCGTAAGGGAAGGTCATATAAGACGCATAAGGCTGGAGGGCAGTCCTGACAGATATGACAGGAACACGCGCCACGACCATCTGATATGCGACGGCTGCGGCAGGATCACGGATATACATCTCGACGACATATCGCAGGAGCTGGAGAAGGAGACAGGAGTCTCGATAGATTCCTACGACCTGAACATCCATTATCTGTGCGATGAATGCAGAAACGAGAATACGTAACGCGAAACCGCACACATCTATCGATCATGATCATAACGCACCCGGAACAAGTGCTGCCGAGGGGTACGTTATGTAAAAGCAGACATCGGCGGCACAGAAAAGAGGAAAAAAATGAGCAAGTACGCGGGAACACAGACGGAAAAAAATCTGATGGAAGCATTCGCAGGAGAATCACAGGCCAGAAACAAGTATACGTACTTCGCATCTGCTGCCAAGAAGGAAGGATATGAGCAGATCGCTGCCCTGTTCCTGAAGACGGCGGACAACGAGAAGGAGCACGCCAAGATGTGGTTCAAGGAGCTCGAAGGCATCGGCGATACGGCTGCCAACCTCAAGGCTGCGGCCGATGGCGAGAACTACGAGTGGACCGATATGTATGAAGGCTTTGCCAAGACGGCTGACGAGGAGGGATTCCCTGAGCTGGCGGCAAGGTTCAGACTCGTAGCGGCTATCGAGAAGCATCACGAGGAGAGATACAGAGCTCTGCTGAACAACGTTGAGACTGCCGCTGTATTCGAGAAGAGCGAGGTCAAGGTATGGGAATGTCGCAACTGCGGACATATCATCGTCGGCACCAAGGCTCCGGAGATCTGCCCTACGTGCAGGCATCCTAAGAGCTATTTCGAGATCCATGCCGAAAACTACTAGGGACAACTGACGTACACGTGAACGGCCGCATGACTGGGACGGAGGTCTGAGAGAGAGGGCTGAGAGCCGGAGCAGGCGACGGCTTCGCGATGTAATCTGATGTAATCTGAAGAACGGGAGGGAAGACTCGCGCCGGATAAGATATGGCGGCAGAGACTTCCCTCTTTTGATATGCATAATGATATAAAACAATACGTGATTTTCTTGCAATTTTCATATATGCTTTTTAAAATGATATGGAACGTATTATTAACGGGAAGCGAGGAGTCATTTGTCATGGGAGACAGTAGATATACAGGTAAGGATAATGTCAGGCTCAGGGATGACGGCATGGCCGTCGTGATCCTGGATCAGAGCCTTTTGCCGGGCAGGACGGAGTACCTGGAGGCGGAGACGCCGGAGGAGATGTACGAGGCGATCAAAACTCTCAGAGTACGTGGCGCGCCGGCCATCGGCATATTCGCGGCCTACTGCATGGCGGCGCTGGCAGAGAGGGAGATCGCGGCATTTGGAGGAAAAGGCGGCGGGCGTAAAAACAGCGGGCATGACGGGCTCTTTGCAGACGATGCGTCCGGAGCGGCAGAGTTTATGGATGTCATGAAGAAGCACGGCGAATATCTCAAGTCATCGCGCCCCACGGCCGTGAATCTCGCCTGGGCCGTGGACAGGACGCTTGAAGCGGCCGGCAGAGCGCTGAAGGAAGCTGCGGAGACGACTGCGGCAGCGGCTGCAGCTGAGGCCGTGAGAAGGGAAGCTCTGAGCATACATGAGGAAGACATAGCCATGTGCAGGGCGATATCCGAGCACGGGCTTTCACTGATAAACAGCGGCGACGGCATACTGACTCACTGCAATGCCGGCCCGCTGGCGACATCGAGATACGGTACGGCTCTGGGCCCGATCATACTCGGTACGGAGAGGGGCATGCGCTTCAGAGTCTATGCCGATGAGACGAGACCGCTGCTGCAGGGCGCGCGGCTGACGGCGTATGAGCTGTCGCAGGCGGGAGTCGATGTGACGCTGATCTGCGACAACATGGCCTCGGCCGTCATGAAAAACGGCTGGATACAGGCCTGCTTCGTCGGCTGTGACAGAGTGGCGGCAAACGGAGATACGGCCAATAAGATCGGCACCTCAGGCGTGGCAGTACTGGCAAAGCATTACGGAATACCGTTTTATGTATTGGGGCCGACGTCGACGATCGACCTCGCGTGTCCGTCGGGCGATGAGATACCTATAGAGCTGCGGCCGCCGGAGGAGATAAAGGAGAAGTTTTTCACGGAACCGGTAGCGCTGCCTGAGGTCAGGTGCTATAACCCGGCATTCGACGTAACGGATCACAGCCTGATCACGGCTATAGTGACGGAAAACGGTATCTGCAGGCCGCCGTTTGACGAGAGCCTCAGGGCGGCAGTGGGCCGGCGGAAGTGAGTAAGAGAGAGGATACGTGATACGATGTGGTATTTGATATTGCTGGCCGCGGTATATATCGCGGTGAATTTTTTCCTTTGGCACAGGGTGGTGCGCCTGCTGCGCCATGTGCACGGCTTTTTCGGCAGGAAATGGGTCGTGATCGCCTTTTCGATCATATACGCTTTTCTCATGAGCAGCGTGGCGTTGTGGATGCTCTTCGACGATCCGGCGTGGGTATCGGCGCTGAAGTTCATAAACAACGTCTGGATCGGCACATTCATATATGCTCTGATCTTCGTGGCGCTTGCCGAGGCGGTGACATTTTTTCTCTGGCTGTTCAAAAAAGTCAGGAAGGGGTACGCCTGCTACCGCAGGTTCATAGTCGTCAGAGGTACGGCGGTGATCTGCCTCATACTGTGCTTCAGCCTGTACGGCGTGCTGCACTATCAGAATACGAGCATAAGCAGCTACGATATAGCGGTGGATAAGAGCTCGGACAATGTGGACGGGCTGAGGATCGTGCTGGCGGCCGATACCCATCTGGGATATTCCGTCGGCAGAGAAATGATGGAGGACATGGTGGCGCTCATCAACAGTCAGGAGCCCGATATAGTGGTCTTTGCCGGCGACATAGTCGATAACGATTACTACGCCCTCACGGATGCCGACGGTATCGCGGAAACGCTGGCCGGAATAGAAGCGAGGTACGGCGTGTACGGCGTGTACGGCAACCATGATGTGGAGGAGGCGCTCGTAGGCGGGTTCACGATACCTGTCGGCAGGGATGCCAGAGTGCAGCCCGAGGTGGCCGAATTCATGAAAAAAGCGGGCATAGAGATCCTCGAGGACGAAAGCACGCTCGTAGCCGGGGATATCACGCTCATCGGGCGCGTCGACGCTTCAAAGCCCAACAGCGACGAGGGCAGGAAACCTATAGAAGAGCTCATGGAGGGAGTAGACAGGAGCAGGCCGGTGATATGTATAGACCATCAGCCTGAGGGCCTTGAGGAAGCGGCGGCTGCCGGAGTGGATATCGACCTCAGCGGACATACACACGACGGGCAGATTTTCCCGGGCAATCTCGTATTGAAGCTCGTATGGGATAATCCGTACGGCATGCTGAAGGTGGGCGATATGTACTCGATCGTGACGTCGGGAGTAGGCGTGTGGGGACCGGCAATGAGAGTAGGAACGGACAGCGAGATCGCCGTAATCGACGTGAGCTTTGACGGTGCGGCGGTAAATTAACGTTAAAGGGTATTGACAATATTTACCATAAGGTATATCATTCCGATAACAGGAAAATATTACCATTGATGCGGCTTTAAGCCGGACGGAAAGGAGCCTTATGGAAAAGATAACATTGATCGTCGTAACGGACGACAGGGAGTACGGAATGGCGCTGAGCAAGGCGCTGCAGCAGCTCTGCGGGGGAGTAGTGATACGGCTGCTGGGAAAGGAGCAGTTCTTCGTCAGGATGAGAGCGGAGGGAGCGGCGGCGGTCAAGCCGTGGCTGGACTCGGCCGACGTGATACTGTGGGACGGAGACGAGGCGAAAACGGCATACGGCGGCAGACTCGTAATGCTGTCGGACAAGCCGGCGATGCTGGTGAGAAACTGCAGGGATAAGAGGTTCTGCCTGTATAAATACAGCCCGGCGCAGACGATGGCCGCTTCGCTCTTCGAGATCTGCGGCGTGCTGTCGGGAAAGAGGCGCGCCAACGTGAGCAGGCAGACTACTGATCTGCTGGCCTTCACCTCGTGGTCGGGCGGCTCAGGGTGTACATCGCTGGCGCTGGCGGTAGCCCAGGAGCTGAGAAGGTTTGCCGGTAAGCGCGTGCTGTACGTGTCCTTTGAGGAGACGGAATCCACCGGTGAATTCATGGGCAGCCCCGCAGGGATGAGAGGCGCCGGAGTTTATCTCTATCATCTGTTCAAAGGTGATGTGCGAACGCTCGCCGGCCGCGATGCGGAGGCTGTCAGTCCGGCAGTCGAAGGCTTTGTGATCCACGACGACTTCGGAGTCGAAGCCTTTGCGCCGACGGCGGGCAGGAATCCGCTGGCGGAGCTGGCGGCGGATGAGGCGGAGATACTCGTCGCTTCGCTGATCGACAGCGGCAGATATGACGTCATGATCATGGATCTGGGAGACAGTCTGTCGGAGACGGCGATGAGCTGTATGGAGATGGCGGAGCGCATATGTCTCGTATCAGGCGGCGACTGCAGATCCAGAGAAGAGCAGTACATACAGCATATCATGCGCTGCTGCGGCGAGGATATCGTGGAAAAGACGATCAAGGTGCGAAACATGGCTCCGGCCGGAGCTGATGCGGAAGAGGCGGCGCACGAGGGGGAAGAGATGATAGAGACAGGCTTGCGTATAGAGAGAAGCTCGACGTTCCTGCAGAGAGGCGAGACGAAGCGCATATTTCTGGATGGAGCCTTCGGGCAGAGCATACGGACGCTGACGGCCCGCCTTACGGAGGGTTTTGCGGATGCGTGCAGGAGCTGACGCGGCGACGGCGGCAGGAACGTACAAAATATCGCTTGCCTATTGACAAACAGGCGAATGAGGGATAACATATATGTGTTGTAAATTGAATACAGATCTTCAGGGCAGGGTGAAATTCCCGATCGGCGGTAAAGTCCGCGAGTGCGAGAGCACAGGATTTGGTGAGATTCCAAAACCGACAGTTACAGTCTGGATGGAAGAAGGTCAGGATAGCGCAGAGATGCGCGCCTTTTCGTGATCACAGGCTCTGAAACATATGGTTTCGGAGCTTTTATGATATGAGGCGTTTTCACGTGAGCGTGAGCGCCTGCACGACCGTATGCCCTGAGGATATTCTTCAGGGCTTTTTGTTTTGCAAAAGCCGGGAGGCGGTGAACGATATGACGGATAAAAAGTATATGGAGCTGGCCATCGAGCTGGCTGAGAAGGGCTGCGGGCGCGTGGCTCCCAATCCCATGGTGGGAGCTGTGATCGTGAAGGACGGCCGCATCATAGGCAGGGGGTACCACAGAGTGTACGGAGAACTTCACGCGGAGAGGGAGGCTCTCAGGGACTGCACGGAGCCGCCTGAGGGTGCGGATATGTACGTGACCCTCGAACCGTGCTGCCACCACGGCAAGCAGCCGCCGTGCACCGACGCCATCATTGAGGCCGGAATAAGACGGGTGATCATCGGATCCTCCGACCCGAATCCGTTGGTGTCGGGAAAGGGTGTCAGCATACTGAGAGAGCACGGCGTGGAGGTGACAGAGGGCGTCATGAAGGAGGAGTGCGACAGGCTCAACCGTGTGTTCTTCCACTATATAACTACAGGACGGCCTTACGTCGTGATGAAGTACGCCATGACGGCCGACGGCAAGATAGCTACGCACACGGGCGCGTCGCGGTGGATCACGGGCGAAGAGGCGAGAAAGCGCGTGCATATGGACAGGAACAGGTATACGGCCATAATGGCAGGCATAGGCACGGTCCTCAGCGATGACCCTCTGCTGACGTGCAGACTGGACGGAGGCAGGGATCCCGTAAGGATCATATGCGATACGGAAATGAGGATCCCGGTGGATTCCGCAATCGTGCAGACGGCCGATCACGTGCCGACGATAATAGCCGTGTCGCGTGAGGGCTCTGCCGGCAAGCTCGATAAGAAAAAAGCGCTCACGGATGCCGGCTGCGAGATCATGGAGGTGTCGCTGAAAAAAGGTCATATGGATCTTGAGGAGCTTATAGCGCTGCTTGGCGAACGCAGGATAGACAGCGTGCTGCTGGAGGGCGGCGCGACGTTGAACTGGGCGGCTCTGGAGGCAGGCGTGGTCGATATGGTGCAGGTCTATGTGGCGCCGAAGATATTCGGCGGCAGAGCGGCGGTATCTCCCGTGGGCGGCGAGGGCGTATCGCTGCCAGCGGAGGCGGTGCGCCTTGCGCGGCCGCAGGTGACGTTTTACGGCGACGACATATTGCTGGAGAGCGAGGTGCTGGGAAAATGTTCACAGGAATAATAGAAGAGATAGGAAGAGTAAAGGATATCAGGAAAGGACGGGCTTCGGCGGTGCTGACGATAGAGGCGGCGAAGGTGCTGGAGGACGTGGCGCTCGGAGACAGCATAGCCGTCAACGGCGTCTGCCTGACGGTGACATCGTTTACGAAGACGTTTTTTACGGCTGATGTGATGCACGAGACGCTCGACAGGTCTTCCCTCGGCGCGCTGAGAGCGGGCGGAGCCGTGAACCTGGAACGGGCCATGAGAGCGGACGGAAGGTTTGGCGGACATATAGTGTCGGGGCATATCGACGGAACCGGCACCGTGGCGGCAGTAGAGAGCGACGACAATGCCGTATGGTACACGATCAAGGCGCCGGCAGCCGTGATGAGATACGTAGTCGAGAAGGGCTCGATAGCGATCGACGGCACGAGCCTGACCGTCGCCGGAACGGGTGCGGACCGCTTCAGCGTTTCCGTCATACCGCACACCTCGGCCAATACCATACTTTCCGCGAAGAGAGTCGGAGACATCGTCAATCTGGAAAACGACATCGTCGGCAAATACGTAGAGAAGCTGATGACGCCGGCCGGAGACATGGATAACGGCGGTGGTGTCAACGGCGACAGCGGCGACCGCGGCGAGGGGATAACGATGGCCTTTCTGGCGCAGAACGGGTTTTAAGGAGTGAACGATAAGGAGGTCTTATTTATGAATAAATTCAATACGATAGAGGAAGCGCTCGAAGATCTGAGAGCGGGCAGGGTCATACTGGTGACGGATGACGAAGACAGGGAGAACGAGGGCGATATGATCTGCGCCGCTGAGTTTGCCACCACAGAGAACGTCAATCTGATGGCGAGCGTAGCCAAGGGGCTGATATGTATGCCGATGAGTGCCGAATTCTGTATGAAGCTGCAGATACCGCAGATGGTCAGCGAAAACACCGACAATCACGAGACTGCCTTCACGGTGTCCATAGACCATGTGGATACGACTACGGGAATATCGGCGGAGGAACGCGGATATACGGCCAGAAAGTGCGTGGACGATGACGCCAGACCGCAGGATTTCAGAAGACCGGGACACATGTTTCCGCTTAAAGCGAAGAAGAACGGCGTGCTGGAAAGAAACGGACATACGGAGGCTACGGTGGATCTTCTGAGGCTGGCGGGCCTTAAGGAATGCGGGCTCTGCTGCGAGGTCATGAAGGACGACGGCACGATGATGAGAAAGACGGAGCTCTTTGAGCTGGCGCGGGAGCACGATATGAAGTTCATCACCATTAAGATGCTGCAGGATTACAGAAAGAAGCACGAGAAGCTCGTGGAAAGAGAGGCCGTAGTCAGGATGCCGACGAAGTACGGAGATTTCATGGCTTACGGATACGTGAACAAGCTGAACGGCGAGCACCACGTGGCTCTGGTCAAGGGAGATATCGGCGATGGGAAGAACCTGCTATGCAGGGTACATTCCGAATGTCTGACGGGAGACGCCTTCGGATCGCTGCGCTGCGACTGCGGCCAGCAGCTGGCCTCGGCCATGATGCAGGTGGAAAAGGAGGGACGCGGCATCGTGCTCTACATGAGACAGGAGGGACGCGGTATCGGGCTCATAAACAAGCTCAAGGCCTATGAGCTGCAGGACAGGGGCATGGATACGCTCGACGCCAATCTGGCGCTGGGCTTCCCCGGCGATCTGCGCGAATACTTCATAGGAGCACAGATACTGCGCGATCTGGGAGCGAAGGAGCTGAGGCTGCTCACCAACAATCCTGACAAGGTATATCAGCTGGCCGATTACGGCATGGAGATCATAGAGAGAGTGCCTATACAGATGGCCGCCAACGAGTGCGATCTGTTCTATCTGCAGACGAAGCAGAAGAGGATGGGACATATACTTGATTATTAGACCGCAGGCGCGATACGCGCGGCGCGTGATACGGATAAGGATGATGCAGACGGACTGCAAAACGAAGAGAGGAGAATTAGAAAATGAAAGTATTTGAAGGAAAGCTGGTCTCGAAGAAGATAAGGGTGGGCATAGTGGCCGCCAGGTTCAATGAGTTCATCACCTCCAAGCTGCTGTCGGGGGCTATGGATACGCTGAAGAGGCACGATGTCAGTGAAGACGACATTGACATCGCCTGGGTGCCGGGAGCGTTCGAGATTCCGCTGGCGGCTTCCAAGATGGCAAAATGCGGCAGATACGACGCGGTGATCTGCCTGGGTGCGGTGATCAGAGGCAGCACGACGCATTACGATTACGTATGCAATGAGGTATCAAAGGGCATAGCTCACGTTTCGCTGGAGACGGGAGTTCCGGTGATGTTCGGTGTGCTCACTACGGAAAACATCGAACAGGCCATCGAGCGCGCCGGAACGAAGGCCGGCAACAAGGGCTCCGACTGCGCGGAGGGAGCCATAGAGATGGTCAATCTGCTGAGAGAGATGGAGTAGGATCAGCATCACAGCAGGATGGCAGCGTATATCGGTATCGTCACAAGGCT
>CASESB010000015.1 GCA_949290475.1 uncultured Bacillota bacterium
CTTATAGACGGAACGCACTATGCCACGGAAAATATAATCGTACCCGTGCTGGCGGATTATTTGAGAAAGAAGCTCTCGAACAGGGGAGTAAGGGACGTGGAGGTTCTTGAGTCCTCTGTTGACGGACAGACATTCGTTCACATATAGAAAGGACTGAGGCATTTGACGGAAGTAACGGTAATGGGCGAGAAGGTAACGGTATCGCCCGATATGACATATTTTGAGCTTTCAAAAAAATACAGGGACAGACTGAAAAGAGACGTTATGGCCGCCAGAGTAGGAAACGACCTGAAGGAGCTGTCGTCAGCGGTGTCCGACGGGGACGTGATAGAATTTATTGATATGACCGATCCCGAGGGAATGAGCATATATATGAGGACGGCCTGCATGATTATGCTCAAGGCCGTTGATGACATTGTTGGCCACGGCACGGAGACAATAATAGAAAATTCCATAAAAAAGAACTTTTACTGCGAGATACACAAGGGCGGCACCGCGGTGGACGACGAGCTCGCGGGGAAGATAAAGGAAAGAATGAGGCAGATCATTGACGCGGATATGCCAATCGTCAGGGAAAGGATGCCCCATGCCGAGGCGATAAGGCTTTTGGCGGAGGGCGGACAGTATGACAAGGTGCGCCTTTACAGATACAGGAAGGACACCATCGTAAACCTTTACAGGCTCGACAATTATTACGATTACCTCTATGGGTACATGGCGCCTTCCACGGGCTGCGTAAAGCTGTTTGATATAGTGCCGTTTGAGAGGGGCTTTCTCATAGTCGTGCCGTCTGTCAAAAATGTGGAAGAGCTTCCGAAGCTTGAACGGTTTGACAAAATAACCGAGGTATTTATGGAGCAGATGGACTGGAGCCGCCTTATGGACGTCAAAAACGTGGCCGACCTGAACGACGTCATAGTCAACGGCGAGTTCGGCGACCTTGTAAGGATAAACGAGGCTCTCCATGAAAAGAAGATCGCCTGCATAGCCGATATGATATATCACAGGAAGGACTGCGTAAAACTGGTGCTCATCGCCGGCCCCAGCTCATCGGGAAAGACGTCCTTTGCCAACAGGCTTGGCGTACAGCTCAGGGTGCTTGGCATACGTCCCCATGTCATATCCATGGACGATTATTTCATAAACCGAGATGACACGCCTGTTGACGAGTTTGGCAAAAGGGACTACGAGAATATAAACTGCATAGATATAAAGCAGTTTAACGAGGACATAAACGCCCTCATAGAGGGAAAGGCAGTGGAGCTGCCGAGCTATAATTTTGTTACCGGTATGAGGGAGTACAAGGGCAACGTCATAAGACTTAAGGAAAACGAGATCATGATAATCGAGGGTATCCACGGCCTTAACGACGAGCTTACGCCATCCATAAAGCCCGAAAACAAATTCAAAATATTTATCAGCGCCATGACCCAGCTTAATCTGGACAATCATAAGTTTATTTCCACATCGGACAGCCGCCTTTTGAGGAGGATAGTAAGAGATAATCTTTCCAGGGGAAACGACGCGGCGGCTACGATTTCCGCCTGGCCCTATGTGACAAGGGGAGAGGAGAAAAACATATTCCCCTTCCAGGAGAACGCCGACGTTATGTTCAATTCCGCCACCATTTACGAGCTGGCGGTGTTGAAACAGTACGCCGAGCCGCTGCTTTACAAGATCGACGAGTCCATGCCGGAATATTTGACGGCAAAGAGGCTCATAAAGTTTTTGGCGTATTTCCTCGGAGCTCCGGCGGAGCCGATACCGAACAACTCGCTCATAAGGGAGTTTGTCGGCGGCAGCGTATTCCATGTGTAAGCCCCGGAAAGACTTTTATAAGCGGAGAAGGCATAAAAAGGATTTGATGTATTTTGCCGCCGGCACCCTTGCGTCCGGCGGTTTTTTGTGTTAATATTATCCGGTGAGTAAGCCGAACAGTCGCGCTTGTTATGCAAGTGAGGAAAGTCCGGGCTTCACAGGGCAGGGCGCCGGTTAACGGCCGGCGGAGGCGACTCCAGGGATAGTGCAACAGAAATAAACCGCCCGCTTTCGCGGGTAAGGGTGGAAAGGTAAGGTAAGAGCTTACCGCTGTTCCGGCAACGGGACAGGCTCTGTAAACCCCGCCTGAAGCAAGGCCCGAGTAAAACCATGGGATTGCCCGTCCCGTTTTGACGCGGCCGCATGATGACATTGGCGACAATGTACCAAGATAGATGACTGTTTAAGACAGAACCCGGCTCATAGACTTGCTCACATTCATAAGGAATTTAAACCGCGGCTGGCCCCTGTGCCGGCCGTTTTTCATTATGTTTTGCTTTCGGAGGTGAGGGGTATGGCGCTTACGCTGGAGGAGCTCTGCGCGGGAACGGAAAAAGAATACGGTATGAAGCTCATCGCGGGGAAAAACGGAACCGACAACATGGTCAGATGGGTACACTATATCGAGGGCGGTGAAACGCCGCGGTTTCTGCACGGATATGAACTAATATTCACAACCGGGATGGAAAACCAATATTCGACATGGCTTTTGAAATTTGCCGAAAAACTACACGAATACGGAGCCTGCGGCCTTGTCATAAACATCGGTCCCTATGTCGGCGACGTGCCGGAGGACGTAAGGGAATATTGCGACAAAGTAAGTCTGCCGCTTTACACCATTCCGTGGGAGACAAGGATAGTGGATATAACATACGAGATGTGCCACCATATCGTCACCGACGAGAAGCAAAGCAGGAGCGTGGCCGAGTCCGTAATATACGCCATAAACAATCCCATGAAAAAGGAGGACTGTGCGGCAGAGCTGGAAAACGCGGGCTTTTCCGACTCCGTGCCTACGGAAATGGCCGCCGTTAAAATAACCGGTATGCCCGGAAAAACAGAGACCGCCGAACGCCGTGTAAAATACGAAGCCATAAGGCGGCTTAATAAGTATACGGAAAAACATTCGGTTTTTACCATGGACGCCTTCGCCGTCATCGTCTGTCAGGGAGTGAGGGCCGATGATTTTGAGAGGGAGGTAAGAGAGCTTGCCGAGGGCTCGGAAGGAGTATGCGCCGCCACGTCTGAGGTCATGGGATTTGACCTTTCCGCTGCTTTCGGCCGGGCAAGGGACACGGCAAAAATAACGGCGTCAAGGAAGGAAAAATTCAACCGATACGCGGATATGGGCTATTACAAAATACTTATGGCCGCCGACAGGGAAAGCCTTAGAGATTACTGCCGGGAGTGCCTTGACGCGCTGAAAGAGCATGACGAAAAAAACGGCACGGATTATGTTGAGACGCTCAGGCTTTATCTTGAGAACAACTCCAGCGTCACGGCCGTTGCCGAGCTGACATTTGTTCACAGGAACACGGTCAATTACAAGATAAAGAAGATAAAGGAAATACTTGGCTGTGAATTGGATCAGAGCGACAAACTGAGGCTGATGCTGGCTTTTGGAGCGGAGAGGCTGCTCGCTTAGCGCTTAAGCCGGAGGCGGGCTTCCGGATTGATGACGGTGCGGACACGAAAATTTCCCGAGGAAACTTTCCGTGTCAGGCCGTGGCTGAAATTTCAAGCATTGACGCCGGTGAAAGTGAATTACCCCGGCGTTCGCAGTCAGCGTGCAAAATAAGCCGTCAGTAATTTATAGACCAAGAATTATAAAAATTGAATGGGATTTTAAATACAAAAAAGGAGAAGGCGAGGTACCTTCTCCTTTATGTTTGATTGAGAAAACGCTGTCAGGGCAGAAGTCCGAGATATTCCTCGACAAATTTGCTGGCGACGGCTCCGTCGGAGGCGGCCGTAACTATTTGTCTGAGGGGCTTCCGTCTTATGTCTCCGGCGGCGAAAACGCCGGGGATATTCGTTTTTGTCGTCTCGTCGGCGGCAGCGTAGCCTTCCTCGTCAAGCTCGATCTGGTCTTTGAAAAGGGCGTTGTTCGGTATCCTGCCCACGGCGATGAATATACCGTTGGCGGCAAGCTCGCTCTTTTCTCCGGTCACACGGTTTGTTATTTCGGCTCCGGTTATTACGTTGTCGTAAATGAGCTTTGTTACATGGCTGTTCCATACAAATTCAACATTTTCGGCCTGCTCAAGCTGTTTCTGATAGGCGGCTGAGGCTCTCAGACGGTCGCGCCTGTGGACGATGTATACTTTTTTGCAGAGCTTTGAGAGATAAAGAGCGTCCTCCGCAGCCGTGTTTCCTCCGCCGACAACGATGACGGTTTTGTTTCTGTACATCATACCGTCGCAGGTGGCGCAGTAGGATACTCCCCTTCCTCTAAGCTCGTCTTCATGTTCCACGCCGAGCTCCCTGGGAGCGGCTCCTGTGGAAAGAATGACGGTATCGGCCTCAAATGTCTCCGATGTGGTATGGACCTTTTTGGGCACAGGCTCAAGCTCAAGGGAAGTTACCTCGGCAAACTCGCTTTCCGCCCCGAAACGCTCGGCGCCGGCTTTCATCTTCTGGGCAAGATCAAAACCGTCAACGGTTTCGTCAAATCCGGGGTAGTTGTCTATTTCGGTGGTGGTGGCCATCTGGCCTCCGGGGGCGAGCATCTCAAGCACTATGACGCTCAGACCAGCTCTGGCGGCGTAAAGGGCGGCGGTATAACCCGCGGGGCCTCCTCCTATTATAACGGTGTTGTATTTTCTCATAGCTCAGCACTCCTTTGTATTATATTAGAGTTCCGCAAACACAAGAGCCTTTTTCGGACAGCGTTCCGTGCAGTTTCCGCAGGCTATGCAAAGATCATAGTCGACTGCCGGGGCATTAAAGCCTTCCTGGGAAAGGGCTCCCACAGGACAGACCTCAACGGAGGGGCACTTGTGGTTCTGGGGACAGTTTTCTTTAACAACGATAAGTTTTTTATCAGCCATATTATTTTCTCCTTTTTCATTCATTTGATTAATTTAATTATACCATAACAGTAAAAATAAAAAAGTGACAACGTCACAGGAGAATGTCAAAATACATCTTATTGTCCTTGTAAGCCCTGTCCGGAAATGCTATTATAGACATTAAGGAAAATTGGAGAAAAGGAGGCGACGGGAATGGACTTGGAGAAATGTTTTCCTGTCTGGGACAGGCTGACAGACGCGGAAAGGGAGATGATGAAAAACTCAGCGGTTAAAAGAAAGGTAGATAAGGGCAGAATACTCAGCAAGGGCTCGGGCGAATGTCTGGGGCTTGTCATAGTCACGGAGGGACAGCTCAGGGCGTTTATATTGAGCGAGGGCGGCCGTGAGATAACGCTTTTCCGGCTGTTTGAGCTGGATTTCTGCCTGTTTACGGCCTCCTGCATATTCGGCGGCATGCATTTTGACGTCAGCGTGGAGGCGGAGAAGGATACGGAGTTTTGGCTCATACCTCCCAACGTCTATCAGTCGCTTATGGAAAGCTCCGCCGCCGTGGCGAACTATACTAACAAACTGATGGCGTCGAGATTTGCCGACGTTATGTGGCTGATGGAACAGACGCTTTTTACGAGCTTTGACAGGAGGCTGGCGGCCTTTCTCCTTGAGGAAAGCGCCATTGAGGGCAGCGATAGGCTTACCATCACCCATGAGAGGATAGCCAACCATCTCGGAAGCGCGAGAGAAGTCGTTACCAGGATGCTGAAATATTTTCAGAGCGAGGGTATGGTAAGGCTGTCCCGGGGTGAAGTCGAGATCGCAGATGAAAAGCGCCTGATGGCGTTGAGCGAGAAACGATGATCAATATTCTATCTATATCTGAAGAGCTTCAGGCTCGCGCTCTGCCTTGTGATTCCTGGCCTTGCATATGAGCTGGGTCATGGTACCCATCGGACAGTAGACGCACCATGATCTCGGCTTGAACAGTATCATCGTCACAAACCCCAGTATCGTCGATGTCAGCATTATGCTGTAAAACCCGAAGGCGAACTGAGCCACCCACCGGTGGAAAAATGTGCCGTGATACGCCCAGTGCCACGGAACGTCAAACGTCCACAGCAGCGTAACGGCCTGACTGAGATCCTTGGCGCCCGCAAGCACGAGATACGTAGCCCACAGCATCACGAAGAACATGGTCATGAAAAAGGTCAGGAACGCATATCTGAACAGGCGGGATCTCATCCAGCGAGGGACGTCGCGTTTTCGTGACAGGCCGAAGCGTCCGCCTACCAGCTGAAACAGCTGACCTCTTCCGCAGTAACGGCCGCAATACACCTTGCTGCCGCCGATCGCGGCGATGAGGAGGGGGATAAAGAAGCAGAGCAGCCCCATCCAGGCAAACAGTATATTGAAAAAGCCCAGTATCAGGTATGTGAGCGAGAATATCCACAGGTAATCGTACCATTTTTTCTTAGTTTTCATGCGGTAACCTCCTTCATGTCTATCACTGAAGCGGGGCAGGATGATGCGCATTTACCGCACCCGACGCAGGAGTCTGCGTTTACACAGGCATACATACCCCTGTGTACGGCTACGGCAGATGTTGGACATACACGCGCACAGCAGCCGCAGGCAACGCACAGCTTTCGCATTACCTCGGCGCGCTTTCTCACGGCCGGCTTGTTATCGTTTTCGTTCATGTGACCCTCCATATAGTTCGTTACAATAGCTTTTCGCTGGTGTCGGGTATTATGATAACGCATATTGCAGATCGAAACAGTGACTATGTCACAAAGCTGCGGCGGCCGCGGCCAAATAAAAGCGGAGCTGCCGCATTAACGAAAATATCGTCATGCGTCAGCTCCGCGTGCAGATCACGGGCCCGTGGCAGCACGGCCCGTGAATACGGATCAGAATATGAGGTCGAAGCCGTAACAGCCTCTGTCAAAGCCGTATTTTTCATAAAAAGCATGAGCCTCGGCTCTCGGCATGCCTGAATCCAGCACCACGCCCTTGCATCCGCGTTCCTTTGCGATGCGTACGACCTCATCCATTATGGCGACGCCGTAGCCCTTGCCGCGGACATCCTCAGCCGTGATTATCCCTGACAGATAGCATGTCATGCCCGATAACCAGAAGGTGTTGAAGCAGGCGCAGTGGCAGAAGCCGCGATATTCGCCGTTCTCTATGGCAAAAAACGCGAAATTGCTGTCGTCACTGAGGACGTCTGCATATACCTTTCGTATCTCTTCCTTATTGTATGTATTGTAAGACCACAGCTTTTCTATGAAATCAAAGGCTACGTCAAAATCAGCCATGGTCGCTTTTCTGAATTCCATGTAGTGTCCTCTTTTCGTATTCGCTCAGGATAATCAAATGAAAAATTCGCTCTCCGCACGTCTCGCATAGTTTGCCTTGAGCATTTCCACGTGCGACAGGAATGCCGGGTCGTCGAAGTACTTGGCGCCTGTAGGACATTTCTTGATGCAGGCATGGCACTTGACGCAGATGCCGGTGACGTCCTTCGTATCCTCTCTGGAGACGGAGCCCATCGGGCAGACTCTGGCGCATATGCCGCAGCCGTTGCAGAGATCCTCCTTCGTCTTTGGCTTTGCCTTCAGGAAAACGGCAGGCTGGCCGTCGATGCCGAGCGGTCTGTAATACGGGCCGACAGGGTCGTCGCCGCGTACGGAAATTGGTCCCGGTATGGAAGCGGCGGTCAGAGCCTCTGCTTTTTCGGCAACATCCTCGGCGAAGGCCTCCAGCTGTGTGAGATCGCTGTCGTCAGGCCGGCCTGTCGCAAGCGTCTCGGAAAAAACGTGCTCCGTTACGATTCCGGCTCCGGCTATGGTATGGAAGCCGTTGTTTTCGAGTTCATTCCTCAGCTCGATCAGAGCATTGTCGAAGTTCCTGTTGCCAAAGCAGACCACAGGCACGGCCAGGGTGCCGTCGCCCTTGAACAGCTCCTGTACGAAAGGCAGGAATTTGTTGGGGATACGACCGGCGTATACCGGCGTACCGAACACTACCAGCTCGTCCTCGTCGAATTCTCTGGTATAATTGCGCGATTCAGGCAATGTGAAATCATCATACTCCACCGTGACGCCAAAATGCTCGGCGATCCTTTCGGCGATGGCCGAGGTCACGGTCTCGGTATTTCCGGTAGGGCTGATATATACGGCCGTTACTCTTGAGATCTTCATTTGCTGCTGCCTCCTTTCAAAGCGGGCTTTGTAAAGTCATTATAACACAAATCATTTTAAAATGCGCGCAGAATAGATACTGCCAGGGTTATAAGCCCGGAACGAAGAAGTCGAAGTCAAACAAACATTTTCAGTCAAGGAATAAAGAAATAGCCCGCCTTTCAACACGAGCTTTTCGGCAATGTCAGCAATTGAGCAGCACTTCCATTACATCCATCATTTTTTTATAAACCCGCATTTTCTTTGCATAACTTGAAAGTGTGATCAGGTTTTTATTTTTGTCGGCAACATAGGCCTTGAGCGCCTTATTAAACATTTCTCTGTCCAGCTTTGTGCGGTATTTGAAACAGTCGCAAATGGTGCGTTCCCGATCATAAATAGCAAGCTGCACCCCATTAAAATCCCCGCTTGTTTTTCCGATTTCAAACAAGGTGGGTTGCACAAAATACACCTTTGTCGCAATAGCGTCGATATTCAGTCTTGTTCGTGAAAAGGTGCGGGGAACGGCAATTGACCATTGACGAGGTGAAAAGTCGCTGTAGCCGTAATAAAGCAGCGCCGATTTTAATACACAGATATAAGATATTGTGAAATTGTGATTTGAAGTTTTATCACTATTTTATGCTTTGGC
This sequence comes from uncultured Bacillota bacterium, assembly GCA_949290475.1. Taxonomy (GTDB): domain Bacteria; phylum Bacillota; class Clostridia; order Peptostreptococcales; family Anaerovoracaceae; genus Lentihominibacter. Next base: position 8,679 of record CASESB010000015.1, read on the forward strand.
TGATGTTTGCAGTTGTCGAGCGCTTTTCGGGAGGATGACTGCAATAGTTAATGGGATTAAGCAAACTGGACAATTTTTATAAAGGGCAAACTGTGGTATTTTTGGACTCTTGAGAGGCTATTTGAAGGGCGCCGGCGTACAGATGTTGAAAATTTTGCAGTTGTAAAACAAGATTGGTGAGAAGAACTGTAAAACAGGTGATAAGGTTTGTTTGAAGTCGCATTTTAACTTCATCTTTATAAATGCTGAAAATAAGTTTTATGAATTTCGCGACCTTTATTTCTACACAACACTCCCTTGACCGGTACAGGCAATAGAGAGAAATCCAGAAATGGATAGGATGAGGTGGCAAGTAGTATTGTTGAATAATAGAAATAGTAACCGATTTGTTTGGAATGCATGTGAGAGCTATATATAGAACAAAACATGGTAGAAAGAATTTTGCTACCTTTAATGGCCTAGTTGCAACTGCGTTGACCCGTAAATGTTGAAAATTTTACATATACATCGTGAAAAAGTAAGAAAACATGTAAATATACGATGACCAACACATTTTGTCCTATAACCCGCATAATAAAATAAGGATCCGTTGGAATTTCAATCTTCCAACGGATCTTAAAATTCTGGTACTCCCTAGGGGAGTCGAACCCCTGATTCCGCCGTGAGAGGGCGACGTCTTAACCACTTGACCAAGAGAGCTTGTCTACGAATGACAGTATAGCATATTTGCGTGAGCTGTTCAAGCAAAAATAAAAGCATCCGGGGAAAATCCTTATAAGCGATGCCCCGGATGACGGTTGCGGCTACGGTGATTTTGCAGCTGAGCGCTGTGAGCCTGCGCAGGTAGCGGCTTTAAAGCTTTTCAAAATCAGCTGCACCGTGCTTGCACAGCGGGCAGACGAAGTCAGGCGGCAGCTCGTCGCCCTCATAAACGTATCCGCATATCTTACATACCCAGCCCTTTTTTGTCTGCTGAGGCGATTCTTTGATATGCTTGTGGTAATAGTCGTATGTCAGCGAGCTGTCGTCGCTGATGACCTCGCCGTCAGCCACATCGGCGATGAACATGGTGTGCGTGCCGAGATCGCTAGTGGAGATGACTTCACCGGAAAGGAAGCTGTTGGCGCCTTTCGTTATATAAGGGATGCCGTTGGCGGCTGTCTCGTAAGGGTATCCGTCGAACTTGTCGACGTCGCGTCCGCTCTGGAAGCCAAAATGCTTGAACGTATCGAAGTCGGCCTTTTCACTGAGTATGGAGACGTTGAATTTACCTGTCTTCGCGATCATATCGTGCGTGAAATTACCCTTGTTGACGGTTATCGCGATCCGGTTGGGACTCGTCGTCACCTGCTGGAGCGTATTTATCACGCAACCGTTAGCCTTGTCTCCGTCTTTGGCGGTGAGGATGTAGAGCCCGTAGCTGATCTTGAACATTACGTTGTTATCCATATAGTTCCTTCCTTTCTGTATTCTGCAGGGTGAGCCTGATAGCTGACCTGCGGGGCTGTAGCTGTATTACTGCCCGCTGCTCTCTTCATCGGCAGCAGGTATTTCAGTCGTTTCCTTTAGGGACAGCACGCTGTCCAGCAGCGCGCTCTCATTGCCGGAGTATGCTTCATCGACGGCCATGATCAGGTAGGTGTAGTAGCAGCGTTCGCTTTCCATAAAGAGCACCTTGCCTTTAACATCGCCGGAGAGATCAAAGTCGTATATAAGGCTGCCGGTAATGAACTCGGGAACGTCAGCCTCAGCCTCCTCCAGCGCGGCGTCAGCCAGCAGATCTCCCAGCGTATTTATCAGCGCATAATCCATGTAGGAGTCGAGATCCGACGCTAAGGGCTGGACCTGACTTTTGGCGACGCACTGCACGCGGATATTTATCGTATCGGAGGAATCGGAAACGTCGAGTATGCTGGAGGGCGTGCCTTCCTTTATCGTCCACGACGATTCCTCAGAAGTAGGAAGCTCTATTGAACATGAGCCGTCAGCGTTGGAATAGCTCTGAAGATCGCCTGACAGCGTCGAGCTGCCGCATGAAGCCAGAACGATGCAGAGCATACATGATACCGCTGCCAGCATGAATACAAATGGTCTCTTCATCTTGAATTCTCCTTAATTAGAAATGAGCAGTCTGTTATGAGTCAAGTATATCATAATCGCAGGGAAAGTACAGGGGAAATGGCGGTACGGATGACCGGGGAGGGTGCTTGAATTGTATCTGATTAAATGATATAGTAGACATCAAACTGTATAGTCGGAATACAATGACAATTGCTTGTGAGGGGAAATATGGATTTTAATAATATGAGCGACGAGGTTAAGGCATACGTAAGAGCAATAATCGAATGTATCGATGACGGGATTTGGATCACCGACGGCAAGGGGATTTGTCTGGAGGTGAATAAGCAGGCGCTGGGGTGTCAGAAACGGGAAAATATTATAGGGAGAACCATGGATGAGCTCGTGCATGACGGCATATACGACACATCCGTGACCCTGGAGGTGCTGAAGGAAAAGAAAAAGGCGACGCTCGTGCAGCACGAGGAGACGGAAATACTGACGACGGGCATACCGTATATAGAAGACGGCGAGATAAAAATGATAGTGTGCTGCGAGCGCGAGCTGCGTGAGCTGGATATAATGAAGAAACAGCTGCGCATAAATGAGGAGGAGCTGGATCTGTACAAAAGCGAAATCGCTTATCTGCGATCCGTTCTGGCCAAAGAGGTCGACATGGTGCTCGAGTCAAAGGAGATGAAAAGCGTGGTGGAGCTGGCGATAACGGCGGCGCAGTACGGCTCGCGCGTGCTCATCGAGGGAGAGACCGGCGTCGGCAAGGAGGCCGTCGCCAGGATAATATATAAGAACGGAGAACGAAAAAACGCCCCGTTCATAGCGGTCAATTGCGGAGCGATACCGGAAAACCTCCTGGAATCGGAGATGTTCGGCTATGAAAAGGGCGCGTTCACGGGCGCAAACGAGAAGGGTAAAAAGGGATATTTCGAGCTGGCTAACAATGGGATCCTGTTTCTGGATGAAATTGGAGATGTTTCGCTGGATTTCCAGGTGAAGCTTCTCAGAGCCCTGCAGGAGAATAAGATAATGCGCGTTGGAGGCGACAGGGAAATTCCTGTCGACGTGCAGATAATCGCGGCGACTAACAAGGATCTGAAGCAGAAGGTGGAAAACGGCGAATTCAGAGCGGACCTGTATTACCGCCTGAACATATTCCCGATCAAGGTGCCGCCTCTCCGCGAGCGGCTCAAGGATATCGTGCCGCTGGTATATTACTTCGCCGATTATTTCAACGGCAAATACGGAACGTCAAAGGAGTTTTCACTCAGCAGCCTGAACGTGCTGCAGCGTTATCAGTGGCCGGGCAACGTCAGAGAGCTGCAGAACCTGGTGGAAAGGCTCATACTGACGGTCAGGGATGATATCATAAACGACGAGCATGTGAAGCGCATGCTGTTTGACGAGGTGGAGGATGCGGAGCCGAAGGAGGGCTCGCTGCAGGAGATCATCGAGCAGACGGAGAAGAGTGTGATACAGAAATACATGAATGAGCTGGGGAGCCCCGCAGAGGTGGAAAAGGCGCTCGGGATCTCCAGAGCGACATTGAACAGGAAGATAGTCAAGTACGGCCTGAGGTAAGCCTTCGGGCAACGCGGATGAAGGACGAAAGGCAGGCGGCTGATCAAATTTGATCAGCCGCCTGCTCTTTTTTGAGCAGAATTTAATGGTTTTGACTCATTTTTTCAGGCAAAAATTAGGATGACGATCATAAAACTGCCGGACGGACAAAAAGAAAAAATCGCGAGAACACGAAAAATCAAAAGGTTCAGCATAGTCAGATAATTTTGGCGGGCGCATTGGCACGCTCGTTGCTCCTGTTGTTGGTGTGTTTAAGAGCATCAATATATACGTGGTTGTCTTTCATTTTAGGAGGTGAGAAAATGAGTCAACAAAAAACACAAGGTCTTGCCGAACATAACATAACGCTGAGAGCAGCTGTAATGATAATGTATTGTCTGGTAGCTGCAGGATGTTTCGGTATAGACGAAATGATCCCGGACGGAGGACCCGGTATCACGATCATAATTCTCTGTGTACTGCCTTTTGTATGGGCGGCGCCACAGGCCCTGTGCGCAGCTGAGCTCGGCAGCGCCATAACAGATGCGGGCGGCTTTTACAAATGGATACAGAGAGGATTAGGAGAGTTCTGGGGATTCCAGGGCGGCTGGTGCAGGACGCTGTCGTGCTACATAGACAATACCGTCTACGTAGTTCTGGCAGGCTCGTATGCGAGAATGCTGTTCCCGGACATGACTGAAACTGCCCAGTTTGCATTTATGGCAGCAATCATTCTGGTATTCACATTTATCAATCTCATGGGTATAGAGGATGTCGGAAGGGTCAGCAGTATTTTCTCCGCATTTATTTTCCTGGTATTCCTTGCGGTAACGGTGATAGGATTCTGCAACTGGAATTACAATCCGATGGATCCGCTTTACAACAGCAGCGATTACACACTGCTGGGCTCCATAGGAGCATCGCTGGCAACAGGTATGTGGATGTATTCCGGATACACCTCGATGTCAACGCTGGCAACGGAGTGTAAGGATAAGTCGGTAATCCCTAGAGGACTGCTCATAATACTGCCGCTGGTAACCTTCTCATACATACTGCCGACAATAGCAGGTCTGGCATCGGTAGGTCACTGGCAGGATTGGAACCCGGACGGAGGCATATCCTTCGGACACGTGCTGGCTTTAGCAGGATCATGGGGAATTCCTGTATTCACTATTACAGCCGTTTGCGCAGAGCTGTCGATGTTCAACGCGCAGATGATATCCATATCGAGAGGCTTCTACGGCATGGCTGTAGACAACCTGGCTCCTAAGAGCCTGGCCAAGGTTAGCAAGAAGAGACGCGTGCCGTACGTGGGCGTACTGTCGCTTACCGTTGTATCGCTGCTTCTCTGCAATTTCAACTTCGATGTACTGGTAACGATGGACGTTATGCTTCTGATGGTAGACTACGTGCTGGTATTCCTGTCCACAGTTGCGCTCAGGAAGAACGAGCCGGATATGCCGAGACCTTTCAGGATCCCGGGCGGAGACGGTTTCGTAAAGCTGCTGGTGGCTCCGGCGCTGTTCATCGCTGTTGCAGCTCTGTTTCTGAACGGATCCGATTACTATCTCGGCGGCATGATAGCGTTCCTGTCATCGCCTGTACTGTATATAATCTGGAAACGAATGTACGGCGGGCTGTACGCCATCGATCCGGAAAAGTATCCTATCAATCCGAGGACAAAGCTGGCTGTCGGAGATTTCCACAGGATAGCGGTCGTTTTCGCGATACTGGCGGTTATCGGGCTGATCGGTTCACTCTTCTGGTTCGGCTGGTACGAGGAAGGCTGGGAATCGTATTTTGAAGGCGCGTACGGATGGCTGAAGTTCATGGGCACCGACGGCGCATCGATAAGAGAATGGATCAAGGATGCGATCTTCGTCATATCGGTAATATATGCTGTTGCGGCGATAGCATTCAAGGTAGCGGGCAATAAGGTAGACAAGAGAGCATAGACAGGAGGAAAGAAAAATGGCAAAGGTAGTAGGAGAAAAGAGAGCATCACTGAGCAAGGTTGAGAAGGGACTGGGAGTAAAAGAGCTTAAGTTCAGGCTTTCGTTCGGCGGCGAGGACACGCACTATCCTCTCGAAATGATATCGGGGTGCAAGCTGATAGAAAAGTGCATAGACTGCTGCACAGAGCTGTGCAACATCAGGGATAACGGAGACGGCGGTCTCATCGTTCATATAGATGCGGACATCGTGGATTCGGTACACATGCTCGACGCAGTTGAAATAATATGCTGGGTCATCAAGGACGGATCGCGCTCCAGGCTTCTCGGCTACGAGATGTATAAGACTTCGGCATACGATGGGGAAAGCGATCGCTCCGAAGTGTTCGACGAGCCGGTTCTGGCCGTAAAAGGAACAGTGGTATTCGTAGTAGACGATCCACAGTAAGCAGAGCGGCATGTCATTGCTGGCGCGGCGAATTTCATCGTAATCTTCGCCGCGCCTTTTGAATAAGGAGGCATAGATGGCAAAAATTTTAAACGGGATAAAGATCATAGATTTTACCCAGGGGCATATCGGGAGTTATGGAACTATGCTTCTGGCAGACTTCGGCGCAGAAGTAATAAAGATCGAAGATATGAAAAAGGGCGGCGATCTTCTCAGGGATACTTTCCCTAAAACGGAGAAGGGGAGCGCTTATCACGCATATATGAATCGCGGCAAGAAGAGCGTCTGTGTAGACAGGGAATCAGAAAAAGGAAGAAAGCTGATCATGGCAATGATCGAGAAAGCCGATGTCGTATGCGAGTCCTTTCTTCCGGGAGAGCTTGAGCGGTGTGGATTGGGCTATGAGCAGGCCAGGAAGATCAATCCGGGGATCATATATGCGTCGCATACAGGCTTTGGCAAGACCGGACCGTTCAGCTGCATGCCGGGCTGCGATCTGACCTCGGAGGCCTTGTCGGGGCTGATGGAGGTGACGGGCTTTACGGACGGCGAGGCTACGGCGCACGGAACGCGCATGGCCGATCAGTTCGGCGGCAATTTCTTTGCGGCAGGCATAGTAATGGCGCTGATGGTAAGAGAGAAAACAGGGCGCGGACAGAAAATAGATGTCGCTTCCGCCGACTGCATGCTGACCGCTCTCGAGGACTGCCTTGCAGAAGCCTCGATGGCAGGGGCCAGGTTCCATCGTGAAGGAAACGGATCGCGCTCCATAGCGCCTTATGATACGTTTGAAGTGAAGGACGGTATTTTTTCGACGGCAGTTTCTACAAATTCGCAGTGGAAAAAATTCTGCGAGGCCATGGATATGGAGGAATTGATCGACGATCCGCGATACAACAGCAATGAAGCCAGAGGGGAGAACTATTATACGGAAAACGGCAAGATCGGACTTCGCGATATCATCGCGGAAAAATTCAAGGATATGACGAGACAGGAGATCATGGATCTGCTGAAGCCGTGGAATATACCGAGCGGACCGGGATTTACCGTTCAGGAGGCCTTCGACAATGAACAGGTAAAGGAGCGCCACATGGTAGTCACCGTAGAGGATAAAGCTCTGGGAAGCGTAAAGATGCCGGGAATGCCGATCAAAATATCTGTAAACGATGATACCGATATCAGCTCGGCGCCGGAATTGGGAGAAAACACCGTGGAAATCGCGGAGACGCTGGGATATGATGCATCCGAAATAAAAGCGATGATAGAGGACAGCATCATCATGTGTGAAAAGGAGGAGATATGATGAGACCATTGGAAGGAATAACCGTACTTGATTTCACACAGGCATACAGCGGACCGTACTGTGCGATGAATCTGGGGGATTACGGAGCAAGAGTCATCAAGGTGGAAAGAGTAGAGGACGGAGATCAGTCGAGATATTGGGGGCCGTATGTAAACGGCGGCAACAGCGGATACTTCGCGGTTTACAACCGCAATAAGGAGAGCATCGCCATAGACCTCAGCGAGCCTGAAGGCAAGGAAGTGATCAGAAAGCTCTTTGCCCAGGTTGATGTCGTGCTGGAGAATTTCAAATACGGCACTATGGACAAGCTCGGCGTGGGGTACGACGTGGCAAAGGAGATCAATCCGGAGATCATATTCGCATCGATAACGGGCTTCGGGCAGACAGGCCCGATGAGAAAAAGCACGGCGTACGATAACGTCATCGAATGCATGTGCGGGTTCATGGAGATGACCGGATATCCGGACGGCCCGGCTTTGAGGTCGGGCGCGTCGGTAGGCGACAGCTACACAGGAATCATGATGTTTCTCGGAATAGTCATGGCGTGTTATAATAAGATGCGAACGGGAAGGGGCTGCAGGGTAGATGTCGCCATGCTCGATACCATGTTCGCGACCATAGAGGACGCCGTGCTGGCATACAGCCTTACGGGCGAACAGATAAGCCGTACGGGCAATGCAAGACCGAGGGAAGTCGTGCCGTACGACAAATACGTATGCAGGGACGGCGAGATCGCCGTAGGTATAACGGATGACGATATGTGGCCGGGATTCTGCGAGGCGATAGGAAGACCGGAGCTGCAGGACGATCCGTTATATGCGAGCGGTGAGCTGAGACGCAGGAATTATGAAAAATTCACAGCGACAATGCGGGAGTTTATGAAGGATAAGAGCGCTGATGATATGGTGAAGAGATTTATGGAACACGGCGTGTCCGCCGCGCCCGTGCTGCTTCCGATAGAAGCGCTTGATAATGAACAGTTCAAGGCCCGCGATATGGTTAAGACGATAGAAGACATCAATGTCGGGAAGTACAAGGGGTTCGGCATCCCGATAAAATTCAGCGAAACGCCGGGCGGTATAGCGAAGTCATCGCCGCTTCTGGGCGAAAATACGGAAGATATTATGAAGTCTCTGGGATATTCGGACGCAGAGATAGAAGAGCTGATAAAAGAGGAGATCGTAGGAGTGCCTGAAGAATAGCGCTGGTGCATTCAAAGGGCGGTATGTACGGAGGGATATGGAAAAGTTAAGGCTTAGGACAAAGATGCTGTACGGAGTGGCCGGAGTAGGCGATTCGGCGCTGTACAACATAATGGGAACGTTCGCACTGTTCTTTCTCACCACGGTGGCGGGAATGGATCCGGCCGTAGCGGGAACCATCACAGCGATCGGCTCGGTATGGGACACGGTGTGCGGGGCATTTGTCGGATATATTTCCGATAACACGCACACGAGATTCGGGAAACGAAAGCCGTTCCTGATAGCAGCGTCCGTACCGCTGGCAGTGTTGACCTCCCTGTTCTTCCTGGACATACATGCCAGCGAAGAAGTGATGGTCATATATTACGGCGTGATGATAATACTGTTCTGGACGGGATTCTCATCGTTTTTCGTGCCGTATCTGGCCTGGGGCTCCGAGCTCACCGGTAGCTACGATGAGCGCACAGTGCTGAGGGGCTACGTATCCTTCTTCAATGCCGTAGGTACGATGATGGGACTGGTGCTGCCTAACATCCTGGTGGAGATCATGACCGATATGGGGTATTCCACGGAGGCTGGCTGGCAGACGACCGGCATACTGTGCGGAGTGGTATCGGGAGGTACGATCCTTGCGGCCGCTCTTGGCATAAAGGATGAAAACAAAGATCACGGGTCGGCAGGTGAGCCGAAAGCGAAAAAGGGGACCGGCGGTCTGCGCGTCATTGTCAGCATGCTGGCCAATTATTTCGAGATCATGAAGCTGAGAACTGTGCGCTACATACTAGGAGCGAGCGTGTTCTATCTGATCGGCTACACCGTGTTCTGCGCCGACAGGATGTACTTCTTTACATATAATATGGGGCTGTCGGGCACAAAGATCACCGTGATCATGATGCTGATGACCTTCGTCTCCGTACTGTTTATACCGGTGATATCGTCGGTGAACAGATGGATCGACAAGAGGACAACTTATATTACCGGCATGATCGCAGGTGCTGCCGGATTCACGATCTTCGGGATGAGCGGAGACACGTCGATGGCGGGAGCATGTATCATGTCTGTCGTTTTCTGCATAGGAAACAGCTGCTACTGGCAGCTGGTGCCGGCGATGATATACGATGTGTGCGAGGTGGACAGGCTGATGAACAGCAGCGAACGTTCCGGGATGGTAATATCGCTGCAGTCGCTGTCGGAGGCCATATCGGGGGCGGTCGCCATGCAGCTGATGGGACTGATACTCAGCTTTTCCGGATTTGACGGTGAAGCGGCGATACAGAGCGAGACGGCTCTGACCTGGACGGGTTATTCGTTCTCGTTCATCCCGGCGCTCTTCATGCTGATTTCGGCCTTCTGCATATACAGATATCCCGTTACCAGGAACATGTACAACGAGGTGCTTGAGGCTCTCGACAGGCGAGAACGCGGAGAGGACATCGACATGGACAGGTTCAAAAACCTGAAATAGTCTTGCAATTCCTGATATTTACAGGTATATTATAGGCATCGGTACAGTAAATGAGTGAAAAGGAGGAATCGGTCATGAAATACAAATGCAGCGTATGCGGATGGGAATACGATGAAGCGAAAGGATATCCCGACGGAGGGATAGCTCCAGGAACGGCCTGGAGCGACATTGCGGACGATTTTGAGTGTCCGGTGTGCAGCGTAGGCAAGGACGAATTTGAAGCGGAATAGCAAGAGCCTGCGAATGATGTGAGCATAAACGTGAAAAGGGCTGCCGTATCAGATAATTTCTGATACGGCAGCCTTTTTTTTGCGTTGCGTCCGCTGTAAAGATAATTTTGATGAACGGCAGTGCTTTATGTGAATGCTATGCGAAAAAATTTTCATATGGAATTTACTTCCTGTACAATGCGCTGCCAGGATAAAGCGATAAAGTAAAAACTGTGGATGCAATAAGTTGACGTTCAATACTAGAAGGAGGAAGATTTTATGATAGAGGTCAGGCATCTTACGAAAAAATACGGCAATCATACTGCCGTAGAGGATCTCAGCTTTTCGATCGGCAAGGGCAGGATATACGGATTTCTTGGGCCGAACGGCGCGGGTAAAAGCACTACTATGAACATCATTACCGGTTATCTTGCGGCCACCGACGGCACCGTCGTCATAGACGGCGCCGATATCCTGAAGGAGCCGGAAAAGGCCAAAAGATCGGTGGGATATCTGCCGGAGATACCGCCGCTCTATGCGGAAATGACTGTCAGAGAGTATCTAATGCTGGCAGCTGAGCTGAAGGGGATCAAAGGCAGGGAAAGGTCTGTGCAGGTTGATGTGATAATATCGCGGGTTAATCTGCGCGAGGTGTCCGAAAGGCTGATAGCCAATCTTTCTAAGGGCTACAGACAGAGAGTGGGACTGGCGCAGGCAATGATAGGCTTTCCGGAGACGATAATACTGGACGAGCCGATGGTCGGCATGGATCCGGGGCAGATCATCGAGATAAGGAAACTGATCAGGAGCCTCGCCAAGAACCATACCGTGATACTGAGCTCGCATATACTGGCTGAGGTGCGTGAGCTGTGTGATTACATATTGATAATCTCCAACGGCAGACTCGTAGCGGAGGACACGCCTGAGAAGCTGGAAAATCTGTTTGAGAACGAGGAACGGATAATGCTGGAGGTCAGGGGCTCCGCAGAGGATATCAGAAGAACTCTGGCAGGGATATCGGGAAGCGGCGAGTGCAGTCTGACGAAGCGGGAGGACGGACTGTTCACGGTTGAGCTGAGGCCGCAGCGGACCGATGACATCAGGGAGGATATATTCTTCGCTTTCGCAGAGGAAGGGTTGCCGGTATTGTCTCTGATGAAAAAGAAGAGCACGCTGGAGGAGGTATATCTGAAGCTTACTCAGGGAGGAGGTGTCAGCGATGGCAGCCATATTTAAGAAGGAACTGAGATCATTTTTCTTTTCTATGACCGGTTATGCGTTGACAGCGTTTTTTATAGCGTTCGTCGGAATTTATTTTATGATATACAACATCGGATACGGTTATCCGTACTTTTCATATACGCTGTCGGGTGTGACTCTGGTGCTGCTCGTGCTGGTGCCGGTGATAACCATGAGGTCGTTTGCGGAAGAGAGAAAAAACAGGACTGATCAGCTGCTGTTCACGTCGCCGATAAAGATAAGAGATATAGTTGTCGGGAAATACGCAGCGATGACCATTGTTTTTCTCGTGCCCAATGTAGTGTTCTGTCTGTTTCCGCTGATAATAAAGAGCATGGGCAATGCCAGCCTGCTGTCCGATTACGTGGCGATTTTTGAGTTTTTCCTCATGGGCTGCGCCTTTATCGCCATGGGTATGTTCTTTTCATCTATTACAGAAAGCCCGATGATATCGGCAGTCGTGACGTTTGCGGTGACGCTGATCATGTATATCTGGGAAACGCTCATCGGTTATCTTCCGAGCTCTGCGTTTGCCAATCTGGCAGCTATCGCTGTCATTATCGCATGTGCGCTGCTGCTTTTGTATCATGTGAATAAGAACAGGTATCTGTTTATCGGGCTGACCGCATTGGCTGCAGTGACGCTGATCGTGATATACGCCGTTGATTCGACGCTGTTTGAGAACCGTCTCAGTCTGATATTATCTGAGCTGGATGTGGCGGGAGCTTTTAACAACGCGGCCTTCAACAGCCTCTTTGATCTGCCGGGGACGATAATGAACATGACGATAATAGGCGTATTCATCTTCCTCACCGTGCAGAGCATCGAGAAGAGACGCTGGAGTTAGGAGGGTGGCAATATGAAGAAAAAAATATACAGCAATGCAGTAAGGGGATTGAGAAAAAGCGTAGCGGGCGTCGATCTCAGACCGAATAAGAAGGCGATCAGAGCTTCGTTCGGAACGATAACCTTCAGGCACGGCACCTACAGCGTCGCCGCCGTTGCGCTGGTGATAATAATCGCCGTAATTTTAAATATGATCGTCGGCCAGCTGCCGGAAAGCGTTAAGGAGGCCGACATCAGCAGCAACAGCATATATGAGATATCGGATAAGAGCAGGGAGATAATAGGCGATCTGAAAAACGACGTTACGATAACGGTGATCGCCGAGGAGGACAGCCTGGATGACATGCTGACGACATTCCTGCATAAATATACCGATTTATCGAAGCACCTTTCGATGGAAATCGTGGATCCGGTACTGCATCCGTCGGTGCTTGAGGAATACGGTACAGATTCGGATACGATCGTGGTCGAGTGTGAGGATACCGGTCTTTCGCAGACGGTGAGCATAACGGATATACTCGTTCAGGACGCGTACAGCTATTACTACTACGGCACCAGCAGCGTGACGGAGTTTGACGGAGACGGACAGCTTACCAGCGCCGTCAGCAAGGTTACGGGGCAGGAGACGAAGAAGGTATATCTGGCCGGCGGACACGGTGAGAGCGAGCTTTCCAGCGCCATGGTGTCGCTGATGACCAAGTCGGCAGTAGAGACGGAGACATTGAATCTGTTCATGACGGAGGAAATTCCTGAGGACTGTGATATGCTGATATTCAACGGGCCCACCTCGGATATCAGCGAAGGCGAGAAAACTGCCGTCGATGAGTATATAAAGAGCGGCGGCAGCGTGATCATGCTCATGGCGGAGGACACGCCTGCCGATGGCAATCTGTCGGAGCTCATGGCGGCGTATGAGATAACGCTGGAAGACGGATATGTGGCCGATATGGAGCGAAATTACCTGGGCAACTATTATGCTGTTTTCCCGGAGATTAGCGATTCGACAGGCATAACGGGAGAGCTGAATACCGGCACGGTGATGGTGAACAACAGCAGAGCTCTTACGCTGGGAGAGAGCAGCGAGGAAATAGAGGTGAGCTCGATCATGGAGACGTCCGATTACGGGTATCTCGTAACGGAGGAGACTCAGGAGGAAGGAAGCTTCGTGCTGGCTGCAACGGCAACATATACGGCGGCCGAGGATGAGGAGGACAGCGACGAGGAAGCGGACGATTCCGGCAGCGACGATGTGGTCTCGGGTGAGTTGACGGTGTTTGCATCGCAGTCGCTGATAGATGAATCGATAACGGAAGCATTTTCAAATCTTGACAATACGACGATGTTCATGAACGTAGTGGCCTCATCACTGGGAAATGTGAATAATCTGGCTATAGAAGTCAAGAGCCTGGAGGTGCAGTACAATACCGTTCAGAGCGGCGGCGCCGTAAGCGTGCTGCTGATATTCGTGATACCGGCAGTATTCCTGATAGCCGGATTTGTGTTCTGGTACAGAAGAAGAAAGGCGTAGGTGCGGCGATGACGATGAATAAAAAACAATTCGTGATACTGGCGGCATTGGCGCTGGTATTGCTGCTGGCGTATCTGGGGATAAGCGGATATTCACAGTGGAAGGAAGAGAATGAAGCTGTGGCCGAAGCTGCCAGGCTTCAGGTGACGGAGCTGGACAGCGACAGCATCGTCAGGCTGTCATACAGCAACGGCGAGACTGAATTTGCTTTCAGCAGGAATGAGGACAGCTGGTATTACGAAGCGGACGGGCAGCTGCCGCTGGAGCAGAGCGTGGTCACAAATGCTCTCGATAGCTATACTGCTGTCAGCGGCACGAGAAAGCTAAGCGATGCGGACGCTGATGAGGATTACGGGCTCAAGTCACCGCAATATGTGATAAGCATGGAGGATGAAGCGGGTGATATCACCAGGCTGAAGATAGGCTCCGAAACAGAGGACGGATATTATATGACCGCAGACGATGGGGAGAGCGTATATACCGTTGAGAGCTCGATCGTGGATTCCATGATCTTTGATGAGGATTCACTGATAGATTACGAAATATTCCCATCCATATATGAGAGCTCTTTCCATAAGATAGTAGTGACGCGAGGCGGGGAAACGCTGCTGAAGTACGAAGCGGAGGAAGACGATGATTCTGATGACGATGATTCTGATGAAGAAGAGAGCCTTACTGAGATTTATGCGGGAGAAGTGGGATCGATATATTTTGACGATTGTGTCGATTATCATGCCGAAAGCGGAGAACTGACGGAGTACGGTCTCGATTCATCCTCGCGAAAGGAGATTACGGTTACATATGACGATGCTGCCGAGGGGGAAACTGAAACGATAACGTTTTATATGGGCGATACGACAGAGGAGGACGGTGTAACGTACACCTACACAATGCTGGCGGACAGCGATATGATATACAGGGTCGATGCGACCGATATGACAAATCTGCTGGCGCTTTAGGCGCGGATCCGCAAGCGCACCCGCGGCTGCCGTCAGCCTTGACAGAGACTGCGGGAAAGGCTATAATTCAACCTGTGAAACCATGCGGATACCGTGCCGGTATGCGCGAATTTACATAGCGGACTTGAGAGGACGGACGATGAAAATAATCATAACGGCAGGAGGCACCAGCGAAAAGATAGACGATGTGAGGACCATAACGAACACGTCTACGGGCAGGCTCGGATACGCCATCGGAACGGCTTTTGTCAATAACTACGCCGGTGATATAGAAAAGATCTATTATCTTCACGGAACGAGGGCGCCGTACGTCGAGAGCGACATAGTCGAGCCTGTGAGGATAGGCGGGGTGGCCGATCTGCAGCGACAACTGGAGCGGCTTCTGACGGAGGAGAAAATAGATGCGGTGATACACGCTATGGCCGTCAGCGATTATGTGGTAAAAGAGGTTACGACCCTTGACAGGATAAGAGGCGTCGAGGATGCGGAACACGGCGCGGATCTTTCCGGTAATAAGATAAGCTCGGATATAGACGATCTGGTGATACACATGAAGCGCTCTCCCAAGGTCATAGGCATCATCAAGAAGCTCAGCCCTGAGACGACGCTCGTGGGCTTCAAGCTGCTGAGCGGAGTGCCGCACGAGGAGCTGATAGCTGTCGGACGCGGCCTCATGGAGAAAAACGACTGCGATTTTGTACTGGCCAACGATCTCAGGGAGATAGATGCGGAGCATCACCGGGGATATCTGATACACAGAAGCGGCGCATACGATTCCATGGAGAGCAAGGAAGAGATCGCCGAGATGATCGCCAGACGCGTCATGGAAAAGGGAAGGAGTTTCGCATGAACATAGTTTTGGGAGTCACCGGCAGCATAGCCGCCTATAAGGCGGCCGACATAGCGCACAGGCTGACGAAGGCGGGACACAACGTGGATGTGATACTGACTGAGAGCGGCAGCAGGATAATAACGCCGATAACGCTGCAGACGCTCAGCAGGAACAAGGTCTATACCGACATGTTCGAGGAGATAGATCATAAGGAGGTCAAGCACATATCCTTGGCCGAAAAGGCGGATGTAGTGCTGATAGCGCCGGCCACCGCCAATATCATAGGCAAGATCGCCGGCGGCATCGCCGATGATTTTCTGTCCACGGTGGTCATGGCGGCGGCAAACCGCGCGCCGGTCTATATAGCGCCGGCTATGAACACGTATATGTACGAGAATCCTATAGTTCAGGGAAATATCGAAAAGCTGAAGAGCCTCGGCTACAGCTTCATCGAACCGCGTGAATCGCTGCTGGCGTGCGGGGATACCGGCCGGGGAGCGCTGGCGGAGGTAGACGATATAGTGAAGGTTATCGAAGAGATCGAAGGGAGAGAAGAATAGATGATAATATACCACAGCACGAGAGGAAGCGAGGATACGAAGACGGCGGCGCAGGCTGTGATACAGGGCATAGCTGAGGATAAGGGGCTCTATGTGCCCGACAGCATACCGGCATTGCCGGAAGCTGTTGCAGCTATGAAGGGCAAGCCGTACAAGGAGATCGCCCGCAGCATAATCGGAGCCTTCTTTACGGATTATACTGAAGAGGAGCTGCAGCGCTGCGTGGACGGAGCTTATGACAGTAAGTTTGAGGAAAGCGAGATCGTGCCTGTGAAAGAGGCCGGAGGAGCCTATTTCCTGGAGCTCTATCACGGAAAGACGGCGGCCTTCAAGGACATGGCGCTTTCGATACTGCCTTATCTTCTCACCACTGCCATGAAAAAGGAAAATGAAGACAAGAAGATATGCATCCTTACGGCCACCTCCGGAGATACCGGCAAAGCGGCGCTCGAGGGCTTCGCCGATGTGCCCGGCACGGAGATCATAGTTTTCTTCCCTAACCACGGCGTCAGTCAGGTGCAGGAGAGGCAGATGATAACTCAGGAGGGAGCAAACACGCATGTATTTGCCATAGAGGGTAATTTTGACGATGCTCAGACCGGGGTCAAGAGGATCTTCAACGACGAGGCCTTTGCCGTTAAGCTGGCCGAACACGGCTGCAGGCTGTCGTCGGCAAATTCCATCAACATAGGAAGGCTCATACCTCAGGTGGCATATTACGTTTACGGCTATGTGAAGCTGGTGGAGAGAGGCGTTATCGCCGACGGCGATAAAGTGAACATCGTAGTGCCGACCGGGAATTTCGGCAACATACTGGCGGCATATTACGCCGGCAGGATGGGCATACCTGTCAACAGGTTCATATGTGCCTCAAACAAGAACAAGGTGCTGACTGATTTCTTCGAGACGGGGGTATATGACATAAACAGAGATTTCTATCTGACGAATTCGCCGTCGATGGATATATTGATATCGAGCAATCTTGAGAGGCTTCTCTATCATCTGTCGGGCAACGACGGCAATGAGATAAGGAAGCTGATGGCTGATCTGGAGGAGAACAAGCGCTATGAGGTCAGCGACACCGTAAGAAAAGGCATGGAGGATTTCTACGGAGGCTTTGCCACGGTCGAGGAAACGAACGATACCATAGGCAGGATGTATGCGGAAAACGGGTATCTTATGGATACGCATACGGCGGTTGCCTACAAGGTCTACGAGGACTATGTGAAGGAGACTGGCGACAGGACTCCGGCGCTGATCGCCTCTACCGCCAGCGCTTATAAGTTCGCCGACAGCGTAGCGCACGCCATCGGGCTCGGCGATGAGGAGAACGGGTTTGAATACGTCAGGGCTCTGGCTGACAAGACAGGAGTCAGAGTGCCGGCAGGCCTCAGGGACCTCGACAGGAAGCCGGTAAGGCATACGGGAGTGATCGAGATATCCCAGATGGCGAAGGCCATAGAGGACAGTGTGAAATAGCATAGAGAAAAATACGCCGCGACGTGATATGGATCATGTCGCGGCATATTTGTTAAGGGAATGTAATATTTGCGCGCTTTCTATGGACTTGCGGCAGCAGGCATGTATAATGAAAATAGAGAGGCGGACAGGCCCGCCGAATGAAAGGAGGTGGAAAAATGACGAAGGAAACGATGAAAAAGCGTAAGAGCATCGCGCTGATAGCTCACGATCATCTCAAGGACGAGCTGGTGTCATGGTGTGAGGAAAACAGAGAGAAGCTCGAAAGGCACACGCTGTGCGGTACAGGCACGACGTCAGGGCTTATAGCGAAGGCCACGGGTCTTGAGATCAAGGCGTACAAGAGCGGCCCGCTGGGCGGAGATCAGCAGATAGGCGCCAAGGTGGCGGAGGGAGAGATCGATATACTGATATTTTTCTGGGATCCTCTTGAAGCGCTGCCGCATGATCCGGACGTAAGGGCGCTGCTGCGTATCGCCGTAGTATACGACATTCCGGTGGCGACGAACAGGGCAACGGCTGATTTCATAATGACGTCGGATTACATCGATGAGGAATATCAGCATGACGTACAGGATTTCAAGCCGTCTGCGGAGGTAGAGGAGATGGGCGAAAGAATCCTGGTTTCCCAGCGATAAAAATGTCCCGATGAAAATCGCGAAGTGCGATATCATCCGGACATTTTTTTATTGCTTCTCATATGCTGCGTCTCGCTGCGGCTGCGTTTGCCGCTGCCTTTGCCTCTGACTATATAATGGCGTATATCGGCGTCACGCTGACGCAAAACGCTCGGTCGCGCTATCGGCTTGATGAGCTTGCGGCGCTTGAGCTTCCTGTACGGGGATATCACCTTGGCGATCCCTCTGTTGTAGAGCCTGAAGCTGAGAACACCTATCCAGTGCTCCTTTCTCTTTGCCTTTTTGCTTTCACCGCGCTCGGTTCCGTACGCCTTGATGTCGGCGCCGTTCTTTACTGCGGAGATGAGATCGTTATTGCAGCGTATGCAGCCGGGGATCTCGGTGCAGGCCATGCCGATATATTCGCTGACGTGTGAGTCCGATCCGGCAAAACACGGCAGACCGCAGTCTGCGGCCAGTATGGCGGCCTTGCGGTTAGACTGTGATGATTCACATGTATTGAAGGTTTCGATGAAGTCAAATTTCTTCATCAGTCTTACGTTCATGTTTTTAAAATTCATGGCGCTTGAGGCCGCCGCTCCGAAAGGATGCGCGGGACCAAGTATGCCGCCGCAGGCATGGACGACCTTGATGAGCTTGCTGCATCGCATGCCGCGTATCTTCAGTATTGGCAGATACAGATCGTCCGGCATGATGACCAGCACGTGACCGGCGTCCTTAGTATCATATTCCAGTCCGCGTATGACGCAGAAATTGCGGTAACGCGGATCGTCCTTTATGGCATCCCAGGCCTTGCAGCCCTTATAGCTGTTATGGTCAGCTATCATGAAACCGTCGTATCCGAGAGCCATGAATTTGTGAGCGAATTCCCTCACCGATACTCTTGAATCGAGTGAACCTTCCTTAGTATGACAATGCAGATCAAATTTCAATGTCTTCGCCTCCATATATCTCATATATTATAGTAGTCCCAAAAGCAGACAAATTCAATGGAAAATGTGTGAAAAAACCGTATAATTTCAAATTCTTGACATATAACCGTTTTCCCCGTTATAATGACCATGGCGCGCCTGACGGCGCAAACGGACTTGCAGCTTTATTGACAGGAGGATTCTTATATGTCTGAGAAGAAGACAGAAGAAAATATGACGGACAGGCACAGGATGACGGGACGTGAAAGGACCGTAAGGCTGGCCAAGATGGGAATGCTGGTCGCCATATCCATCGTGCTCGTATATTTCATACATTTTCCGATATTCCCGGCAGTGGCGTTTCTCGAATACGACCCTGCCGACATTCCTATACTGATAGGAACGTTCGCCTTCGGACCTTTAGCGGGGATACTGCTTACGATCGTGACCTCGGTTGTGCAGGGCGTTACCGTAAGCGCGGCGAGCGGAGCGTACGGCATAATAATGCATATAATCGCTACCGGCGTCCTGGTGCTGGTGGCGGGAACCATCTACAGGTTCCACAAGACGAGAAGATTTGCCATCATCGCGCTCATATGCGGTACGGCTGCGATGGCCGTAGTCATGGTCGGGGCCAATCTGATAATAACGCCGCTGTTCATGGGCGTGCCGAGGAGCATGGTATGGGATCTCATGCCTTTCATAGTCGGCTTCAACGTCATCAAGGCGGGGATCAACGGACTCGTGACCTTCTTCCTCTATAAGAGGATATCGGGCTTCCTGCACAGGACGGGAGGCTGACGCGGCTGACTGTGCAGGAGACAGACGATCAGTAGCGAAGATTTATTCTGGAAAGGCAGACCTCCGCGCTGTAGCCGAGCTGTTTGGCGTACAGCTGCATGCCTTCCTTGGCCAGGTCGATGTGATTTTGCGGCGCTACTGTTATCCTGTTGACCGCCTCATGGGCCTTTCTCAGGGGTATCCTTATATACGGCAGCAAAAACCCGTCCTTCTCACGGAAGAGGACTTCGCTGTCGCTCGTCTCCTTGAGGACGACGCGGTATTCCTTTTCTGCCGAGAATTCTTCCTGCTTGAAGAAGACGGCGTATATGGAGATGGCTTTTTTGAACTGCCGGCAATATTTTTTAAAGACTTCATCGTCGCGATCCTTCGCGGCGTTTTTTATTATATCGTCGAATGTGGAGCCGAGGCTTTCGGGGATGCCGCGCGTGAGCAGCTCGCGTATGATATCGCGCTGCGTTTTGCGTGAATATATCAGCAGGCCGTGATATGAGATCTTTCTCGTCCGGCGTATCATATCCAGCAGCTCTCCGCTCTTGAATTCCAGGTTATAGCCCGTATTGTTGCCAAACTCCGACCAGAGCGTGATGCTGTCGGCCTCGACCGAGAATGACAGCACGTAATAGCATTGCCGCTTCATCTCTTCGGCCGTGACGGACAAACGTTCCATAAGCGTGTCGTTGCTTTTGAGCGCGGGGAATTCGCCGAGGACTTCCCTGGTGAGCGCGAGCGTGTACCTCACCTCGTTGGTATCGTTCAGAAAGTCGCTCTTGGTAGCGAAAAATGACTTATCCCTGAGTATGCCCTGAACGCCGCGGCATTTGGTGTAGTGATAGAGGTTGTCCTCCGGAGCTATTTTTTTCAGCGTGATATGTCTGTTAGGCATTTTCCCTCCCTGCAGGATTGTGCGGATACGCCGGGCGTCAGCACAGCTTGCTGCCGTTGGCGATCAGCTTGAACTTATATCCCAGCACCTCGGCGGCTCGCTTGCACATGATCATCCTCTCCAGGAAGATCTCGAAATAATCCATCAGGCTGCATATGTTATCGTCGAGCTCCAGATTCATCTGCATGATTTTCTTGTCCTTGTTTATCTCCAGCTTGGAGGAGAGGGCCGCATAGTTTACGCGGTCGTGGATGTCGAAGTTTTCCTTGATATGATTCTGCACGCGGTTCCTGCGCACATCCGTCTTATCGGCCAGTATCAGAGCGGCGGAGATCGGGTCGACTGCCGTGCCGCTGCTTTCATCGTGGTGGCCGATGGCGGACATTACCACCAGCACATCCTCCAGCGGCATTTTCAGATCCTTGAGGATCTGATACGCCAGTATCGCGCCGCTGTGCGCATGATCGCTGCGGTTGACGCTGTTGCCGATGTCGTGCATGTAGCCGGCGATCCTGCCCAGCTCTATGTCGTGCTCATTGTAGCCGAGTGATTTCAGTATCCATCCTGCACGTACGGCTACTTTGGCCGCGTGCTTCACGGAATGATCCGTATAACCCATGCTCTTGAGAACGCTGTTGCCGCGTTCTATCAGCATATTGATTTCCTTGTTTTTTCTTATGTCCTTGTATCTTATTTTTTCTCCCATGTTTTCCTTCCATATATCTGTTTTGATTTAACATTGTAATATGAAATGTGATCTGCGGCTATCGCGTTCGTGTTAAATCCCGGTAAAATCTCCGATATGAGTCGTTCCGGGACGGAGAAGCGCGATTTTGGGCCGCATACTTTATATCCGTGCGGTTGTGTGGTATACTACTTAAGTTATGGAAAAGACGACGATGTTGATGAAAAATGAAGAGGAAGTAAGGTGTTTTGGCAGGCAGTTGGGCGCCGAAGCGCAGCCGGGCCTGATCATTGCTCTCACGGGCGATCTGGGAACGGGCAAGACGACGCTGACCAAGGCCATAGCGGAGGGTCTGGGAGTGACGGAAACCATTACCAGCCCTACCTTTAATATAGTCAAGGAGTACGAAAGCGGAAGACTGCCGCTCTATCATTTTGATGTCTACAGGATAGCGGATCCCGACGAAATGTACGAGCTGGGCTACGAGGAATATTTTTTCGGCGAGGGTGTCTGCGTGGTGGAGTGGGCAGAGCTGATCGAGGATATGATCCCGGAGGAAGCCGTCCGCATCGAGATGGATTACGGTGAAAAAGAAGGAGAGCGTATATACAGGTGTACATTTTAGCGATAGAAACGACGGGAGCCTTTGCTTCGGCAGCGGTAGCCGATGACGGCGTCATAACAGGATATGTCAGAGGAAACGACAGGTTTTCGCATCTGCAGAATCTTACGCTGCAGATAGAAGAAGCTGTGCGGCAAAGCGGCATAACGCTGAACGAGATCGACGCCATAGCGGTGTCGAGAGGGCCGGGCTCCTTCACGGGCATAAGGATAGGCGTGTCCACTGCCAGAGCGCTGGCACAGGTGCTGGACAAGCCGTGCGTGCCGGTATCGAGTCTGGAGGCTCTGGCGTTAAGAGGGGCGGCAGCTGCCGATGAAGACGTCCTGATATGTCCGATGCTCGACGCCAGGCGCAGCCAGATATACGGCGGCGGATACAGGATGGAGGACGGACGTCTGCACGAGGAGATTAAGGCGGGCCCGTACATGCTTGGCGAATTTTTGGAAAAGGCGGCGAAGTATGATCGAATATTGCTGTTAGGCGATGCGATCGACAGATACGGTGAAGATATCGCCGCGCAGCGGCCGGAGGGCGTGGAAACGGCGGCCGTGGAGCTCAGATATCAGGATGCGGCCTCGGTGGCGCAGCTGGGTATGGAGCTTTATGCCGCGGAGGGCGGTGTGAGCTACAACATGCTGGAGCCCGATTATATGCGTCTGGCTGAGGCCGAGAGAAAGCTGCGTCAGAAGCAGCGGGAAGGCCGGTAGATATGGCGGATATGGTCATAAGACAGGCCGTGGCCGATGATGCCGCTGCCATACATGAGATAGAGCGCCTCTGCTTTCCCGATCCCTGGAGCAGGGAGGCTCTGCAGTTTGAATTGACGGAAAACCCCAGGGCTTTTTACATAGTAGCTGAGCTGGAGAAGCAGGTCGTGGGATACGCCGGCCTCTGGTGGATATGCGACGAGGGGCATATCACCAATGTGGCGGTGAGACCGGGCTTCAGAAACAGGAGGATAGGCGAGGGTATCGTAGAGGTGCTTCTGGATTTTACGCTGAGCCAGGGCATAAAGCATCATACGCTGGAGGTGCGGCGCTCCAACGAGCCGGCCATAAGGCTGTATGAGAAGCTCGGTTTCAGAGCCGAAGGCCTGCGCCGGGGCTATTATCTCAACAACGGAGAGGACGCCATCATAATGTGGCGGCATGAGAAGTGAAAACCGTAGCGGATGTGAACGCGCTTACGGGCGAGAAGGTAGGAAAGATATATGAGAAACGGGAAATTACTGACGCTTGCCATAGAATCGAGCTGTGATGAGACGGCTGCCGCCGTGATGGAGGAGGGGCGCAGCGTGCTTTCCAACATCATATCGTCGCAGATAGACATACATAAGCAGTTCGGAGGGGTAGTGCCTGAGATAGCTTCCAGACACCACCTGACCAACGTCAATACCGTGGTGGACAGAGCGCTGGAGGAAGCGGGAGCAGCGATGGACGATGTGGACATGATAGGCGTGACCTGCGGACCGGGTCTTGTCGGCGCGCTTCTGATAGGGCTGGCCACAGCTAAAGCCTATGCTCTGGCTACGGGCAAACCGCTCATAGGCGTGCATCACATACACGGGCATATATGCGCCAATTACATAGAGCACGGGGAGCTGGAGCCTCCGTTCACGGCCCTCGTCGTTTCCGGCGGGCACACCAACATCGTGGAGGTCACGGGATACAACGAGTGCCGCGTGCTCGGCGGAACGAGGGACGATGCGGCCGGAGAGGCGTATGACAAGGTGGCGCGCGTACTGGGGCTCGGGTATCCGGGAGGTCCTCTCATCGACAGGATCGCTGCCGATGGAGATCCTGCAGCCGTGGAGTTCAAGCGCGTGTTCCTGGAAAAGGGCAGCTTTGATTTCAGCTTCAGCGGCATCAAGACGGGTGTGCTCAACTATGTCAATTCCGAAAAGCAGGCGGGAAGAGAGATAAACGTGGCTGATGTGGCGGCGGGCTTCCAGGCTGCAGTGCTTGATGTGATAGTGGCCAAAACGCTGAAGGCGGCAACGGATATGGGCAAGGACAGGATAGTGATGGCCGGCGGAGTGGCAGCCAATTCCAGGCTGAGAGCGATGATGGAGGAGGGCTGCGCCGAGAGAGGGCTCAAGCTCTATTACCCTTCTCCCGTGCTGTGTACGGACAATGCGGCCATGATCGGGTGCGCCGCGTATTACAGGTACATGGCCGGCGACAGAGATGATCTGAGCCTGGACGCCATACCTAATCTTGAATTGTGATGAGAGCGATACAGAGGTTTAAATGATAGTATTATCAGCAAAGGATCTGACAAAAGCATACGGTACGGACGTCATACTGGACAAGGTATCGTTTCATATAAACGACGGGGACCGGGTAGGAATAGTCGGCGTCAACGGCGCCGGCAAGACGACGCTTCTGAGGATACTGACGGGCGAGCTGCCGTGCGAGGAGGGAGAATTTTTCGTATCGTCCGATACGAAGACGGGATATCTCAGACAGGACGGCGGCTTCGATTCGCAGAAGACGATCATCGAGGAGGTAGACGGCATATTCGGCGGCTTCCACGCCATGGAGCGTGAAATGGAGAAGCTGCTGGCGGAGATAGAAGCTGCCGCCGGCGAAGACGATGACGGCGAAGGCCTGCGCCTCGTGGAAAGGTACGACGCTCTGCAGGAAAGATATCGTGAGGGCGGCGGTTATACGTATAAGAGCGAGATGAAGGGCATACTGACCAGCATGGCCTTCGGGGAGGACAGCTACGATAAGAAGATATCGACGCTGAGCGGCGGCGAGAAGACGAGGCTGGCGCTGGCGTGCCTGCTGATGAGAAAGCCCGACATCCTTTTTCTCGACGAGCCTACGAATCATCTCGATATAGGCACGCTCAAATGGCTGGAGCAGTATCTTAAGAGCTACAAGGGCACGATAGTGCTTGTTTCTCACGACAGATATTTTCTCGACGAGACGGTCAACAGGATATTCGAGATCGAAAACCACAGACTCAATATATATGAAGGCAATTACAGCTTCTATGCGGCGGAGAGAAAGAAGCGCCGTGAATCTGAGCTCAAGCGCTACGAGAAGCAGCAGAAGGAGATCAGACGTCAGGAGGATATGATAAGGCGCTTCAAGGAGCGCGGCACCGAGAAGCTGGCCAAGAGAGCGGCTTCGCGTGAGAAGCGGCTCGCCGCCATGGATATCGTGGAACGGCCTGCCGGCGAGCGCGACACGATGAAGATCTCGTTCAAGGCCGATTTTCAGAGCGGACGTGACGTGCTGGAGGCTGCGGGCGTTTCCAAGAGCTTCGGCTACGGCGCAGGCAGAGTGGAGCTTTTTCACGGCGTCGATCTCGATGTAAAGCGCGGCGAGCGCGTATGCCTGGTCGGAGCCAACGGCATAGGCAAGACGACGTTGCTGAAGATACTGATGGGAGACATGCCGTGCAGCTCCGGAAGGGTCAGGATCGGATACAACGTAAAATTCGGATATTACGATCAGGGACAGCAGCTCCTGAACGGAGCCAATACCGTTATAGAGGAGGTAAGAGATTCGTACGGCCTCTATACTGACGGCGAGATAAGAAATATACTGGGACGGTTCATGTTCAGGGGAGAAGAGGTGTTCCTGAACGTCGGATCGCTTTCAGGCGGCGAGAAGGCAAGGCTTTCGCTGCTGAAGCTGATGCTGTCGGGCGCTAACGTGCTGATACTGGACGAGCCGACAAACCATCTGGATATAGAGTCAAAAGAGGTGTTCGAGGAGGCGCTGCTCGATTTTCCCGGCACCTGCATCATAGTTTCGCACGACAGATACTTCCTCAACAGGATACCAACCAGGATCGTGGAGCTGACGTCGGACGGACTGGAAAATTATCTGGGAACGTATGATTACTACGTAGAAAAGAAGCAGGAGCAGATAAGATCAGGCAAGCAGTATCTGGAGGAGCTGGCAGAGAGCAGAGCCGGTGAAGCGGTAAAGGCGTCGGAAAGTGCAGGTGACGGGCTTTCGTCAGCTGAGAGAAGGCGGCTGCAGAAGGAAAAGGAGGCGGAGGAGCGCAGGCTGAAACGCCATCGCGAGGCGCTGGAAAAGGAGATCGCCGCTCTTGAGGATGAAATAAGAGCGCTTGAGGAAAGCCTGTGCAGTCAGGAGGTCGCTACGGACCATGTGAAGCTGGCGGAGATAGGCAGGACGCTGACCGAAAAGAAGGACGATCTCGACGACAGGTATGAGAAATGGCTGCAGCTCCAGGAGGAGTAGAGCGTCGTCAATAGCGTGATTTTTTTGTCAAAACTATTGCAATAAGGATAAGCACACAGTATAATGATTGGGAGTTACAGGTTGAAGGACCTGTGCGCCAAATCGGTAATTATAATATTATGATGGAGGTATATATCATGACATTAGACAAGATCAAGGGAATAATCGCTGAGCAGCTGGGAGTAGACGAGGACAAGGTTACCATGGAGACTCATCTGATGAAGGATCTGGAAGCCGATTCGCTCGACGCCGTTGAGATCATCATGGC
Source organism: uncultured Bacillota bacterium (assembly GCA_949290475.1). Taxonomy (GTDB): domain Bacteria; phylum Bacillota; class Clostridia; order Peptostreptococcales; family Anaerovoracaceae; genus Lentihominibacter. The sequence goes on from CASESB010000015.1 coordinate 35,371, forward strand.
TATCGAGGATGAGTTCGATATCGAAGTTCCTGATGAGGATGCCGAGAAGTTCCAGACGGTAAGCGACATCGTAAGCTACGTTGAAGCGAGAGCATAGATAAAAAGGCTTGCCATGAAGAGACAGACGAAGATTTCAAACGCGGTCATAAAGAGATTGCCACGGTATAGACGGTATCTTAGGGAGCTGCAGAAGAAAGGGATCGACAAGATATCGTCCAGTGAATTCAGTGACCTGACCGGATATACTGCGTCTCAGATAAGGCAGGATCTCAATAATTTCGGCGGCTTTGGCCAGCAGGGATACGGATACAGTGTCAGCGGCCTGTACAACGAGATAAGCGCCATACTCGGGCTGGACAAACAGTACAAGATGGTGATCGTCGGTGCGGGCAACCTGGGACAGGCCATCGCCAATCATACCTATTACTATAAGACAGGGTTCATAGTGTGCGGGATTTTTGAGATAAATCCGCGGCTCATAGGTATGAAGATCAACGATATCGAGGTCATGGATTACGACAGGATCGTGGAGTTCGTCGAAAGCAACGATATCGACATAGGCGTGATATGCACGACGAAGGACGCCGCCCAGGAGGTGGCTGACAAGCTGTGCTTTGCCGGCGTGAGAGGGCTTTGGAACTTTGCACCGGTAGACATAGAAACGCCTACCCACGTAGCCGTTGAAAACATGCACATAAGCGACAGTCTTCATTCTCTGGCTTATCATATGAACAGAACGCGCGAGCATGAGGACAAAAAATAGCACATAAGAATATCGGCAAATTAAATAACCGTTTCATTACGAAACGGTTATTATTTTCAGATGATATATGTTCTCTCTTAGTCTTCTTCAACTGGAGCGTCTACAGGACATGCGCCTGCGCAAGCACCGCAGTCGATGCACTTTTCAGCATCGATAACGTAGATGCCGTCTCCGGCTGAAATAGCTTCTGTAGGACATTCATCGGCACAGGCTCCGCAGCTGATGCAGGAGTCTTTGATTACATAAGCCATTTTACATACCTCCTTTAAAGATTCAATCATCAAATGACACACTGATTATAACAAACCTTTTGCGGGAATTCAAGCCGAAAGTTTGCAGGCGTACAGGTAAAACGGCAAGAAAAGAGGCAGGAGAAAGCAGATGACAGTTACGGAAAAGAACGGCGCGGTGATCGTCGAAGGCGTAAAGGATTTTGATCTCGATCATATATTTGACTGCGGCCAGTGCTTCAGGTGGGAAAGGCGCGATGACGGCGCGTATCTGGGTACGGCGCGGGGGCGGCAGGCGCTGATGTCGTATGACAGCAGCGGACAGGAGCTGACCATATACGGTGCGGATAAAGATGATTTTGAAGAGGTGTGGCGCGATTATCTGGACCTTGACCGGGATTACGGAGCCATTAAGGCGGAGCTGGCAGCCGGCGATCCGGTCATGTCGCGCGCTATCAGCTTTGGCAGCGGCATACGCATATTAAAGCAGGAAAAGTGGGAGACGCTGCTTTCGTTTATCATCTCGCAGAACAACAACATACCGAGGATCAAAAAGTGCATAGAGTCGCTGGCGCAGACGATGGGCAGGCCGTCGGGAGAGTTCATGAGCCGGCAGTTTTATTCGCTGCCCGATCCGGAGCGGCTGGCCGGAGCGTCAGTCGATGATCTGGCGCCGTGTCGCCTCGGATACAGAGCCAGGTATCTCATAGATACGGCCAGACAGGTGGCGGAGGAGGGTCTGGAAAGCCTGGAACGCCTGGGTACGGAAGAGGTTTCGTCTCAGGAGGCCTTTGACGCCCTTCTCGGATACTGCGGCGTGGGCCCCAAGGTGGCCAACTGCATAGCGCTGTTTTCCATGAACAAGCTGGACAGGTTTCCGATAGATGTATGGGTGCGCAAGGTCATGCACAGGCTCTACGGCATAGAGGAGAACGATATGAAGCGGATGGCCGCGTTTGCCGCCGATAATTTTGGACATTACGGAGGCATAGCTCAGCAGTATCTCTTTTACTACATCACACACTGCAAAGAAATTTGAAAAAGGTGGTTGACAAAAGAGGCAAATGGCTGTAAATTATAGTTAGCACTCATAAATAATGAGTGCTAACAGAAAGGCGAAGGCGGATACGACAGGGCGCGGCCCTGTGGAATAAATATGAATAATTGTAAAGGAGATGACATAATGAGTATTGGAATTAAGCCTTTGGGAGCAAGAGTCGTTATCAAGAAGATCGAAGCCGAGGAAAAAACGGCCAGCGGTATCCTTCTGACAGGCTCCGCTAAGGAAAGACCGCAGATGGCGGAGGTAGTTGCCGTAGGACCGGGAAACGAGGACGAGAAGATGGAGCTCAAGGTAGGAGACAAGGTGATATTCTCGCAGTACGCCGGCACCGATGTCAAGTATGACGGCGAGGAATACTCGATAATGAATCAGAGAGACATTCTGGCAACAGTTGAATAACAAGGAGGGATTTTACAATGGCAAAGGAATTACATTACGGAGAAGACGCCAGGAGAAAGCTGCAGGCTGGCGTGGATAAATTAGCTGATACGGTCAAGATCACACTGGGACCTAAGGGCAGGAACGTGCTTATCGACAAGAAGTTCGGCTCACCGCTCATCACCAACGACGGTGTTACGATCGCCAGAGAGATAGAGCTGGAGGACGCCGTGGAGAACATGGGCGCTCAGGTAGTTAAGGAAGTCGCTTCCAAGACTAACGACGTGGCAGGAGACGGTACGACTACCGCTACGCTGCTGGCGCAGATCATAATCAAGGAAGGCTTTAAGAACGTCGCAGCGGGAGCCAATCCGATGGTGCTGAAGAGAGGTATCCAGGGCGCTGTAGATGTGGCTGTAGACGAGATCAAGAGACTGGCGCATCCTGTGGACAGCAGCGAAAGCATCGCGCAGGTAGCGTCCGTATCGGCCGCCGACGAAGAGATAGGCAAGCTGATCGCGGAAGCGATGGAAAAGGTAGGCAAGGACGGCGTTATCACCGTTGAAGAGGCCAAGACCATGGGAACTACTCTGGAAGTAGTGGAAGGTATGCAGTTCGACAGAGGATATTTCTCGCCTTACATGGTTACGGACACCGAGAAGATGGAAGCCGTGCTGGAGAATCCGTACATACTCATAACTGACAAGAAGATATCCAATATACAGGACATACTGCCTGTACTGGAGCAGATCGTACAGCAGGGCAGGAAGCTGTTCATAATCTGCGACGACCTTGAAGGCGAAGCGCTGGCGACGCTCATCGTGAACAAGCTGAAGGGCACGTTCGACTGCGTAGCGGTAAAGGCTCCGGGATTCGGCGACAGAAGAAAGGCTATGCTTGAGGATATAGCTATCCTGACGGGCGGCACGGTCATCTCCGATGAGCTGGGATATGAGCTCAAGGAGACTACCGTAGACATGCTGGGAAGCGCAGCTACCGTCAAGGTGGATAAGGAAAATACGGTTATCGTTGGCGGCGCAGGAGACGCTGCTGAGATCGAAGCCAGAGTTGCTCAGATCAAGACGCAGATCGAAAACACGACCTCCGACTTCGACAGAGAGAAGACTCAGGAGAGACTGGCCAAGCTGGCAGGCGGCGTAGCCGTTATCAAGGTTGGAGCAGCTACGGAGACTGAGCTGAAGGAGAGAAAGCTGAGAATAGAGGATGCTCTCAACTCCACGAAGGCTGCAGTAGAGGAAGGTATCGTTTCCGGAGGCGGCGTAGCGCTCGTAAACGCTATCCCTGCAGTAGCCAAGTATGTTGACGGACTGGACGGCGATGCCAGGACGGGCGGCGCTATCATAGTAAGAGCGCTTGAGGAGCCTGTAAGACAGATCGCTGAAAACGCCGGCTTTGAAGGCAGCGTAGTAGTGGCTCAGGTAAAGGACAGCAAGGAAGGAACCGGCTTCAATGCAGCTACGGAAGAGTACGTTGATATGATCGGCGCAGGTATCGTGGATCCGGCCAAGGTTACGAGATCGGCCCTCCAGAACGCGTCATCGGCGTCGGCAATGCTGCTGACTACCGAGGCCGGCATAACGGAAGCTCCTTCGGAGGAACCTGCTATGCCGATGGGCGGAGGCATGGGCGGCGGAATGCCGGGCATGATGTAACAGCGGCCTGAGGCGGTGATCGCTGTGAAGACAGCGTAAAAATAAGTTGCAAATAAAAGCGGCATGATCCTTTTAAGGATCATGCCGTAATTTTATTTATCCGCCTTTATTTGCCCACCACGGGCGTTCTGATCACATTGAATATAGAAGAGTATCAGAAGCCGAAGCATTTGCCGCATACGTCCGGGCAAGGAACGTATTCGTTTATGGAGCGGCAGTAGTCCTGACATTTTTCTCTGTCGATGCCGTTTTCCGATATGGCTTTACCTGGACATGACGCGATCATTTCCGCAGTACAGGCTGCGCCGTCGGCCTCGATGTATCTGCTGTTGTTGAGGATGTGCAGATAGACAGCCTCAAGCTGATCGTCAGTCATAGGATCGAAATCGTCGGCGTACTTTCCATCGGTGATCAGCGAGCCTATTCTCGCATATCGGCCGTCGTTGAGACGGAAGGATTCGGCCGGTCCGAAGTCGCCCATGCCCGCTGCGTAAGCGGCCAGCTTGTGCGACCATTTGCTGCGGAACGTTTTTTCGTTCCAGTCGAGCGGAGTGTTGAGGCATGACGAAAGCCTGCCGGTCATGTTAAGGGCGTCACGTATGACCCTGTTGAGCGTCATCGAGAGCCACATCGATTCGGTGAAGGCTCTGACCCATTTATCGGCGGGGGCGTCGCCCTGCAGGTTGCTGTCGGCTACAGGAGCCTCGTAAGGTATGGCGTAGACTATGAGCGTTATGCCCGGTCTGTATATATTTTTAGGATGCTCGCTCATATTTTTGTCCATGAATATATCGAAGAGAGGGTGGCGCGCATCCACGTATCCTATTATCGGCTCTCCGAGCTCCGTAACGATATCCTCTCTGGCCGCGAATTCGGCTGCGGCCTTCTTTACGTTTTCTGCTATCTTTCTCTTTACATCAAATCCTGCCATCGTATATCACACCTTTCAAAATAAATTCTCTTTTGTATTTCTGCTTGCCATATGGTAATGATAACACATCTCGTTTATAAAAATGTTGCTGTCGCCACATTTTTCATCATGTGCGCGGACCCTTCTGCGGCCTGAAGGCGATGAATGCGAGGGCGCAGAGCCCCATCAGTATCGGATAATAGAGGTAAGGCATGGCGTCCAGAGGCGTTATGCCGGTGAGCGCTGCTGCCGTGAGCAGCTGTGCGCCGTAAGGAAGCAGACCCTGGCCCACCGATGCGAATATATCCAGCAGTGAAGCGATCCTTTTCGATTCTACGCCGAACTCTTCTCCGATCTCTCTGGCCACAGGGCCGGACATTACTATGGCTACGGTGTTGTTGGCCGTGCAGAGGTCGACGAGGAATACGAGTACGGCTATACCCAGCTCAGCGCCGCGTTTCCCCTTGGCTGTTTTCTTGATGCCGTCGATGATCAGTGCAATACCGCCGTTCTCACGTATGAGAGAGACGATGCAGGCGACGATGATGGAGATTATCGATATCTCGAAAAGTCCCGTCATTCCTTCGCCGATGATGCCGAATGACTCCATGAATGTGAAGGAGCCGTTGGCTACGCCGATGATCACCGAGAGTATGATGCCGGAAAACAGCACTGCGAATACGTTGAAGCCGATAAGCGCACCGATAAGCACGACGAGGTAAGGCACGATTTCGATGAAGTGGTAGTCATAGACATTGGCCTCGTATGTGAGGTGCATGGTCTGCACGTAAAATATTACTATGGTTATGATCGCAGCCGGCAGGACGATGAGGAAGTTCTGTTTGAACTTGTCGCTCATTTCGCAGCCCTGCGTCCTGACAGCGGCTATCGTGGTGTCTGATATCATGGAGAGGTTGTCTCCGAACATCGCTCCGCATACTGTGGCACCTATGCAGAGTGCTACAGGGAAATCGGTCTGCTGAGCAACTCCCAGCGCTATCGGCGCCAGGGCTGTGATGGTGCCCATGGAGGTACCCATTGACAGCGATATGAAGCAGCCGATGACGAATATGCCTACGATCATGAACTGCGGCGGGATTATGGAAAGACCGAAGTTCACGGTGCTGTCCACGCCGCCCGAAGCGGTGACGATACCGGAGAATGCTCCGGCCACCAGGAATATCAGTACCATGGTTATGATATTGACATCGCCGGCGCCCTTGGCAACGATCTTCAACTTTTCATCGAAGGACATTTTCCTGTTCTGCAGAAAAGCCACGAAGAGAGCGATGATAAAGGCCACGTAGGCAGGCATGCTGTAAAAATCATGACTGATGATGCCCGCTCCGGCGAAAACTACTATGAATACGAAGAAGGGCAGAAGTGCGAGTATTCGGTGTTTCATAAGGGCTCCTTTCTTATTCCACTCTGTTGAGCCTGCCGCCTTCCAGCCAGCTCCTGAGATTGTCCGCCAGCACGTCTATAACGGCCTGCCTCATCTCCTTCGGAGACCAGGCCATGTGCGGCGTGATGATGCAGTTGTCAAGCCCCAGCAGAGGACAATCGACAGACGGCGGCTCCGTCTCCAATACGTCGACTGCAGCGGCTTTGAGAAATCCGGATTTCAGAGCATCCGCGAGCGCACGCTCGTCTACCAGACCGCCTCTGGCGGTGTTGATGAGTACGGCTCCCGGTTTCATGTTGACTATGAAGTCCGCGTTTACCATTCTGGCGTTATCCTCGGTAAGAGGGCAGTGCAGCGATACGAAATCGGATTTCATGGCTCCGTCCGGATCCTCGCTGTATATGTTTACTGTCATGCCCAAAGCCCTGGCGATCTCGGCAACACGTTTGCCTATGGCTCCGTAGCCGATTATGCCGAGCGATTTGCCCGTGAGCAGCATGACAGGTTTTTTCCAGTAGCAGAAGTATTTGCATGAGGACCACTGGCCGTCCTGCACCGACTGGTTGTGCAGCCCTACATTGTTGGAAAGCTCGAGCAGCAGAGCTATCGTATGCTGCGCTACCGCATCGGTGGAATAAGCCGGGATGTTGGTCACGGCGATACCCATGTCTGCGGCGGCGGCGACATCTATATTGTTGTAGCCCGTAGCTGTAGAGCCTATGTATTTGAGATTGGGGCATCTCTCCATAAATTCCCTGGTTATCCTGCATTTGCTGGTCATCAGGATCTCGCTGTTGCCTATTCGTGACAGCGCCTTATCCGGCGGTGTGGCGTCGAATACGGTCAGTCTGTCGCAGAGAGCCTCCAGCTTGCCCCAGCTGAGATCGCCGGGGTTTATGGTGTAGCCGTCAAAAATCACGATATCCATATATTGGCCTCCGTATCGTCAATGATAAAACAGTTAAAAGCAGCCGGCCGAAAGCGCCGGCTACAGAAAGTATTTTACACCATGGGAGTTGGAAAGTCTAGGTTATGTATGGTATAATCATCTGTATATGTTTTAGGGGAGAGGAGACATCATGGGTTTTGCTGACATTCTGCTTATAGGCGCGGGACTTGCCATGGACGCCGCCGCCGTATCGATGACGAACGGTATGGTATATAAGAATCTGAGCAAGGTGACGTACGTGCTGATGCCGCTCTTTTTCGGAGTGTTTCAGATGCTGATGCCGATCCTGGGTTATTATGCCGGAGGACTTTTCGCCGAGCTGATAACGAAATATTCCGGGATAGTCATATTCATCATCCTCGGCGTCATCGGCGGCAAGATGGTGAAGGAAGGCTTTGAGGATATGAAGAAGCATGAGGTCTGTCCGGACAAGGCCATGACGTTGAGCGTCCTCTTTTTTCAGGCCATAGCAACCAGCATCGACGCGTTCGCGGTAGGCATCAGCTTCAGCCTGGCAGGGATAAGCATACTCTGGCCGTCGGCTCTGATAGGAGCTGTTACTGTGGTGATAGTAGTGGCGGCGATCCTGATCGGCCGCAGATTCGGAGACATGCTGGGTGCGAGAGCCGAGATACTGGGCGGCGTGATCCTGATAGCGATAGGCGTTAAGGCGCTGTTTTGAATTAAGACAGATGTGCAGATAGGGTGAATGATATGAAAAAAACGATCGTGGCGGCGACGAGAAACAGTCATAAGATCCGCGAGATAGAGGCCATAACGGCGGAATTCGGGATATCCATAATATCGAGAGACGACGCGGGAGTGCCGGATGTGGAGGTCGTCGAGGACGGAGAAACGTTTGAGGAAAATTCCTACAAGAAGGCCTATGAGATCATGAAGCTGTGCGGCAG